>JBAVZU010000376.1:0-13062 GCA_049588915.1 Candidatus Sulfotelmatobacter sp.
GCCAACATCGGGAAATCTCTGCTGCTCTCGCCCATCGTCGGCTTCTGCTGCGCCGGACTCCTCCTGCTCCTCGCTAAAGCCCTCATCAAAGATCCCAAGCTCTACACGGCTCCCGAAGGCGCCGCACCGCCGCCGTTCTACATCCGCTGCCTGCTCATCCTCACCTGCACCGGCGTCAGCTTCTTCCACGGCTCCAACGACGGACAAAAAGGCATGGGACTGATCATGCTGATCCTTATCGGCACCGTGCCGACCGCTTATGCTCTCAATCACGCCGTCACCTACAAGGACTCGCAGGATTTCATCGCCGTCTCCCACGAGGCCGCCGACGTTCTCAGCAAGTATGTGAGTCCCAATGCCACGGTCGGGGACGCGCACGACGACGTCACCAACTACATCCGGGACAAAGATTTTACCGCCAATACCATGCTCGCCCTGCGCACCCTGGTCAGCGACATTGGCAACGAAACCGCTCTCTATAAAGAGATGAAGAACATCCCCAACGACCAGGTCCGCAACTTCCGCAACGATATGTATCTAATCAGTGAAGCCATCCGCCTGATGCAGAAGAGCCACAATCCGACTTTCACCGCTTCCGAGACAGCCGTTCTGGCCAACTATAAAAAGCACATCGATCATTCCACCCGCTTCATTCCTCTCTGGGTGAAGGTCGCTGTGGCCATGGCTCTGGGCCTTGGAACTATGGTCGGCTGGAAACGTATCGTAATCACGGTCGGTGAAAAAATCGGCAAGAGCCATCTGACTTACGCCCAAGGCGCAGTTGCCGAAATCACCGCGATGGCCACCATCGGCGCCGCCGACGGATTCGGTCTTCCCGTCAGCACGACCCATGTCCTCTCCTCCGGCATTGCCGGCACCATGGCCGCCAACCACTCCGGCATCCAGTGGTCCACCGTCCGCAACCTGGCCCTGGCTTGGGTCTTAACCTTGCCGGTAGCCATGATGCTGTCAGGATTTTTGTTCTGGTTGTTCCGCAAGACGTTCTAGGAAATGGTGGCAGCTTCTCTGTAACCGCGCAGGCACTCGTGCAAGGTACCCCGCTAAAATGTTAAGAATGCATTAGTTACCTCGTGCATCTCATTCAACTAATATCTTCGCAGAAAGTTAAGTTGTACTTGAGGGTTCGCAATCTGCGAAGTATATTTCATGAAGTTCGCAAGATGAGAAGCACATAACACCGTGCATGTGATCAGCAGGAGTGCGTGGCGAGAGGCTGTAGCCGCCGACCTTGGAATCGCCACTCAGCGAATGGTTCAAAGTGGCGAAGTCTGCCGCGTGGAGTAGCTTGGTCGACGTGAGAAGAGTTTATCCCAGCGCTGATTTTGTTGCCCCCTATACAGTTTTCAACATCAAAGGAAACGCGTACCGGTTGATCGTCAAAATTGAGTACCGTTGGCAGATGATCTTTGTAAAGCATGTGTTGACGCATGACGAGTACAGCAAGGGAGATTGGAAAAGATGACCGTCGTCGAAACTGCTTACGGGGCACTTCTTGCGGAGGAAAGACCAGAGGTCATCAGTGGAGAGGAGCAGAATCAGCTTTACATTGAACGCCTGGAACAATTGACAGGACAAGACGTGGTAAGCCCCGCCGAAGAAAAGCTCATCGCCCTGCTAACCGTATTGGTGGAGGAATACGAGGCGAAGCGCCATCCCGTGCCCGAAGCGGGACCGCTCGATATCATTCGACATTTAATGGAGGTTCATAAGCTTCGTCAAAAGGACTTGGTTGATGTATTCGGAACCGAAAGCATTGTGTCAGATATTTTGAACGGGAAACGCGACCTTACCAAAGAGCACATTCGTCGCTTGAGTGCCAGGTTTCATGTTTCGCCGTCCGTATTCTTTTAAACCTCTAACGTATCTTGTCCCACAAGGCCGTGCCCTCCCGATTATCCATCCCTAGCCGCTTTCCCCGCTAGAATGTATTTTTCACCAAGGACTCCTACTTCATGGATAAACTCGTCATCCGCGGCGGCGAGCCGCTGCTCGGAACCGTCCATATCAGCGGCGCCAAAAACGCAGCGCTTCCCTGCATGGCCGCCGCCCTGCTAACCGACGAACCCGTCATCCTCGAAAACGTACCGCAAGTGCGCGACATTCAAACCACGCGCAATCTTCTGGCCGCCATGGGCGCTGAGGTTGAACTCGGATACGGGCGCGCACAGCACCGTACTAAACTCCACTGCAAAAATCTCACCAGTCCTGAGGCTTCCTATGAACTGGTCAAGACCATGCGCTCCTCTACGCTGGTTCTCGGTCCATTGGTGGCTCGATGCGGGCGTGCCCGGGTCTCGCTTCCCGGCGGATGCGCCATCGGCAGCCGTCCGATTGACATGCACATCAAAGGACTTGAACAGCTCGGCGCAAAGATCACGCAGGATCACGGTTACGTCGAGGCTTCCGCCGATCGCCTCAAAGGCACAGAAATTGTTTTCGACAAAATTACTGTCACCGGCACCGAAGACCTGCTCATGGCGGCCACTTTGGCCGAAGGTGAAACCATTCTGCAGAATTGCGCGCGCGAGCCCGAAGTCGCCGACCTGGCCGCCTTGCTCAACAAAATGGGAGCGAAAATCGAAGGCGCAGGCACTGCCACCATACGCGTGAAAGGCGTCAGCAAATTGAAAGGCGCCAAGCACCGCATTATCCCGGATCGAATCGAAGCTGCAACTTTCCTGATCGCCGGTGCGATGACTGGTGGTGACCTCAACATTACTGGATGCGATTCAACCCACCTCGACGCTCTGCTCAGTAAACTCCAAGAGGTCGGAGTCAAAACCAGGTCGACCGCCGATAGCGTGCGCGTGATGGGCGACAATCCCTTCATTGCCGCTGATATTTCGACGGAAGAATTTCCCGGCTTTCCCACCGACTGCCAGGCCCAATTCATGGCCCTCGCGACCCAAGCCGAAGGCACTTCAGTTATCACCGAAAATATTTTCGAGAACCGTTTCATGCACGCCCAGGAATTGGTCCGCATGGGCGCAAACATCAAGATCGAGGGCCGCCGCGCCGTAGTCCGCGGCAAAACTCCGCTCAGCGCCGCCGCCGTCCTCGCCTCCGACCTCCGCGCCTCCGCGTCGCTCGTCCTGGCCGCCCTGGTCGCCGATGGTGAAACCATCATCGACCGCGTCTACCACATCGACCGCGGCTACGAGCACATCGAGGAAAAATTGCGCACGGTAGGCGCACAAATCAAGCGCATCGGAGAAATGTTCCCCAAGAAAGCCGCGGCGGTGAAGTAGGTCAACGCCTACTAGTGAAATGGTGCTTTTTCAGCTGATAACCCTACTGTTTCATCAAGACCGCAGGGATATCTATCACAACCAATGAGTCCCAAATAGGTTGTTAATCAATTCACATCGTTTCGAGGATACAATGCTCATCCGTCCGTGTATGGAGGGATTCGATGAAACCACGTTGGGCGATAGTGGGCATCACCGTCCTGGCCCTAATCTGTGCGGGCATAATCCTCCGCGCTCAGCTAAATAATAGGCGGCTCGCAAAACAGGCAGCAGAGTACCGTATCCGTGCTGAGCAAGGGGATGCGGAATCTCAGTTCAAGCTAGGTTCCATGTACTACAGAGGCAAGGGAATCCCTCAGAACTACCGCGAGGCCGCTCGCTGGTACCGCAAATCTGCTGAGCAGGGTTACGCGAAGTCCGAATACAACCTCAGTAGCATGTATCGCGATGGCAAGGGCGTTCCTCGAGATTATGCGGAGGCTGAACGTTGGTGTCGCAAAGCCGCTGAACAGGGTGACGCCTGGGCTGAGGAGGGCCTCGGCTTCTTGTATTACAGAGGCGAAGGGGTGCCACAGAATTACGCGGAGGCGGCACGTTGGTACGGAAAATCCGCCGAACAAGGCGATGCAAACGCGGAGTACATTCTTGGCTACCTGTATTACTACGGCTACGGAGTGCCACAGGACAAAAGCGAGGCCAACCGCCTGTTCCACCAAGCCGCCGCTCAAGGCAATGAGAACGCTAGGCGGGCGCTTGCTCGGAACACGGTGCGTGCGCCCGCCACAAGCAAGATCATGCTTCTTTTTAAATTTCTAGCTTGCCTGGTTTTCGGAATCGCATTTTTTAAATCTGTGCAGAACCATCGAACTCGGGGGAAGATAGCAACCGGTGTCGCGGTACTCCTTCTTATCTGCGCTATCGCGTTGGATTTATTCTGGCATTTCTATGTCGGTCATCTGCAATCCTCTACGACGGTGACTGCGCTGTACTTGTTAAAACAACTGATAGGCGGTGCCATTATCGGTGTGCTCGCATTTATCGTTCATAAGAAGAGCGCGAAAATCGTACTGATAGCGGCCGCTGCCATATTTGTTGGATGCATTGCTTTTGAGGTAGTCCATTTTGAGCTCAGGCATGTTCCTGTTAGGGTCTGGTTCCTCTGCTTCGTGGGATTGCCCATTGGGATGGCAATTCCTTCAGCCGTCTTTCTTTGGCTCGATAGTAAAAGAAGTGGACAAGTGCTGGATGGCAAAGGAGACGCGGCAATAGCACCGGTCACGACGAAGTGATCGCCGTTATCAACGTGTTTACACTCATTGCCTTTGCAAATAGAAGACTTGAAAAACTCCTATTCCCGCGTCAAACTCTCAATTACTCTCCGATGCTGCGGATACTCCCCAATCAACTCCTCTCGATTCGCCATTTCAAAATCCTCAAACTCAAACCCCGGAGCTACCGTACAGCCGACCAGCGCAAACCCTTTCCCATCCCTAACCTGCGAAGCAAACCAGCATCCCGCCTTCACCACAGCTTGCAACACGTCGCCTGCTTCCGGATCGTTCCCCAACAAAATCTCCGAATAACGTCCGTCGCGTTCAAGGACATGCACGACGAGCGGGCTTCCAACATAGAAGTGCCAGACCTCATCGGATCGCAACCGATGGAACGCTGAAAAATTCTGCCCCTCGAGCAGAAAATAAATAGCCGTCGAAGCTACCCTCGCACCCGTAAACTGCCGTGGCAAACTTGCTTTTGCCAAAATCAAGTCAGACTTATAAGACTGCCGGTAAAACCCGCCCTCCGGATGCGGCTCCAGCATCAGCTGGTCAATCCAATACCCGGCGTTCTTTAACATGCGTCCTCCCCATGGACCTCATCCAGATCAGCCCCATCGCAATGCGCACTTGACGGTTATGCTATCCTTTCGTCGTACCTCGCGGGCCCCGCGCGCCGATTCTTCTGCGGCGACACAAAAAATGAGGCGGCCCTACCTGCGTTCCCCTTCCTCGCAAGGATCGCGGATGGAGGAGTTGCGAGCACACACCGGTGTGTGCGTGCACTCTCCATTTCGTGACGCCCACTCGGATTCAATCACAAGGCGTTCAATTCGAGATGACAATTCAACTGAATACGAGGAGATCAAATGAAATTCACGAAACTCACACCCAACTTAGTCGTCCGCAATGTGGAAGCCAGCCTTAACTTTTACCGGACAGTACTGGGGTTCAAGACCGGTATCACCGTCCCGGACGCGCCTCCTTACGTCTTTGGCTCCGTGACATCCGACGGCGTGGAGATTTTCTTCAACGACCATGCAGCGGTTGCGGAAGACTATCCGGCGCTTGGCGCGAAGCCGATCGGCGGCAGCCTGACTCTGTTCCATCGAAGTGGAGAGGATCGAAGAAGTTCTGGCCGCCGTAAAGAGAAGCGCGGCGAAAATCACCATGCCGTTGAAAGAGCAATTCTACGGGATGCGTGAATTCGCCTTCGAAGATCCCGAAGGATGGATCATCACGATGGCGGAACGCATCGTGAAGTAAAGCGAAAGGGCCGCGGCATGCGTCGCGGCCCCTTCTTTTTACTTAACCAATTTTCTACTTAATCAATCTTCAGCTGATCTTCGTCGAGCCTGATCCCTCAAATATGGTCGGCGTGTCGGTTATTGAAGGTGGATCTTGTTGTTCGCGTCCAAGGTCCCGTGCACTCGCACCTTTTTACCTTCGTACTGCTTCACCTGTTCCTGATGATCAATGTCGTAGCTCTTGCCTGAGTCAGCATCCTGCAGCACGTACTTATCGCCCGACTTCACAATGGTTCCGCTGAAACTCTGCGTTGCGTCTCCGGAAGCTGCTGACGTTCCTCGTGCATCCGGTGCCGCTTGTCCTCCCTGGTCTGGAGTTTGATCGGTCTGCGGGCGCGTCGCCGGCTGCTGCGCGGTCGGATCGGTAGGCTGGGTTGGCTGCGCCTGCGGTGCGGATGCCGGATCCGTCGGCGACGTAGGCGGAGTCCCTTGCTGCGCGCTGAGCGAAACGCCAAATGTTAGTAGCACAGCCAGCGTGCCGAGTGTCCAAACAGACTGAATTTTTGTTTTCAATTTATTTCCTCCGGGGAGACATAAGAGTTCGAGTTCTCTTTGATCAAAAGCTAGCAACCGACTTGCCAAACGCCGGCGGTTATTTCCGCTTTCAAGCGACACCAACGCAGCGTCCAATTTGAGAGGTTTACACCCATTGCGAAAGTATCCATGGATCATAACTACGGATTACTCTCCGAAGTGCCTACAAGAAATTCTGTAGCGATGCGGCAAATCCGAATCCCGGGTTCGCACCAAAGCGTGCAGATTTTGCCCTCTGCTGTCATAACTCGCTTCGGTCTCCCAACTAACGCACCCCTCCCAACGGATGTCATTCCGAACCGGGCGCCAAGCCGGGTGAGGAACCTGCTTGTTTGGCACTCAGTTCTGGGGAGAGACAGGACCGGTTGTGGAATTCGATTGAAATGAAGATTGCGGTGTCCTTCTGCGGATGTGGGGCATTTGCGTTTGCGCGATTGAAATCGGGGTGCCCCTCCCCCTCCACCCCGTGGGGCTTTGAAATCATCACGCTAGCAAAAAATTTCCCGCAAATCCGAAGGTCTAAAGAACTTAGATATCAAAATCAGTGAAAGAAAGGAGTTAGGCCACCGCTTCGAGCTCGTGCTGTTCGCAAGGCTCGTACTTCCTTTGCTAGGGCAATCATGAATGAATCGGAAGTGGAGCGCAAGTTCAGATGTCACATGCGGGATGTGGATTTTCGGCAGCGGATGGGCGGAGGAAACTGGGACGTGCCCTGAGCTTGTCGAAGGGACCTGTGCGACTGCTTCAATCTCCGCAGCGCACGCGCCTTCTAACGGATGTCATTCCGAACCGGGCGCCAAGCCCGGTGAGGAACCTGCTTGTGCTGCTCCTCAAAATGCAGTGCCTCTCGCGATGGCCTAGACTTCGAAGCGGGCGGGTAGATCAGACAAAAAGACAGCCCTGCAGCTGAAAGTCAACGTGGGGCAGGACCTCGAGGACGACGCGGGCGGGGATCTGCCCGAGTTCTTTTGGTTCCACTTTATGGAGTCCCCCGCCGTACACACGACCTTCCGATAGAAGTTGTGCCGGCGGGATGCGCTGCAGCGCTTCGAACACCCTCGCTTCAAGCTCCGGGCGGCCTGCGAGTGCTTTCTGTAGGTGCTTTTTTGGATAAAGCATCAGGTACACATTGTGAGCGGTCGCTTGTGATCGATTCCAAATGAACCGGAACGGATGCCCACCATTTCTGGCGCGCCCCATATATGTACAGAGGAAGGTTGCGGGCGGGCGTTGCTCTTGCGAATACCAAGGAACACGATGACTGGAGAGGTAGGCACCGTGCACGTCCCGTGATCGCCCGTGTTGCAGATATTCGAAGAGGCGCGGCCACTTCAACTTGATTTCTTCTTCGGGTTCGTTGCAATCGAGCAGGTAAAGGCGGGGAGTCACGGCAGGGGACCCGTCTGGCAGCGCCTCGACGATGTCGGAAGCAACGTTCCTGGGGCCGGGCAGGATGGGCTTGAGAAACCGGCGCGGAATCTGCCGTTCATCGGCCTGCTGGGAAGTCATGATGAAAAAACTGTTGGAGCCAGTCGCAAGCCCGCGTTTGATGGTGAATATTTCACCAAGCGTCGGCTCGGCTGTCCCTTCCTCGGTCGCACGAGTTGGGAACTGTGTCCATTTGCGAGAGCGGCGGAGCACGTCAAGCGGTATGAGGGCCTCACTCTGAGGCCTGTCGATCTGCCCAGCTAACGAAAACCGGACGCGGTGGGATGCCGGAGGCGATGCTTTGCGAAACACGACAACCGCAGACGATACTAGCGCGTCTGTGAACTGTACATCCGTCGGGCAGAAGCGATGAATATGCAACAGCGTCACCCGCTCTGAGAGATATTGGCGAAGCGTCACCCCATAATTCACATCCATGAATTCCGAGGGAACGAGCCAGATGGCAAGGCCTTGTTCTTCCATCCAGTCGTGGCACAAGAGCATGAAATAACAATAGAGTCCCGCAAGGCCACTGATTTCCATAGCGAGAGACTGTGCCAAACGCATTTTCAGGCGCTTCTTCTCAGGCCCCGATAGGTGGTGGTGGCGAACATACGGCGGGTTCGTGAGTACGAGGTTAAAGCGCAGATGTGGGGGCTCGAGCTTGGTGAAGTCACCACGGATGGTATTTAGGCCCCTCGCGCCCCAGAGGTCTTCCGCGCTCTTCGCGAATAATGGGTCGAGCTCGATTCCAGTAGCTGCTCTAATTGATTCCGGCGCAAAGGTTTGCCTGACAGCTGAGTAAAAAGAGCCGGTGCCGATCGCAGGATCAAGGAAACTGCTGATCCCCTCCCTTATCTGCTCCCGCGCGTAGCGGGCGATGGACAGGGCAAGCTCCGGAGGGGTGGCAAACTGCCCCCATTTGTTACGTTCCGCGGCTGTTTTCAAGGCGTCGAGGCGGCTCTGATGTTCCTGTCGCCTTGCCTCGGTTGAATGCGATGCTGCAATTCCCATAAACAGCCTTCAGATTCCGAGTTGATCCAGATCCTGGGTGCGGTGCTCCCAGATCCAGTCTATTCCTACAGCGGCCTCGTAGCCGAGATAGGCCGCATCGAAATACCCACACAGGAACAGAACGAACTGCACGTTTGCGCCATAGGTAGTTTTAAGATACGTAATCTTAATGGCCTCTTCCTTGCGGCGCTTGTTGACGTTAGTGAAATCGCCTGCGGATTTTGCTTCTATTAGTATCGGCAAATGGGGAAGCTGCGCTTTCTTCGGCTGAATTACCGCGTCTATCGGAATTTTCACCATCTTGGCGTCTGCGTTGGGAGTCCTCACGAGGACATTCATTCGGAAGCAGAACGTGCCGGCCTCCATCTCACTAAGTACCACCGCGGCTGGGTGCGGCTTTTGCTTGTATCCCCGCCCGATGAGGTATTTCTCAATGATAGCAAGCTGGCGTTTTTCTTGGGCATTGCGAACGATAGGTTCGGAAACGGCACCGCACAGTCGGTCGGCAACGATAGTGGATGAGCGATATCGTTCTTCCTTTGTAGGTTTGCGCTTTTTTTCCAGCCACGGAAATATGTCTACGTCCAGCATTTGCGAAAGGATACGGGCGATTTTCCCAAGATGTTTTTCGAGAAGGTCCTGGGACAACAGGCGGGGGAGCTTGCCCTCTTCAAGACAGCCAACAAAATTCTTGGTTGAATCGGCAAGGCCGATGAGCCGATCCCGTGCGAGCGGCGGACATGTGGACATGCGCAAAGTCGGCAGGATGCCTGGATTCGCTCTGATGACATCTGGCGTGATTTTGGTCAGTTCTTCCGTCAGCGAAAGACCTTGCTCTACGCTTTGGATGGTTTTCGTACGGGTTTCGCGATAGGCCTTAGGCGCAAACTTCATGAACCATTGATTGAACTGGTCAACCGAGGCGCGCGTGTCGGCCTTCCACAGATCCGGTCTGTTTGCGTTGATTGCCATGGACTACCAGTTGAAAATCCTACCAAAAAAGACCACGACTCTCGCCGTGGCCTTTTTGTTTTATCCGCGTAAATCCGCGCCAGAAGTTCTAGTGCCTTCCCCCGCCCGGACCGCCACGTCCGCGGTCGCGTCCACCGCTGCCCGGCCTTCCCCCGCGCCCACCGCGTCCACGATCTCGTCCGCCACCACCTGGCCGCCCACCGCGTCCACCACGATCTCCGCCCGGAGGACGATCACCACGAGGCCGGTCGCTGCTGCCAACGCTCAACGGCGCGCCGTCACGATTGAAGTTCGGTTCGTTCTCCGCCTCATCGGGAAAATCGCCGCCGCCTTCGATCACCAGCGCTCCAGCCACAGGGGCGCGCTCCTGCTGGGGAGCGGACGCTACATCCTCGCTGCCGCCGCCCATCTCCGGGGCGCCGCCGAGATCGCCACCGCCCCCGCCCATCTTCGCGCGCTGCTCTTTCAAGATCGCTTTGCGCGATAGCCGGATGCGATTGCCTTCCACTGCCAGCACTTTCACCAGCACCTGATCGCCTTCCTTCAGTTCGTCACGGACATCGGCGATGCGATGCTCCGCCACTTCGCTGATGTGCAGCAATCCATCGGTGCCGGGAATGATTTCGACAAACGCGCCAAAATCCGCCAGCCGCGTTACCGTTCCCAGGTACGTCTTTCCAACTTCCGCCGTCGCGGTAAGATCGCCGATGATCTGCAGCGCCTTCGCCGCCGACGCTTGATCGCTCGACGCCACTTTCACCAATCCGGAATCTTCCACATCGATCTTGACCCCGGTTTGTTCCACGATGCTGCGAATCATCTTTCCGCCCGGCCCGATCAGATCGCGAATCTTATCGACAGGAATCTGCACGGTATAGAAGCGCGGAGCGAAATCAGAAATCTTTTCGCGTCCCGAAGTAATCACTTCCTCCATCTTGCCGAGAATGTGCAACCGTCCGCGCTTCGCCTGCGCCAGCGCCTCGCGCATAATCTGCGAAGTGATGCCGGCAACCTTAATATCCATCTGCAGCGCAGTGATTCCGTCTTTGGTTCCGGCAACTTTAAAATCCATGTCGCCGTAATGATCTTCCGCGCCCGCAATGTCGGTAAGAATGGCATACTGCTCGCCCTCTTTCACCAATCCCATCGCAACTCCAGCCACTGGAGCCTTCAGCGGAACTCCCGCATCCATCAGCGAGAGAGAGGCTCCGCAAACCGTCGCCATGGATGACGATCCATTCGACTCCAGAATGTCGGAAACCACGCGCATCGCATAAGGCCACGACTCTTCCGAAGGCAGCACCGCCGACACCGCGCGCTCTGCGAGCGCGCCGTGTCCAATCTCCCGCCGACCGGCCCCACGCAAGAACGCAACCTCACCCACCGAAAACGGCGGGAAATTGTAATGCAGGATGAAGCGTTTTTTGGCTTCGCCTTCGAAGCCTTCGAGGCGCTGCATGTCGTCGCTGGTGCCAAGCGTGGTGGTTACTAACGCTTGCGTTTCACCGCGGGTGAAAATGGCGCTGCCATGGGTGCGCGGAAGAATTCCGGCTTCGATCCAGATGTCGCGGACTTCGTCGAAGGCGCGGGCATCGGGGCGGCGTTTTTTCTGCAGGACTTCTTCGCGGAAGATGCGTTCGCGCAGAGTCTCGAAATAATGTTTGAACTTGGCCAGCGCTTCTTCGTCGTCTTCAGCAATTTCGCCTTGCAGTTTCTTCTTCAGTTCTTTCACCAGCGTGTAGCTTTCAGCCTTGGGATGTTTCTTGGTGTCGAGCGCATCCGAGAGCTCCGTGCCGATTTTTTTTCTCAGCGTGTCGAAGTAGGCCTGGTCGAATTCCGGCGGCGTGACTTCGCGTTTTTTCTTGCCGGCTCTGTTGCGCAGCTCGTTCATGGAGGCGCATATCTTTTTGATCTCAGTGTGACCGAACTCGATCGCGTCGACCACAACTTCTTCGCTCACTTCTTTCGCGCCCGATTCGATCATCACGATGCCGTCGGAGGTGCCCACGACCATGATGTTCAGCGTGCTTTCCCGCATCTCATCGTAGGTGGGATTGATAATGAACTGCCCGTTGAGCTGACCGATGCGCACCGCGCCGATGGGGCCGAGAAAAGGAATATCGGAAAGCGTGAGCGCGCAGGATGCGCCGTTAATTCCGAGAACATCCGGATCGTTACTCGCATCGGCCGACAGCACGAAGGCGATAACCTGGGTCTCGCACTTGAATCCCTCCGCAAACATCGGGCGGATCGGGCGATCGATCTGCCGGCTGGTGAGCACTTCGCGCTCGCTCATGCGGCCTTCACGTTTGATGAAGCCACCGGGGAAACGTCCGCCGGCGTAGGTATATTCGCGGTAATCCACGGTGAGCGGAAAAAAATCGATGCCCTCGCGGGGATCGGCGTTGGCGACGGCGGTGGCTAGCACCACGTTATCGCCCATGCGAACGATGGCTGCGCCGTGGGCCTGTTTGGCTAATTTTCCAGTTTCAAATGTGAGTTGCTTGCCGCCGGCGAGCTCGACGGTGACGCTGCTAACTTCTGGTTTCATATTCATCCTTATTTGGGTTGATCAGATTTCTTTTGATCAGGAGCGCAATGGCGCTCGGCTTGACAAAGCTTGCAAGGCGATTTGCCGGGATCGAACGGCGCGTAGGCCATGGGTAAGCCAGTTCCGAGGAACGGGTGCCAATGAGAGTTTGCAGTTCTCCGATCACGCTTCCGAATGCGCACGGAGAATTGACTCAACGCTGTACCGGCTTCGAGAGGAAGGCGGTGAACTCAGAGACTTCGAAAAATCCCATGGGCGGACAAGGTTTTGTTTCCACTCGATCGCGAAAACCGCGACAGGGTGGGCCACCCGGATTCTTCCAGTTACTTGCGGATGCCGAGTTTTCCAATGACCGTCTTATAGCGCTCGGAATCGTATCTCTTGAGGTAGTCGAGCAAGCGACGCCGCTTGCTGACCAGCATGAGCAGGCCGCGGCGCGAGCCGTGGTCCTTCTGGTGCGTTTTGAAGTGATCCGTCAGTTGGCCAATGCGTTCACTGATGATGGCGATCTGAACCTCCGGACTTCCGGTGTCAGTCGCGTGCGTCTGATACTGGTCAATGACAGATTTCTTTTGCTCTCTGGCTAACACTAACCTGGTGCACTCCTGTTCTGGTTTCGATTTATCCTGGTGACAGTGATGAGGTTATCATGCGGGAAGTGGGAGTGTAAAGGCGAGTGAGGGTTGTTCGATCCGGCAGGCTGAGTTGGAGCT
>JBAVZU010000377.1:0-14518 GCA_049588915.1 Candidatus Sulfotelmatobacter sp.
ATACCCCCTCGATCGCAACGCCGAACATCGCCAACCCGAACATCGCGAACCCGAACATTGCGAACCCGAATATCGCCAACCCCAATATCGCGAACCCGAATATCGCCAATCCGAACATCGCGAATCCGAACATCGCAAATCCCAATATCGCGAACCCGAATATCGCCAATCCCAACATCGCTAATCCCAATATCGCAAACACAGATCTTTCGGACGGCACCATCACCGACGGCACCTGGGCGATTACGAACACGGGCAATACATCCAGCGCATACTCCGTGAATTTAATTGGTCAGAGTCCGCCTCAGGGCATAGCCCTTCAGTTAATCGTCTACGGAACTTACGCGACACCTCTCGTCACGCCCGCCTCGGGATGCACGCTAATCACGGAATCGCACTTCGTTCCGGTAACGAATATCATCAGCCCCTCGTTCGCTACGCTAGCCCAGCTTTTCCAACCCGCGGCCAACAATCCCACGTTACCCGGTCTGGCGCTCAAGCCGGGCGAGACGAAATACATTGCTGTGCGCGTCTATGACCCGACGACCAATAATCCTGCCCAGGCTCTGCTCGATTACAACCCAATTACAGCAGTCACCCCGGCCGTCGTATCACAAGGCGCGAACACCGGAACCACCATTCCTCCGGCCACGCTCACGATTCTGACCAAGGCCTTGCCGCAAGCCACGCTCACCGGAGCCTATCCGCCACAGACGCTGCAAGCCACCGGCGGGACCGGAGCCTATACGTGGACGATCGTCAGCGGCACTCTCCCGAGTGGCATTTCTCTGACGGCCGGCATGATCGCCGGCACCCCAACCGGTACTCCCGGCACCTCGTCTTTCACCGTGCAGGTGAAGGACGCCGCAGGCCACACCGCGCAGCAGCCGCTGATGATCGTTGTGAATCCAGCACCTGTGATCTTGCCAGCGGCTTTGCCGGCGGCTACGCAATACTTGCCTTATTCGCAGGCATTCTCGGTGACGCCGGGGACGGGGACTGCACCGTTTGTCTGGAGCGCAGTAGCGGTGCCCTCGTTCCTCACCTTTAATCCGTCGACCCAGATTCTCAGCGGTATGCCGACCGTCTCCGGCCCCTTCACGGTGACCATCAAGGTAACGGACGCCAATGGCGTTACCGCTTCGCCCACTTACTCACTGCTGGTAATCGCCGCAGGTCCGGTGATCGGAACATCATCTTTGCCCAATGGCGAGTACAACGCCCCCTACACGCCGGTCACACTGTCGGCAACTTCCGGCACTCAGCCTTATACTTGGTCGCTTGGATCCGGTGGCGTTTTGCCCGCGGGCATGGCTCTAAGTCCGTCGGGCAGCATCTCGGGAACACCTGCCCAGGCGGGCCTGTGGTCCATACCGCTTACGGTGACGGATGCGAATTCGTTGACCGCAAACACAACTCTGTCTCTCACCGTCGGTTTGGCAACAGGCTATGCCGGTAACGCTAATTGCTACATGCCGTATCCAACCACGCCTCTGTATTATTTGAGTAATGGAACGGTTGGACCGTGGAGCGTAACTGCCCCTGGGGTTTTGAGCGGGCAGATGACGTTCCTCCCCGCAGTCACGGTCACAGTTGCTGGCTACGTCAATACCAACGGCACCGCTGTCACCTGGGTCAGCAACCAGGGAGGCCAAAACGACCAGTTCTACTTGTATCCGACCCCCTCGTCTATCACGATTAACGGCAGCACTTACCCGGTGGCCTCTGTCAATTCGGCAACCAGTCTGACCCTGGCGCAATCGGCGGGATCGCAGAACTTTGTTCCTTACTCTTACACTATTCCCGCTGGCGGCAACATGTTGACGGGCTGCTTGAGCGGAGAATCTATTTCCAGCGGTTCCTACCAGCTTCAGCTCACCGCGGGAACGTCCACGTTCAACCTGCCGTTACAGGTCGTGGCTCAGGACACGCAGGATAACGGCATCGTCAACGTCAACTCCGAGGGTGTTGGGAACCTTCCGCCAAGCGGCTTTCAGCAGGGTGTGGTTACAACCGGGCAGAGCTTCGCCTTCCTTCCTGGAAATTATGCTGCGGATTCCGGTTTCAGCGGGAATGCGTTGTTCGGATTTACTGGTACCGCTCCGCAGCTTTGCGGCACTTTCCAGAATGTGCCCAATTCGCTGACTGCCGCATCACAGGCGGGTCGCTACGATATCGCCATCGACGGCACAACCCAAAGCTGCGCGCCGATTCCTGCATTTCCAACCAGCCCCGCCCCCATCGTGTTCGAGTCGGTGGATACACTGCCCAGCTCAACGTACTTTGGCGGGGCCGCCACTATCTCAGGCCTTGTACTGTCGTCGAGCAATCTGGGCGCGTCCGCGGCTGCCAATAACGTGCTTGAGATCGAAGCCGGCGGCACCAACCCGAATCCAGTGACCGTTGCGTTTAACTACACGATCGACAACACCGGTTGTCCCGGTTGCATCGATCAACTTCAGGTTGGTTTGAACACGGACCCGAGCCCACAAACCTACGCGTACAACGGTGGATCTTTTGCTTCCGGTAGCGCCAGCGTCAACATCAACGTGCCCAACACGCCAGGCCGATACTACATCGCGATCGATTTCAGCGAGGATTACGGCTTTCTGTACTCCTCGGCATATTGGGCGAACGGGCAGCCGGTTATCAACCGGTACATCGGTGTAGTCGACGTTTGGTAGTAACGGCGTGGTGGCGAGGGCGTGGGAAATAGCCCAGCGAACGAGGGTCCTAGCGAACCGGGCTTCCGCTTGCTTCTAGCGAGCGCAGGCGTTTTTTCGCGTCAGTAGCTAGCGGATCGTTCAAGCTCTTCTCGCGAGCCTTGAGGTAATTTTGGTAGGCTTCCGCGGCGCCGGGACTCTGCAATCCTTCGCGCGCCCGCCCCAGATAATAATCAACGGGCGCAAAATAGCGCCAGCTCGGTTCGTCATCCAGAAACACCGACGCTGCTTCTCCGCGCCGCTTCACACAGGCATCAATCTCGGTCTCCGCGTCAGGAAATGCGCCGGCTTCCAAGTACGCACGTCCCAGCCCGAGCCGTCCGAGCCAGGTATCGGCAATTTTCTGCGCATCCTGAAAAGTGCGGACCGCGTCCCGATAATCTTTGCGCTCCATCTGCACTTCCGCTTCGATGAGCTTGCCATAGGCCCCGGGATCGGGCTCCAGGCGCTGGCTCAGTTTCTGGCTGAGTTCCATAGCTTTGTCGCTCTGACCAGCTTCAAGAAAAATCATCGCAGCCGGGTAAAGCAGGCTTTCGTCATTACTTCCGCTCACAGCCTTCTCGGCATCAGCGATCGCTTTCGCCTTCTGTCCCTTCATCAGCCATGCCTGAGCCTGCATCAGGTATTTCGCGGCGGCCCGCGAGGCATCCTTTGCGGCGAGGTCCGCTTTCAACGCCGGTTCGAGGATGGCAAGCGCATCATCCGGACGCCCTTGGTACAAGGCCATGTCCGCAAGCCCGACTGCTGAGGCAGAAGCACCCCAGGCGCTGAGTGGCGCCGCTTTTTTATAAGCGTCGGCCGCAGCCGTTTCGTCTCCGCGAGCAAGCTGGGAAATCCCGAGGCAGATATACGCTTTTTCGAATCCGGGATTTAGTTCCAGCAGCCGCTCGGACTCGCGAATAGCCGTGTCGAAGTCGCCTGCATACATCGCGAACAGTCCATAGTTATTGAGGTAAAGTACATTGTCCGGATAAATTGCTACCACCCGGCGCTCATCCTCAACTGCACCGCTCATATTTCTGGCATAGAACTCCGCTAGCGCGAGATTGCCGATGCCGGCCGAATCCGCCGGAAATTGCGTTTCGAGCGCCTTGAACTGCTCAATCGCCTTGTCATAGTCGCGTTCCATCAAGTAGTAAGCGCCGCGCGTGCGGTATTTCTCGCGGTCGGTCATGCGATCGATTTTCGACAGCGCCAGCTTAAAATCTTTCTCGGCATCCTGCTTCCTACCCATATTGGCGAGGATCACAGCCATGCCGGCATACGCTCGCCCCAGTCCCGGATCCAACTGCGTGCTGCGCTCATAAGCCTGCAACGCCCCATCCCACTTGCCCTGCCACTGCAACTCCTGCGCTAGCGCATATTGCTGCGAAGCCTCGAGCGACTGCGAGGAAAACGTCTCGGCAGCCGCGAGCTGCGCCGATTTCGGCGTTGCATCGCCCAACGCCTTTCGGAAGCCTGCAGCAATCTTGGCAACCGCATAATTCAATTCGTTCGGGCTAGATGCAGTGGCACTCGCGCTGTCAATCACCTTATTGGTTCTGGCGTCGATTGCCTCGGCCGAAACCGCATACTTGCCTCCATTTTGACGGATCGAACCGGATACCACCACTCCTACGCCTTCGCGTTGCGCGATCAGACGCGCCGAGTTCTCATCCAGTTTCGTTGAGCCCGAAAGCTTGGAAAGCGTTTTGTGTGCGTTGCCGCGATTGTAGGCGGTGATGAAGGGAGCCCCTTCCAGGGCTGTACTCATCGCAGGCTCGAGCGTGCCGTCGAGCAGTCGGTTGCCCGTCTGGTTGGTGAAATCGGAAATCAGAATCTTCACCGGAGCGTGCGCCACTGCGGCAGCTTTGGGATGAAGTCGACTGTAAACCAGCCCTCCGGCCAGCAGCACGATCAATGCGGCCAGAGCAGAAAGCTCTTTCCAGTTGCTGGCATGGGGCTTTCTGATACCCAGCCAAATTTCCAGCGCCGCGATCAGCGCTCCAATCGATTCGTAGCGATCCGCCGGGCTGAGTTGAAGACAGCGGGTAATGATGTCGTTCAGAGCGCGAGGTATCTGTGGATCAGCTTCGATCGGAGACGGCATCTGCTTCGCGCCGCGCTCGCCCAGCAGCTCTGGCAACCCTTTTTGGCGTGTCGGCATTTTGCCCACTGTGAGCTCGTAGAGCATCAGCCCGACGGTAAACAAATCCGAGCGAAGATCGGTTTTCTCGGCCCGCGCCTGCTCCGGCGACATATATCGCGGCGTCCCCAGCAGCGACCCGACTCGCGTAAGAATAGCGGATTCGTCGACATTGGATGGCGAGGCGTTGGATGGAGATGGCGCGGCTTGCTTGAGAAGTGCCGCCGTTTCCGTGGAACCCGCCAACCCAAAATCCATCACCGCCACGCGGCCCTGCTTGTCGATCATGACGTTCTGCGGCTTGAGGTCGCGATGGACAATGCCCTGCCTATGAGCTGCTGCTAATCCATAACAGACTTGCAGCATGATTTCGGCGGCTTCTTTAGGGGGCAGCTTGCCACGCTTATCCAGGACGTCGCGGAGTTCCTGGCCGTCGATGTACTCCATGCTGATGAAACGCACGCCGTCGGCTACGGCGAGATCATAAATTCGGACCGCGTTGCGGTGCGTGATCTGCTGCGCGAGCACTAGCTCCTGACGGAAGCGTTGCAGGATTTCCGCACTCTCCGCCAGTTCCGGGCGAATCACTTTCAGCGCCACGATGCGATCCACCTCATTGTCACGCGCTTGAAACACGGAGCCCATTCCGCCCTCGCCGAGCCTTTTCAAAATTTCGTAGCGGCCCCCAAGAATAGAGCCAGGCGCCAGCGAGACCCTGCGGTACGCGATTGTATCGGAGGGGGTGAAGGGTTTCGACCAGCCCCGAGGCTCGGGGCTCGTTTGCGTCAGATCGTCACTACCCTCGGCAAAATTCTCCTCAACGAACATCTGAGTTGCATCCGGATCGACCGGCGTGGCTGTGCCGCAGGCCGGGCATTGATATGCCGACCCAGGGACGGGGGTTTTGCAAGCCGGGCAAAGCATGAATAAGCCTAGTTGACGAATTATCGAACAGGTGGAGGGCGCCTGTCTCAGGTGTCAATGTATCTTATCCTATCGTCTCCTATCGTCTCTAAACCAAACTCGTAATTAATGCCCAGCATTTTCTGACAGTCGGCGCTTCGCTGCATGCGAGCACCGACGGATCTCTACCGCGCCGGCTACCGACCCGCAAACGAGTAGTGCCAAGAGCGCAAGCGTCTTTCGAATCATGGCACTCAGAAAACGATCCGGTCCGTGGGCTTGACTTTGACCACATGCTCTCCAGCACCGAAATCATTGAGCACGAAGTTGTGGTGGGCCATGATATTCGCAGCGGTTAACACTTCGTTATCCCTAGTTAGATGAGCATCGCTCGCGAGCGTAACGTCATAACCGAGACTCGTCGCACGTCGGCAAGTGGTGTCCACACAATACTCGGTCATTCCTCCAGCAATAATCAGATTGGTGATTCCTCTTTTTCCAAGTTCCTGCTGAAGCGTGGTTTCGAAAAACGAATCCGATTCTCGCTTTCGGATAACTGGCTCGGCATCGGTTGGCTTTACGGAGGGATAAACCTCCCAACCTTTTGTATGGGTCTCAAGCGGATGTCCCTTCGGGCCGTCATGCTGAATGTAGATCACTGGAATCCCCGCAGCGCGAGCCTTAGTCAGGAGTACTTTGATCTTGGGTAAAACATCCCTCTGGACCTCAGGAGACATTAGTTCCACCAGCCCAGTCTGCACGTCAATGATCAACAAAGCCGACGAAGAATTTGCCATCGCCAATATTGTAAACGTGGATCCCTTGCAGCCCTAAATTCCGCTGCCGCATCGAACCCGACGGAGGAAAATCTAATGCCTAAACGGAAAAAAGAACCCGAGACTCTGAAGGGCTGGGAAGAAATCGCCACGTTTCTGGGATTGCCGATTTCTGCGACTCATCGGTGGGCAAAATCCGGTATGCCCGTCACTCACGCGGGTGGGCGAGTGCAAGCTTCGCCGGAGGAACTGAATCGATGGCTGGGTCGTGAGGTTGCCGAACCGGTCGAGATTGCGACAGATAACACCGATCTTGGCGCCGAACTAAAGCGCGGTCTTTCGTATGTGCGGAAGCAGAGACAAGCCCAAGGTCGGGACTAGAGGGCGGCGGTTCGCGCTAGCCTTCGCCCGCGGCATGTGCCTCGCCGCTCGGCTGAATTCGCGATGCTTGATTGCGCGATGCATCTTTACCTTCTCGACTGCTCAGCAGGCGGTCTAGTTCTTTCCAAAGTAAATGCGAATCAACTGGCTTTGACAGGTAGCCATCAAACTTTGAATTCAAGATCTTTTCCCGGTCACTCTGCATGGCGTACGCGGTAACCGCCACTACCAGCAAAGATGCAAAGCGAGGACTCGCGCGAATCCTGCCTATGACACCAAAGCCATCCAGGACCGGCATGCCTATATCAAGCAGCAAAAGATCAGGTTGAGTCTGTTCAATCAGCCGGAGCGCTTCCTCGCCGTCGCACGCTTCCACAACCGTGTATCCGCGCATCTCGAGCAACTCGCGTAGCAGTTCTCGGTTCACGGGGTTGTCCTCAGCAACCAGAACTCTGATCATGATTGCCCTGCAGATTTTGCCAGCTTGTGTTCTTGAGCAACTCTGCCCACTTCGGCGATCAGTTGCTCCTTCCAGGAGGCGCCCTTTTGGAGAAGACCCTGCGTTTCACGGTTCAAGAGGGCAACTTCATCCTGGCTGAGAGTCTTCGCCGTCATCACGAGGATCGGGAGTGCCTTGCAGGCAGGATTTTGTCGAACGCTACGAATGACCTGGAACCCGTCCATGCCGGGCATGAGGAGGTCGAGCAGGATTGCACCCACAGTTTTGTTGGCAAGCACTTCGAGAGCTCTCGCTCCACTGCGAACGCTCTGAACCTCGTACCCGGCGGAGCGTAAAGTCTCTTCGAGGAGCTCCAGAGCTTTGGGATCATCGTCCACCAGTAGGATCGATGAGTCGTCGTCGCCAGGAGATGGCACATGCCGCTGAATCGATTCCAGCAGCGCTAGTTTGCGAACTGGCTTGATGAGGTAGTCGGCGGCGCCCAAGGCGAAACCGACCTGCTTCTGATCCACGATGGAGAGGATGATGACAGGAATGTCAGCCGTCTCTGGGTTTTTTCGAAGGGCTGCCAAGGTTTCAAAGCCATCGCTGCCGGGCATCAGCACATCCAGGGTGATGGCGTCCGGACGCAACTGCAGAGCTTTTTTGAGAGCATCCGCTCCTGATTCGGCCATTGCAATCCGGTATTCCGGCTCCAGATAGCTGCCCAACAGTTCACGGGATGGAGCTTCATTATCCACAACCAGCACCAGCGGAGTGAGACGACCCGAGTCTCTTACGCTGGCGAGCTTCGTAGCTTTGACAATCGACCCAACTTCAGGGGTTGGTTCCGCAGCGCGCAGGGTAAAGGTGAATCGACTGCCTTTTTCGAATTCACTCTCCACTGAAATCTGTCCGCCTTGCTGTTCGACCAACCGTTTCGTGATGGCAAGCCCTAGTCCTGTGCCTTCATGCGTGCTACCAGCACTTCCCTCAACTTGTCGGAATTCGTCGAAGATGACTTTCTGATCCTCAGGCCGGATGCCTATCCCGGTGTCCGCCACCGATACTCGCACGAAGTCCTGGAAGTCAACGCTCTCGACAGTGATCCGGCCCCCTTTGGGCGTGAATTTAACGGCATTGCTCAAGAGGTTGTAGAGGATCTGCTTGAAGCGCACGCGATCTGCTTTTATCGGGAATTTGTTCTCCACTTTCTCTTCCATTTGGATGTTCTTAATCATGGCAAGCGGATGGATAGTGGAAAGCACCTCCGGTAAGGCATCTTTCACGAAGAACTCCTCCGTGTGCAACTCCAGCAGTCCAGCCTCGATTTTGGAAAGATCCAGAATGTCATTGATCAACTGCAGCAGATGCGCTGAACCTTGCTTAATGTGATTCACGAAGCGTTTCTGCTTGTCATTGAGTTGGCCTGGGGTTCCTTCTGCCAGAAGATCCGAGAAGCCCACAATCGCATTCAGCGGAGTGCGCAGTTCATGGCTCATGCTGGCGAGAAACTTGCTCTTCAATGTTGTTGCGCGTTCGACCTCGCGATTGCGGAGTTCCAGTTCTCGATTGCTGGCAGCTAACTTCTCGCTGAATTTCTGCTTTTCGAGTTCGTCCCGCTTCCTCTGGGTCACGTCGACTGCAACAACAACCACGGCCTCCTTGCCAGCAAAAGTCATAAGATATGAAGTGATCTCGACATCGATGTCGGTTCCATCTTTTTTGCGATGCTTCCAGACCCCCATATTGCCAGTTTTTTTCGAGAGCACCTTAATGTCTCTGAGTAGCGCGGGCACCTCCTCCGGCGGGCGAATGTCTGTGATAGCCATCCCCAGAAATTCCTCGCTGGAATATCCGTACTTCTCAGTTGCGGCCCGGTTGACCGCGAGAAATCTGAGCGTCTCCCGGTCATAGACCCAAGTAGGAAGCGGGTTATTATCAAATAATTTGCGGTGTCGTTCTTCGCTCTGCTGAAGTAATTCTTCCGCCGATCTGCGTGCGCTGATGTCGCGGGCTATCTTTGAGGCGCCGATAATCTTTCCGCTGCTATCCTTGATCGGCGAAATCGTTGCGGAAATATCGATATGCTTGCCGTCCTTGCGGACTCGGACGGTTTCAAAGGGCTCAACGCGCTCCCCGCGCCCGATGCGCGCCAGAATGGCGGATTCCTCGCTCGCCCGTTCCTTGGGCACTAACATCTGAATGGGTTTGCCGATGGCCTCCGATGCGGTGTAGCCGAATACCTTCTGGGCGCCGGCATTCCAAGCGGTGATCGTTCCCTGCAGGGTTTTGCTGATGATGGCGTCCTCGGATGAATCGACAACTGCCGCCAAGCGTCTAAGCACTTCCTCTGCCTGCCTGCTGTCTGTAACATCGCGAGCAACGGCATAGATAGCCTTTTGTTTGGGCACCGTGACCGCATTCCACAACAACCACTTATACGAACCGTCTTTACATAAGTAACGGTTTTGAAATGCCAGAGTAACGGCCCCGCCCGCCAGGCGACGCGACTCTGCGAGCGTGCTTGCCCGATCTTCGGGATGGACCAGATCCAGACAGGGTGTCTCTAGAAGTTCGTCGATGGTGAAACCAAGCACTCTTTCCCAAGAGGGATTCAAGTTCTTGAAAAACCCGTCGAAACCGGCGATGCAAAACATGTCAACCGACAGATTGATGAAGCGATTGCCGGTTTCCAACTCCGAATAGAGCGAACCCATCATTGCACTGACGCCGAGGCCCACGACAATGAACAGTAGAGCGAGAAGCCACACTCGGCGCTCGACAGCCCACACAAGCTGTTGCCGAACAGTCGCTGGCTGTTCCACCAGAATTCCCCACCCGTAAGCAGGCAGGGGTTCAAAAGTGGTAAAGAATGTTCTTCCATCGCGTGCGAAGACCCCGTGGCCGGCCGTGCCCGCACGCATGTGCTGGACTGGTTCATAGCCACTCAGGTCGATAGCCGCCGAATGGGAATCAAGATTGGGTCGAGCCGACAAATGACCATGCTGATCCACCAGCGAGATGGTCCACATTCCCTCCAGCTTGGTTTGCACCAGTTCGCGGCTCATGGTATCGAGAGCGATGGGGGCCATAAGAATACCCACATGCTTTCCTGCGTCGTCCGTGATGGGAACCGCAACTGCAACCATCTCCTGATGAGAGCCAACGGCAGATTGATATACCTCTGAGATGTAGGGTTTCCACTCGCGAGCGACACCTTGATACCAGTCGCGGTAGGCGAAATTCTGATGCAGCAAGGACGGCTCAGGTGGGTAAAGCGCCCGCATTGTTCCATCTAGTTCAAACACGCTGACAAAGGCGAAGTCGGGGCGCAAGCCTCTTGCTTGCTCCATTTGCTGGCCGAGCGCGTTGAGATCCCGGATCCTCCAAGCCTCGCGAAAACCCGGACGCATCGCGATAGACAGCAGGAACGCGCTGCTTTGACGGAAGTGGTTTGCCACCAGAGCAGCCGAGACCCGAGCAATTTGGGTGCTCTCAGTAACCGCTTGCGTTTCAGTTTGCTCTCTTAAGACTCGGCCTACGTAGTTGGCAAAAAGCGCGACAGGCAAAACCATTAACAAGAGGAACAGCGGGTAAAGCCGCCACCGGCTCTTGGCTAACCATTTCCTGAGTTTGGTGCGCACGGTCAAGTGATTTCCTTATCGTGTGGAAGGCTTCCGCTGAAAAGTTTCCACCGGAGTTTCTAATGACTGGCTGAAGCCGCTTTCGACAAGAGATCCGTTCGGCTTCTGACCAGCCCTTCGAACTCGTCGAAAATATTCGGGTCCCACCATCCCTTGGCAACCTCCTGCTTCATGGTCTCCAGAGCCTCGCTGACGGAAAACGCTTTTTTATAAGGGCGCTTGGTGGTCAGGGCATCGTAGACATCAACAATCTGAAGTATTCGGGCCGAAATTGGGATGGCATCGCCCCGAAGCCCGTCGGGATAACCTGAGCCGTCCTTTTTCTCGTGATGATGCCGTACGATCGGGAGCACATGACGGAAGGACTTTAGCGGTGCGCAGATCCGCTCACCGACGATCGTATGTTCTTGCATGACGGTCCATTCCTCCGGGGTCAGCCGCCCAGGCTTCAACAGAATTGCATCGGGGACGGCAACTTTTCCGATATCGTGGACCACACCAGCTCGGCGAAGGGCGACGATCTGCTCATCGGGAAGTCCCAAGTGTCGGCCTAAACAAGCCGAATACTCCGCTAAGCGTTCGCAGTGACCATGGGTATAAGGGTCCTTGCCTTCGATGCTTCGCGCAAGCGTGAAGAGGACAGACTCAGCTCGCTCCAGTTCGTCGGTGCGGAATTTGAGTCGGAGAAGTGACCCAACACGGGCGAGCAGTTCGCTCCGATCTACGGGACGGGTCAGGAAGTCGTCCGCACCCGCCTTGATGCCGTCAATTCGGTCCTGCTTGCCAGACAGCGCCGTGATCAAGATCACCGGGATTAGATAAGTCTCGGGGTTAGTTTTGATTTTCTCGCAGATTTCAAACCCGCTGAGGCGAGGCATCATCACATCCAGCAGAACCAAATCAACGGGGGTTGTGGCTAACTTCTCGCAAGCAGCTTCACCGTCGGGCACGGAGATAACATTGAATCCTCGCGAAGTGAGCAGTTCTTCCAGCAGTTCACGGTTGGAAGCATGGTCATCCGCGACTAGGATCGTGCCGGTGACATCCTGATGAGACTTTTGAAACATCCCCACAACCTGACTGCTTCAAGACTTAAGTTGAGGATGGCATAGAGGTTAAGAGGCCGCTAATTACCGAGGTCATACAGGGTTGCGGATATTCGGATTTCGTAACAACCATCTAAATTCACTACGTGTAGCAGAAGCCGAGTTTGCGAGCTTATGACTTAATTCGTGCGGACTCGCGCGTTTGGAGGATACTCCAAAAAGACTGCATCGTGGCCCATGAAGCTAACCGTGACGCTGGTCTCCCGTTCGGTGGCCGGATCATTGCCCTGCAAGGTGCTGAAGCGCCAGAAGCGCACTGCCCGCGCTGCCGCTTCCGCCAGTTGCTGTTTCCCGCTGAGCACGTAAATTTGCTTCACCAAACCATTGGCCGCGATCACGATTTGTAGGCGAACTTTCCCGCCGATACTATCATCCGGGGCCACGGGATAAACCACGTGTCCAGTTGGAGCTTCGGCGACCTGCAAACGAGATACAGAAGAGTCCGGGGTTCTCGCAAGCGAAACCGGCGTGGGATGCGGTTTTGGCGTGAGCCGAGCAAGCTCGTCCGCGGTGGGTGGAGCAGGAACAGGTGGCTGAATTGCTGCGCGTCCGGACTCATTGAAAAAGAGATGATAAAGAGATAGCCCTAGCCCAACGCTAAGCAGCAACATGCCAAACATCAAGCCCCAGCGCAAGCGCGGACGAGCTGCCACGACCGTCGATTTGCGTGTCGGACTCGCAGTGGAAGCTGACACTTTGGGAGCGAAGGGAAGCGGTGCAGAGACCGCTGTTGCCGGAGTATTCACGGGAACGTTAGAAGGTTTTGTCGAGTTTTGGGTAAGCGGGAATGGCGGCATTTCCACACCCCAAATGTTTTTTCCGAAGTCAAGCGCTTCGATGCCAGCCTGGTGTTCGTTGGCCGCAAGATGCTTGCTCCAAATGACCCGGAACTGAGCTTTCTGCTGTCCTCTTTGTAATGTGATGGTTTGCCCGGGTGAAAGCTCGGTGCGCAATCCGGCCAGCCGGCAGCCGAGGTGACTGATGTCAATCGTGTGCGCCAATTGGGAAAGAGTGTCGCCGGCCTGCTCGTCCACGCATACACGAAGGGGCAAAACCATTTTGATCCGAGAACAGCGTTGAGTTTCGTCCAGCATGGCTACAGCTTATGTTCAGTCCGTTACTAAAACCAGTTACCGAAGTTATTGCGACTGGGGAAAAACTATTCGCTTTCTCAACGCGAAGTTACTCTCTGCGGATTGCCGGGCAGCATCAACCAGCTGCAATACAATCCCATCGGTTCCAACTGCGGCGACGGCTTGTCGCTGAATAGACGTGCTATCTGGTACCCAACAGGGATCCTGGGAATGCCACGGCAATCTTGACCTGATTATTGCCAACGGGCATCCCGACGACCTGATCGAAAAGATCTACGACAACGTGATGTACCGCGAGCCGCTGCTGCTACATAACCATTCGCGAGGGCCAAAACAAATGGGAGTAGTTCACGCTGATCGCGAAGTTATAAAAAAATTGGTCTCGAGCCCGAGCCGCGGCGTATATCTGCGCCACAGGTTCGTACTCGAGACCAACTCGCACAGCTTTAATAGAAAACTGTGAAAGGGCTTACATGCCGGCCGCGTCTCCATTCGCCGGGTTAGCGTGCAGTACGCGGAATGTGCTGCCGCCGTTAGACCACACCAGCACCAGAGCGTCTTGTCCCTTGGGCACCGCCGACAAGGCTTTCTGCACGTCATCAGCATTCTGCACGGGGTGACGGTTTACTTCCACGATTACGTCGCCGCGTTGCAGGCCGGCGTCGTCGGCCGCGCTGCCGGGTTGCACCTTCTCAACGACTGCGCCATGGACGTCGTTCGACGCCTGAAGCTGCTCGCGCAGTTCGGGAGTCATATCTGTGAGGCCGATTCCCCAGCGTGGTTTGCCATTGTCGTTGCTCGCGGCCTCCTGGCCGCTATGGTCACGGCTTCCCATTGCTTCCAGGGTCACGGGCACGCTTACCGTCTTGCCGTCCCGCAGAACGTCCAGGCTGATGCTCGTGCCCGGATGCTTCTGCCCCACTTCAATCTGAAGGCCGCTGGCATCGCTAACTTTCTGTCCATCGAGTTCAGTGATGACGTCGCCGACTTTTAATCCGGCTTTCGCCGCGGGTGAATCAGGCTCAACCTGCGTGACCACCGCTCCTTCATTATTGTCGACGTGGAAGAACTTCGCATTTTCCGGAGTTACGTCGCTGATGCCGATCCCCATATATCCGTGACTGACCTTACCGTCGCGGATCAGGGCTTCCACCGTAGGCCTCACGATCTGAGTAGGAATCGCAAAACCCATTCCCGAAAAACTATCGGAATTCGAGACGAGGAAAGTGTTGATTCCAATCACTTCGCCACGAGCGTCCACGAGCGGTCCGCCGGAGTTTCCGGGATTGATGGCTGCATCGGTCTGAATGAAGCTACCCGGCGA
>JBAVZU010000378.1:0-2915 GCA_049588915.1 Candidatus Sulfotelmatobacter sp.
GTGCGCCACCCGGGCGCTGGTCGCTTCGCGTGCTCAAGTGCAGTAAAGATAAATGTCCTTATCTTTGGAAAGGTTCTTGATCTCCTCCTCAAGGTTATTGGGTTCGATACGAACCGAGTTTTTGATCCGCGCCGCGCCGGAATCGTAGTAGCCATGACTGCGAACGTCCACAATCTGTACTCTGCCTGCATCTTCCGATGCCAATCGCCGAGCCAGTTCCTCAACCTGAACTCTTGGGACCACACTATAAGTCTTATTCTTACAGTACTGGATGACGCGGTAAGTCGCGTATACCACGAGCGCAGCGATAATTACGGCTTCCAGTGCCAGGCCCGCGGCGTGAAAACCTCGCAAGATTGCCGCCAGAAAATCCCGTGAAACGTAACCCACCAATAGATATGTCACGGAATAAAGCAACGCCCCCGCGAAGTCCAATCGCAGAAATTGCCAGAAGCGCATTTTCATACTGCCCGCAAGCGGCGCCGCCATCGTGTTTACGCCAGGGATGAACTTGGCGATGACCAGCGTGATTTTTCCGCGTCTGTAAAAGGACTCGGCAGAGCGCAGTATGCAGGTCTCGGGATTGATGGAAACCCGGCACAGAAACCCAAGCAAGGCCCAGCCCATGTATCTGCCCAGCCAGAACTCCGCCGTATCTCCCAGCAGCAAAGCCACAATCGCTGCCGCGAGGACGTAGGGACCCCACAGCGCATGCGCCGCCACCGCCGCACCAGCCGCCACCAGCGCGATCGCCGCAGGGAAGGGAAGCCCCATCGCTTCCGCCAGTAACAGTCCGAAGGTCAAGGCATATCCGTGGCGCGCCATTAGCGTGATCAGATTCATCGAATGTGTTGGATCAGGAAAACCTGGAAAGGGTTCTAATATAAAACAAAAGCCGGACGTTTGTCCGATAGGCAACGTCCGGCTCTGTTGCGTGGAGAGTGCTTGTTTCGCGGAGGGCTCTCCCCACGCAGGTGGGTAAGAACAGCGGCTTTCACTCGGAGTTTCTCGGCCCTGTAAAGGTCGGCGCGTCGATTTGCAACCAAGGCGCCTTTTTTCGTAAAGCTTCGACTGAAGCCGCCGTCTTTTCATTGGTGGCAAGTCCGGAAGGAGATAGGCACTCCAGCGCCTTGCCTTTCACAAGGGCCAGAGAAAGATCAGGTGGATCAACCTATGTGATCCATCGCATGCTAAATGCGTCTCGTTAGCCTTCCTTTTTTCTGGAACCTCCACCAACTACCGGAATTATGCATGCGCTCGCCAGAAAAAGTCTGTGGTTTTAATCACAGTTTAACGTGATGAAAATCAAATCGAATCGAATCCTGTCAGACTATCCGTCCGGGTAGGGTCCGGGATTTAGAAAGATGAATGCGTCCAGCCTGCACCCCGGATGGCCGTTTTGCACAAAGAAAAACGGGGCGGAATCGGCCCGCCCCGGCAATCTACCACCAGCAACTACTGGCTCATCGAACCGCCCATTTTGTCGCCACCCTTCAGCATCTTCACACTCATGACATGGATGGAATTCTTGTCCGCATACACATGAGCGCTGAGTTGTACGTGATGCCCCTCATGACCTTTCAATTCCTCGGGATTCATCACGTCCCAGCTCTTGCCGTCTTTGTCGTTGACGAATACGATCTTGTCGCCTTCGGATTTAACGGTGCCCTTTAACGTCATCAACGGCGCTTTGGCGCCGGCTTGATCTGACTGGGTCTGGGCCATGTTGTGGTCTTGCGACATGTTGTTGTCCTGTTGCGCGAAGGCCGTCAAGCCCATCGCGAAAGTGACTGCCAGCAGACAAACCATAAGCTTCTTCATGGAAATCTCCTTGATTGGTTTTGGAAAACCTGGCCAGATTTCGTACCACTATCTTCTAAACGTTCTCTGGACCCCAAATGGATTGGTGCAGCCCCTGAAATGCCTTGAGGTTTGGTTGCGAGGGAGAGTCCAGAGGTTGCCGTGAATTCTGGAGATGGCACGACCTCGCTCGACGATGGTCCGGGGCATGGCGGCTATTCTACTACGCCCCCTGTGTCTCCGGCGGCGTGCTCGGAATCACAGGTTTGGGTGCAGGTGCAGCCACGATAGATACGGCGATTGGAGCGAGGAGCACGATCGTAGACGCGACCCTGATTCACGCTCCTTCCTCGACCAAGAACCGCGAGCAGAGCCGGGACCCAGAGATGCACCCGGCGAAGAAGGGGAAGAACTGGTACTTCGGGATGAAAGCGCACGTGGGCGTGGACAGCAAGACCAAATCATCCACACGGCGGTGGCGACGGCCGCCAATGTTTCCGATGTGGCGATGTTGCCGGACCTGCTGCATGGCGAAGAAACGCGGGTGTGGGGCGACGGAGCGTATTAGGGGCAAACCGCGGTGATCCGTGAGTGCGCGCCACGAGCACGGGACTTCACCAGCGGCGCTGTCGCTACAAGGGCCAGATCATGGATGAAGTGGCGTGGGCGAAGAACCGGACGAAGTCGAAGGTGCGGGCGAGGGTGGAGCACGTGTTTCAAGTGATGAAGCTGCAGTTCGGATTCGTGAAAGTACGCTATCGCGGGCTGAAGAAGAACGCGCACCGGCTGTTCGTTACCTGTGCGCTGGTGAATCTGTTTGTGAGCCGCAGAAAACTGCTCGCCGTAGCGTAGGCTCGTCCCGCTTCGCCCCGTACGCGGGGTTGCAACAGTGGTGCTGACCAACTCCGGCATCCGAGAACCGAACCGGCAGCGCGGTTTCCTGAACACTGTTGTTAGTCGACTTAGCATTAGCGCTTATTCAGAGTGTCCCTAGCAGGCTGCTGAAAAATTGATGTTTAGCGTGTTTTTCTTTCGGTTGTTGTTATAGTGGATGATGTCGAACAGTGCGATTTCCGGTTGTTTTTGCGGCCTTTGCTTCTAACTCTGTGCTGCCG
>JBAVZU010000379.1:0-2922 GCA_049588915.1 Candidatus Sulfotelmatobacter sp.
TCGGGCATTCTGGTGAAGGTCCATTCGGTCGACTCCTCGGAAGCAGATTGGTCAGCACCATCAGCTTCTCCGGTCTTGCTCGAATGGACTATTCACTTCTTGGGAACAACGTGTTGAAAGATCACAGGTGCCCCCGGAAGCAATTGGGGAGTTCCTATGAGCTTCTGAAACTGGCGGTCGTGTTTCTTTTCCAGCCGGTCAATATCGACCGACTTGGAGGTTTTTGGATGTTCGCGTAACAATTGCCGGACCAGCGATTTTCCGCTCATCCCGATCCGCCGATGAATCTTCCAGTCCGGCACCAGGATGCTGTCATTCTTAAGTGCGGCCGACCATGCGGCCACGTGCACGTAGACCGTATCTAGTAGAGTTCCGTCCAGATCGAAGAGAAAAGCGGGATCGCTCGAATGTCGTGAGTTCATTCAATCCCAAAGAACGGCTCCTGCGTTTCACAAGTCGAGCCGCTACCTGACCGACTATTGGCTCCTCTGCGGGCGTTTTGGAACGGAAATCTGCCAAAGGGCTGCCAGCGAACTGGCGGCGGCGGCGATTGCTTCTTTCGACGACACGGTTTCGAGCGGATAAGCACCACGCCGCTTCGGACGAAATATCGGTTGTTGGGAAGTAGGAATGGCGCCGCCGTTCAAGGCGTTTAACGAGCCTTCAAAAAGTTGCTTCATGCGCTTCTGATCCGCTGAAGTTGGGTTCAGTTTCGGTGTCAACATGCTTTTGCCTCGGAGTTGCGCTTCTCAACCAACCACTTTATTTTTGTAGCTTCTGACCGTCCGCTCCGCCATAGGGTGATCGCTTGACGATAGGCAGGGTCGGGTCCCTACGGTAGCACCAGTCGTGGAGAAGAGCCTTAGCCGATACAGCAGGTCAATGACAACGAAGTATGCCCCCAGTGCTCCAACGTGCCCCAGAATATACAGTCCTCGCCCGTAACCGGCAGCATTGTCCTTAAGGAGCCTTGCGGAAGAGTATGGAGCGGTTATCCTGTCAACGATTTCGCAAAGTTTAGTCCATGCAGCATTTAAATCCACATGATGTGATGACGATGTTCACGGCGCTGGCCGTTCTTCTTGGCTGCGCCAAGCTGGCTGCGGAGCTGATGCAGAAAATCGGGCAGCCCTCCATCCTGGGTGAGATTTCTGTAGGCATAGTCCTGGGACCTACAGTGCTCGGACGCTTCCGGCCCCAACTGTATGAGACCTTGTTCCCGACCACCGGCCCAATGCCGATTGTGCTCGACACCGTAACCACGCTGGGGGTGGTTTTCTTTCTGTTGACGGCGGGGCTCGAAATCGACCTGCGAAGTATCTTCCGCCAGGGCAAGAGCGCCTTGCTGGTGAGTATTTTCGGTGTGGCGTTCCCACTTGGAGCCGGTTTTCTGGCAGCCACCATTTCTCCGCAGTCTCTGGGTGCTCAAGAGGGAGCGAACCCCCAGATTTTCGCATTGTTTGTAGGGACAGCCCTCGCCATTTCCGCCCTGCCAGTAATCGCAAAGATTCTGATGGACCTCAACCTTCTGCGAACCGATGTAGGAACGGTCATCATCTCTTCGGCGATGTTTGACGACCTCGTGGGGTGGATTCTGTTCTCCATGGTGTTAGGCATGCTCCATCCACCGGCCGGGGGGAGCCTGCTGGATGGCGTGAAGCATACGGTGGTGCTCGTGGTGCTGTTTGTCGGGCTTACCCTGACCCTTGGGCGCTGGTTGTTCGACAAGATTTTGCCCTTTCTGCAAGCGCATACTACGTGGCCCGGAGGCGTGCTGGGGTTCATCTTCACGCTCACACTGGCGGGAGCCGCATTCACCGAATATGCGGGGATCCATGCCGTGTTTGGCGCCTTCGTAATCGGTATTGCGATTGGAGAGTCGGGACATCTGCGCAAGCGCACATCGGAGCATATCCACCAGATCGTCACCAACGTTTTCGCGCCATTCTTTTTTGCCAGTATCGGATTGCGAACTGATTTTGTCTCGAAATTTGATTGGCACCTCACGGCCACTGTGGTGGGAGTGGCTTGCGTGGGAAAACTTCTGGGGGCGGGATGGGGCGCACGGTTAGGCGGCATGGACCGAACTTCTTCGCTGGTGGTAGGCTTGGCGATGAACGCGCGCGGAGCGATGGAAATCATTCTCGGGATTCTGGCGCTGCAAGCAGGATTGATCCGCGAATCGATGTTTGTCGCGCTTGTAGTTATGGCGCTCCTCACGTCACTCCTCTCGGCACCGGCGATTCACTTCCTGGTGCATCGGCGGCGATCGCTGACGTTGAAGGATACCGTCACAGCCAGGCTGTTCTTGCCGAACCTGAAGGCAACCACGCGGCTGGGAGCACTGCGTGAAATGTGCAACGAGGCCGCGGACGTTGCGAGCAATGCGCCGGAAAGACTGTTTCGTCTGGTGTCGGAAAGAGAGCGGATCGCGCCCAGTGGATGGGAAAACGGACTGGCTCTGCCGTACGCCCGGGTGAATGGATTAACGAGTCCCCTGGTAGTCGCCGCCAAGTCGGCAGGGATCGATTTCGATGCCCGCGATGGCAAACCGGCGCGACTGATTATCATGATTCTGACCGGAGATAATCAGTCGCAACACGATTTGTTGGGGGACGCCAGCGAGCTATTCAGCGATAAAGAAGCTGTTGAGCGGGCCGTGCATGCGGAGAATTTCGTGGAACTGGTGGCGGCTCTAAACGCGCCCGTCAGATAGCCGGGGCCAATGCTAGCCTCGGGATTGAAGGAGAATTTGGCTGCCCCCCAGGGATTCGAACCCCGATAGCCTGCTCCAGAGGCAGGTGTCCTAGCCGTTGAACGAGGGGGCAGCAATCAGAACTGGTTTAACATCAGTCCTCACTGATTCTATGGTTTCGGCCGGACCGCGGTCAACAAAATGTAAGAGTGGCTAGTGGGCTACTC
>JBAVZU010000380.1:0-9293 GCA_049588915.1 Candidatus Sulfotelmatobacter sp.
AATCGCTTTGGCCAGACGCATGATGTGCCGAACCTTTATGTGTGCGACGCCAGCGTCTTTCTAAACTGCACTGACAAAACCACCACAATCAGCATTCTGGCTTTCTCGCTGCGTACTTCCGAACATCTAATCGAGGAGTTCCGTTGCGCTGATCACAAGGCGGCATGAACCGCAGCGAGCGGCGACACGATCCAGGTGTCCTCTTCCACATCTCTCAACGCACTATTCCAAAACGAAACCGAACCTGGGCAACGGCCCAATTGTGCCATGCCGGAGCTGGTGAAGAGGTCTATAATGTTCGCATCCCCGCCCTCGTCCCAGCAGTAAGTAAAGGTGTAAAGGAGTAAAGGAATGTGGAAAAAGCTGGATAACCCGCCCGGCAGTCAGTCCGACTTTCCCTCGAAGCAGAATTCAGAATCGAGCCTGGAGTCGCTGGGTGACGCGCTAATTGAGTCGTTGATCGACACCCGCCCCGAGAAGGAGAGGAGGAATTTGGAAGACGGCCCACCTGCGTTTCTTGCTGAAGACTACGATCCGCCATCGTCGTCAACCAATTCCTCATCTATATCGTCTCCAACTATGACGTCATACACAGAAGCGGTGAACGAGTTTACCAGGCATGCTACTGCGTTCATCGAGCAACTTCCGCTTCTTGCCAAAGCGCGGGTCGCGTATGAGCAGGCGATGAAGGCCAGCGCGGAAATGCGCAGGGTTTTGGACACCGGCGAGGAGAACCTGCGCACGCTGATGAGTCAGTTGGAGCAAGGGGTTAACGTCCAGGCGTCCAAGCTGGGCCTCGAAAAAAAGAGCGCGGAACAGGCGAAAGTCGAGACGATCAGAGCGAACGACGACAGCAACGCTCGTGTGAAGAGGTTTCCGTAACAGCCGGGACTACGAGTGGCTACTACCTGTGCGGGTGAGTTTAGTTTTTCCCTTTTGCCTGGTTCTTGAACTGCTGCGCGGTTCCTACGAAAAACTCCTCGTACTTTTGTCTGCCTGCCACACCGGCTGCTTCGCCGTTGATCCGTCCCCAAATCAGTGAATCTCCGCCTGAATTGGGGATTGGGTACATTCCTTCAGCGGAATAATAGTAGTAGCGATCCTTTGCCCATCCGTATTGTTCTGCCGATGATGTTTGCAGAGCTCCCGAATCAGGGACTCTGAGAATGTACCCGCCGGCTTCCATTGGTAACGGCGGAGCGCCCTGGACCTCAAACTCAACTCGAATCCAGCCTGTGTATCCTCCTGGAATTAAAAATCGTGATGACCGCAGGCTGCTATGGTGCGCGCTCAGGCCGAACCACAATGTGAGCGCAATTAAGAGCGCCAGACTAAAGGCACCGAAAATGATTCGTGCGGGCCGGCTGGTAGCTGTGGGGAAAATCCAGCTCGTGGCGGCTGCTTCTGGTTTTCTGAAGCTGACAATTCCAGCGTAAACGGTGGCAAATGCCAGCAAGACAATGGCTGCGTATGGCAGGATCATCTGCTAACTCGATCGAACGTTCGCATGTTGCGCGTGCCCGGAGTCGGTAGAGACAACGGCTTGCTTTCCAAATTTATTCCTAACCACGTTTGCGATTGCGGGCCCGTAGAAAGACCATGTCAGTAAGCAAGCGACCAACGCAATGCGTGCGGCCGCATGCGGCTTAAACAGACTGACAGAGGCGGCAATCAAAAGGCCCAATGATCCCAAAAGTGAGACGAGTTCCAGAGGATTAAAAGCTACGCCATACAAAGTCATTAAAAGCAAAGTGTAGACATGGAATCCGGTGACGGCGCCCGCAAGGAAGTAAAGCAAAAAAGGAAGCATGTTGAAGATGAATCTAGGGCCGCACTCCAATCTCAAAATTAAGGGTTGAGAGAGCCAGCCGATATTGGTACTGAGAATTGACGTAGCCGATGGCGGCATCGGTCTGCTGCAGCTGCGCCTGACTGAGTTCGACGATGGAACCCAGGCCGAGCTGGTAACGTCCTTGGGCCAAATTCAAACTTAAGTCGGCTTGCTTGGCGAGTTCCGCCGCCACACCGACGCGCTGAAACGCGGTATTCGTTGACAGCCATGCGGTGCGGACATCCCGCACCACCTGATCACGCAGGTTACGAGTATTCTCGGCCGCTGCCTTGGCCCGGTAATTTGCTTCCGATGCCTCCGCGCTGAAAAGAAAACCATTGAAGATGGGGACGCTCATATTCACGCCCACCGCTCCGTACCAACTGGAGATGAAGTAGTTGGGAAAGCAGCCGGTGCCGAAGCAATCTGGTCGCACGGGAGACACTCCCGCAATACCGAGGGCACTGACGCTAGGCAAGAGTTGCTCGCGCTGGGCGCGTCGGAATTTTTCGGCTGCCTGCTGATCATAGGTGAACGCCTGCAGATCGGGACGCTGCTGCAATGCGGTGTTGATCAGCACATCTACATCGGGCGGTGGCGGCGGTAGTTGCGTATTCTCGTCGGTTAACTCGTAGCTGACCTGTTTGTCGAAGCCAAGGACTGCCGTGAGCGCAGCGATTGTCGAATTGAGATTGTTTTCAGCGTCGAGTTGCAGCAGTTTGGCTTGCGACAGATTCACTTCGGCGAAAGACAGATCGAGCCCCGACTTTAACTTGTTTTTCGTCAGTTCGTCGATCTGATGTTGCACGGACTGGCGCGTAGTGACGGTTTGTTGAGCTACCTTGAGCAGAGCCTCGGCTTGCAGTACGTTGTAAAAGGCCTGATCCGTGGCGAGAACTATATCTTCCGTGGTCGCCAGACCGTTGGCGTTCTGGGCTTTGTCCCGTAATTTTGATGAGGCTACCAGGTTCGCGGTGCGTCCGAAGTCGGTGATGAGTTGGCTGAGAGTCACTCCGGCGCCTGCGTGCTCAAGCACGCGAGATGCGGTGAGCGAACCAGCCCCGATGCGGCTGCCTTCGTTGGCATCGACCGCTGTTATTGCGCCGTTAAAATTTGGGAGTTCAGCCGCCCTGGCCTCGCGATAGATCTGATGCTGGGCCAACGCCAACAGGTGTCCCATACTGATCCGCGGATTGTTCTTAATCGCCAACTGCTCTGCCTGTTTGCGGGTTAAACGCATGGGCTCGTTTGGCCCCTGCGGAGGTGGCGAAGGCGGCGCTTGAGTTTCAATTGAAGAACTGCTTTGAGACCCGGCTTCACGAGAGAAGCTGGCGACCAGCGCCGCTTGCGGCGTCGCGCTCCCCGGCAGGGGAGTCGGATTGTGCTCAGGTTGCGGCTGCGGCGCGGAAGGTAAGTTCTCAGCTGATTCCGACTTGCCAGTTTCTTGCCCTAAGCCAGGCCGGCAAAGAGCGGTCAATAGAAACAAAAGCAGCGCGCAAGAGGCTAAAGGATATGTCCATGTCATTGGTATGCTTCTCGTTCCTCCCTCATGCGGTGCCGCGGTCGCAGATAAACGATTCTTGTACGCCCGCCTCATGCCGCGGCCTCCGGCGTCGGGTTCTGGTCGTTCTTTGCACCGCGTCTACCGTAAACCAGCAGATATGCAGCGGGCACAATGAAGATTGTCAACACCACCGACGAGGTCAACCCTCCGATAATGGCACGCGCCATGGGAGTGTATTGCTCGGCGCCGGTTCCCAATTTCAATGCCATAGGAATCATGCCAAAAATGGTAGCCAGAGACGTCATCAAGATCGGCCGCAGGCGCACCCGGCAGGCTGTAATCACCGCATCAGCCGGCGACAATCCCTGCCGCTCCAGATTGTGGGCAAAATCGACGATGAGAATGCTGTTGGAGTCGGCGATGCCCACCAGCATCAACACTCCCATGAGCGACATCACGTTCAACGTGCTGTGCGTAAGCGGCAGGATAATCAGCACGCCGATAAAACCCATCGGGATCGCCAGCATGATCAGGAAGGGATCAACGAAAGATTTGAACTGAGCCGTCAAAATGAGGAAGAGCAAGATAAATGAAATCAGAAAACCTAGGGCAAAGCTTTTGAAGGAAGCTTCCATGCCCTGCACCATTCCCCGCAAATTGACTCGGACGTTGCCGGGAATCTTAGTGTCGGCAAGGATTTTGCGGATGGCGTCGGTCACTCGTCCCAGATCCTCCGAGGAGGGAGTTACAAAGATATCCACGGCGCGCTGAATCTGGTAATGGTCAACTTCAGTTGGCGTTAAGATCTGTTCCACGTCCACAACATTCTTGAGCACTGTAGTCGGTCTTGTCCCTCCGAGGCATGCCCACGGAGAATGCCCCGTTCCTGGCTGCGGCGGTCCGGAGGGGCCGCAGGTCATTCCTACGCCGTTACCTGCGTCTCGCAACGGAATCTGGCCCAGATCCACCATGTTGTGAATGGCCGACTCACCGTGCTCGAAATACTGCACCGTAAGGTAATAGTCGTTGCCGCTTTTGCGATCTACCCAATAATTAGGGGCGATCATGTAATTGGAATTGAGCGCGGTGATCACGTTATCGACAACATCTTTTTGCGTGAGCCCCAGTTCGCCCGCGTGGACGCGGTCGACGTTGAGCCGGAGAGCGGGATAGTTCATGTCCTGCGGGATGTAGATCTGACCTACCCCACGCACTTCACGAAACTTGCCGGCCAGATTCTGCGCAATGCCATAGATCTGGTTTAGATCGGGACTGCTCACCTGCACGTCGATTGGCGCCGGCATGCCGGTGTTGAGAATGGCGTCAACCATGGAGCCGCTGGAGAAAAAAGTGCGGATATCGGGAAACTGGCTGGACATCGCCTTTTGCACTCGATCCATGTAGGCAAAACTGCTGAGCGAATGCGGCTCGTTGAGGGCCACTTGCACAGTTGCTGTATAGGGCCCTGAGTTAGTCGTGTAAAGAGAGGAGAAATCCGGCACAACACCAAGGTTCGAAACAATTCGCTTGAGGTCTTTTGGTTCTACCTCATGGCGGATCAGATCTTCGACCCTCCCGACGTATTGATCCGTCATCTCAATGCGAGTCCCGGTGGGAACTTTAAGGTTGATCGTGAACTGGCCGGCATCTGTCTTGGGAAAAAATGCCAAACCCAGCAGCGGATAGATCGCCAGGCTTAACACGAACAAGCCCATTAGCAAGGCCACGGTAAGTCCGGGTCGCTGCAGCGCTCGCCGAACCCAGCGCTCATAAAAATCGAGCAGTTTATTAAACATTCGGTTGAAGCGGGCGTTGAACCGGTCCATCCAGGAGTGATCGGCCGCCGACGTGGGCTCAACTTCATACTCATCATCTTTCCGCGGCGGCGGAACGTGATGGACTGCTTTTAGAAAGCGCGAGCAGAATAACGGGATCACCGTCATCGCCACGACAAACGAGGCCAGCAGCGATAAGCAAAATGCGAGAGCCAGCGCCGAGAAAAGAAACTTAGCAACGCCATAAAGAAAAACGACAGGGAAGAAGTCGACCACATCCACCAAAGTTGCGGCTAAGACGGCGAGACTCACTTCGGAGCCGCCCACTTCGGCTGCGATCATCGGAGCGGCTCCCATCTCGAGATGGCGGTAAATGTTCTCCAGCGAAATGACCGAGTTATCGATCACGCGCGAGAAGGCCAGCGCCATCCCGCCGAGGATCATGGTGTTTACTGTACCGCCCATGAGCGCCAGCACCACGAACGCGGCTAGCGCCGAGATCGGAATGGAAAGCAGGACCGCCGAAGTAGCGCGAAAACTCCCCAGAAAAATAAGAATCATCAAGCTGGTCAGAATCAATCCCAGCGCGCCTTCGTGCAGTACTGTGTGAATCGCCTCCTTTACGAATACAGATTGGTCGAAGACAATGCTGGTCTTCATCTGCTGTGGAATGTCGTAGAGATGCTGGATAAGTTTGCGGACTCCATCCACCACCGCAATGGTGTTAGTATCGCCGCCTTGTTTCATCACGGGGATGTAGGCGGATTTCTGGCCGTCGATCCTAACGATGTTGTATTGGATCTGGTGGGAATCCTCGGCTTTGCCGACATCATTTATGGTTACCCAGGAGTTACCTTTTACTTTTAGAGGAACGTCCCCCAACTGCTTCATGCTGTCAACCAAGCTGTTGGAGTAAACGAAATAGTCGTAGGGTCCCATCTTCACGTCGCCGGCGGGCAAAATCAGGTTGGAGTCGTTCACCGCGCTGACTACGTCCATCACACTCAACTGACGTGAAGCAAGCTTGTAGGGATCGACGTAGACCATGATCTGACGATAGATGCCACCAAAGACGCCGGGAATTTCGGCGCCCGGCACGCCCGCGATCTGGTTGCGAATCTGGAACTGGGCGTAATCGTGGAGTTGAGTCTGGTTGAGTCCCTCGCCTTCTACCGTAACCAGTGCAACCGGCAAACTCGACGCATCGAACTTCAAAACCACCGGAGGCAGTGTTCCGGGAGGCAGACGTTTCAAGTCGGCGAGCGCCAGATTGGATAACTGGCTGACGTCGGCGTCGGGGTTGGTTCCGGGCTGGAAGAATACGCGAATGATGCTGACGCCTAGTAGCGACCGGGATTCCATATGGTCGACGCCAGAGGCCAGGGTAAAAAATCGCTCCAGAGGATCTGTAATATCCGTTTCAATATCCTCTGGCGGCATGCCCGAATAAAACGTGGCTACCACAACTTCGGGCAGATTAATCGGAGGGAACAGATCCACCGGCATTCGTGCCAGACTGGTCACTCCAATGACCAGGAGCGTGAGGCAGATCACAATAATGAAATACGGATTACGAATTGAAAATCCTGGCATAAATCTGTCCGGTTAGGTCTAGCCTGTCAGGCATTGCGATCTTCAGTCTACTGTGTCGTCTCCTCGTGATAATGCATCATGGTTACTCCGTGAGGCGTAACCTTTGCTCCGGCCTTCAGGCCACTGCGATCGCTCACGACCACCTGCTCCCCTTCATTCAATCCCGAAAGAATCTCAGCGTCGCTGGCAGTCTGCAATCCGACCTGTACGGATCGATCTTCAAGTACATTATTTCCGTCGACCACGAAAACCGTGGTCTTCTCGCCTTCGCGGTTCAAGGCTTGCACGGGTACGGTTGGAACATTGTGTTCTTCCTCGAGGTTTAATGCTGCCTCGGCATAGAGGCCCGGGAGCAAAATCCGTTTGGGATTAGGAATATCTACCTCGGTGTGCATGGTTCGGGTGTCTTCCCGCACGTCCACTGAAAACCGGGCCACTTTTCCTGGAAAGGTGTGATTCAGAGACGGCACGCGCACGTCAACGGAATCGCCGATATGGATGTATTGCACATAGGACTCCGGGACTGGAATCACAAGCCGAAAAAGATCGTCCTCGGAGAGCCGGACAATGGGCATCGCCTGCGTACTTGATCCCGTGCCGGCCTGCACTAGTGTGCCCAGGTTCGCATAACGGTCGGTGATGACTCCGGCAAAGGGCGCGGTGATTTTCGAATAATCAAAGAGGCTCTGATCGTGAGACAGTTTCGCCTTTGCCACCGACATCTGGCTCTGGGCCGCTTCTAAAGTGGCTTGTCCGGCGTCGACCTGAGACGATGCTGCCAAATCTTTCGCCTGAGCGTCGTCCACTTCCTGCTGGGCCACAATACCGGGTTGGCTTTGAAAAACTCCATTCAGACGCGTGTATTGCAAGTGCAAAGCGTTGTACTGCGCCTGATACCGTGACAATTCGTGTTGGGCGCGATTGACTTGATTGGCCGCGTTCTTGATTTCTGCTTCGTCTTCCTGAAGCTGCGCTTCAAGTTCCGGAATCTCCAGAAGGGCCATCACCTCGCCGGCCTTCACACGAGTTCCGTAGTCGACATCCAGCTTCTTCACGTAGCCGGACTCTTTCGCGTACACATCAATCTCCTGGAAAGGCACCAGCTCGGAAGACAGAGTTATCTCCCGATTGAGCGATTTCTGGACGACCTTCGTGACCCCGACGGTGGGCTCCGGCGCGCTGGCTTGCACATGGCCGCTGTTTTTTCCCGAACACGACGACAAGGCAATCGCCAGTCCCGCCAGTAAGGCAGCCAGAACACAAACGTTTAACGTTGCCGACCGACCAGAGCATGGCTTGCGGTACTGATCGCAGTTTTGGGTCATCGAGTGTACCTTGGCCGCTATTCACGGCTACTTTCTACCTAAGCGAATTCATTTCTTCACGTAACTTCGCCACCGAGAAATCCGGAGATCGGCAAAGATCAATCACACGTTGTTCCTTCTTTTGCAACTTATCGGCAACCGCAGGGATCCGCGAGGCAATCTCTGCTGGAACCGTCAATACTCCGTGCTGGTCGCCATGGAGCAGATCTCCCGGGCGAACTTCCATTCCACCGACGTTGATTACATTTCCAATTTCAAAGATGTGAGCATAAGCATGGGAAACTGCCACGTTTCCGGCGAACAGTTGAACCCCCATTGCTCGCACCGCCGGCAGCTCGCGAACCGCGCCGTTGGTCACGTATCCAACACAGCCCAGAGCTTTCAGGATGGCAGCGTGCATATCGCCGACGAAAGCGCCGCGGCCAGGCGGCCGGTCCATATCTTCCAATACCAAAATGCGGGGACTTGGAGTGTCGAGAATGCTGTTCCAAAACTCCGCCCGGTCGCGAAAACTTCCTACAATCGGTGGTTCGCCGCTTCTAAGGCGGGCCGTTGCCGCATAACCGACCATTGGGGGAGCGTCCGGGAACATGCAGCGAATGCTGGCGTCAGCAAATCCTGTGTTGCGAAGCCGCACATTAAAGGATTCGATTGCATTGGCCACCATGCACGTCCCAATCTGGCGAAGAGCATTAAGCTCCTCTTCGGTCAACGACGATCCAGCGCGCATGTCCATTCCTTTCGATTCATCGTGGTCGCCTTAGAATTCAGGGCCTTCACGTCTGAACCTGCGAGATGACATTTAACTAAATCAACCGACAAGATGATGCCAAGTTGCCGGTCAACGGATAAAAATATTTTCTGGAATGAGCCAGCCCTAACTGGGGCAGGACTTTCTATCAGAAGGGTTGCAGCGTGGGAGGAGGCCGGTTATAAAGACTTTCTTCGAAGAACAGACTTGGTACCGGAGGCCTGGCCAGTGCGATACTGGGGTTAAATGTAGGTGTGAGCGTGAGCCAAAGTTTGAGGACTGGCGGTACCCAGTTGGCAGCATTTTTGGTTAAACGCTGTCTCTTCACGTCCGGAGCGGAGTTCGTTTGGAAGTTCTTTACTCCGTGCGAGGAAACTTCCAGCGGAAAGGTATAGCGGGTTGCCAAGCTGACAGTGAGGGAACATATAGCTCCCAGCACCATGACAGCGCACCAAATTTTTCGTCGTTCGTGTTTCAATGGATTAACGATAGCAGCCGCAGCAATACCCACAAG
>JBAVZU010000381.1:0-6796 GCA_049588915.1 Candidatus Sulfotelmatobacter sp.
CGGCTTTTGCTTGCTAGGCAAAGCCAACTTACACCCTCTTGCTTTTTACACAATCAAAGTTACGTCACCGGGTTGCAGCTTCCAGAGTCGCCAGTAACCAGGGAAACTGTTCTAATTTTCACCACCAAGGCCACGAAGTGCAGGATGGAAACTGCATGCACATCTTCACATTGCACCATCAAAAGTGCAAAAGAGGAGTTTTTCTGCTTTAGGGGTGACCTTTGGACCAGTTTGCCATGTCCTTCCGAAATCTATGCGAATCATGAGACTAGGGCTGAAACTTAAGAACGCCTCACTAAAAACCGGTGGCGAGGCAGTTGAGTGGAAAGGCCCCCAAGAGACTCGACATGGATAGACGCTGTAACAAATTTTGTATCGCACGAAACTCCTACATTGGTACAGGGCTGATTCTTGTAGCTCTCGCGCTTACGGTGGGTTGCCAAGGATTCAGTTCCGCCAAGCAAGCAACGACGACGACAACTCAACCGGCGCAAGCTGGTACTCTCGCCCTGAGTTCTTCGAGCCTCAATTTCGGAACCGTAAAGGTCGGCGACAAGCAACAGATGTCAGAGACGTTGACCAACACTGGCGGAGCGAGCCTGAGCATCTCTCAGATAGCAATTACGGGGACAGGATTTTCTCTGAGCACGGTTTCTACACCAATCACGATCGCGGCTGGACAGAGCACGAGCTTCGAGGTGACTTTTAGTCCCGAATCCGCGGGCAGCGCGAGCGGAAGCGTAACTATCGCATCCAGCGTATCCAGCCCATCTCTGGCCTTGGCGGGCAGCGGAACACTCGCGTCCGGACAACTGACCGTCGCACCGGCATCTTTAGCGGTTGGAAGCGTGGTGGTTGGGGACAGCGGAACAGCTTCTGGAAGCCTCAACGCCAGCGGCACAAACGTGACGATCACGGCCGCCACTTCGAATAATTCGCGGTTCACGATCAGTGGGTTGTCGCTGCCGGCCGTGATTACCGCCGGCCAGAGCGCGCCCTTTACCGTTACCTTCAGCCCTCAAATCAGCGGAGCGGCCAGCGCGACCTTAACCTTCACCAGTGACGCCCAAACTTCCACCACGACGGCAGCGGCTACGGGCACTGGCACCGCTGCACCCACGCATACTGTGGATTTGTCCTGGTCACCCAGCGCTTCGCCGAACATCGCGGGATACAATATTTACCGCGCAATCTACACCAGTGCATGCAGCGGTTACTCGAAGATTAACGGATCTTCTCTGGACACTGCGACGCACTACTCGGATTCCACGGTAAGCGGTGGCACGAACTACTGCTACGCCACTACGGCTGTGAATACCAGCAACGAAGAGAGCGGCTACTCGAATATCGTCGCAGATGTGCAAGTCGCCCCCTGATCCGGCGCGGAGGCACCCCAGACCTGGAAGTCTGCACAGAGTTCAAGCCGGAAGCGCTTACGATCTTGCTTTGATGGGCCGGCAGAAAAAAGATGCGGCCGCGAAAGAAGTCCGCAGCCGCGAGAATAACTCAGAAATTGGGGGAGTTTTAGAGGTAACGACGCACAAACCCGCCGCACACAAGGGCGGAGCAGGCTAATAGCGCTGTCACGGGCGGTTCCGGAACCGAAGTCGGTCCGTTCGGAGTGATTCCCGTGTAAAACGCACAACTGTCGCCACCCACACGGCAGAAATGAATTGCGAAATCGAAGGGTCTTCCATCCTGTTTCGCAACCAGCTGCGTGAGTGGTTTATTGTCGGTTAGCTTGAAGCTTAACGTCGTAAGGCCCGTCGTTGCTCCTTTGCCAATTCCGCTGACACCGTAAGCGAAGCTGCCAAAACTACTTCCACTCTTGCGGGAGTCGAAGTTGAAATGAGTCAACTTGCTATGGCTGTTATTGACAGTAACGTGCGCCGTATCCGCAACTGCCAATGGACTTACTACCATTGAGATTACTAAAACACATCCTAATACCAAAACAAAGTGTCGCATTTTCACCTCTGTTGTTAAAAACTCCCTGACATACCTGCCCAACACAGTCACTCTAGCTCATTCACGAGGCCTGTCAAGGCTGATAATTTTTGCGATGTTCGCAATGGTTTGCAACAGGTTAACTCCTTTATTTTGTGTGGCGTGCGTTTGAATTGAAGGTTACTTTGGTCACCACAAATCTGCTTCTGGCAGATTCAGTTGAGCTGCTCCAAAGTCTGCCGGGCACGGATCGCTTCGTCACCGGATAACTTCAGTTGCATCGCTGCCGCCAGTTGTGCCTTAGCTTTTGCTTTGTCACCACTGGAGAGTTCAACCATGCCTAAGTGGTAGTGATAAGTGGCATGGTCCGGGACTTTTTGTACGCACTCCAGAAGCAACGGAAGGGCTCCGCGATAATCACCTTTCAGATAGTAAATCCACGCAAGGGTGTCGCTGACACTAGGGAGCGCGGGAAATTGCTGCTTGGCATTCTGCGCCAAACCCAAGGCGACATTCAGATCCCCGCCCTGAAGCACGTATACCCAAGCAAGATTGGCACTGGCGAGGCCGGAATGCGGATCTGTAACCAAAGCTGCCTCGTAGTACTTGCGAGCGGCATTCAGGTCATTTTTGTCGAGATAGAGATTTCCAACGAGGACCTGGATGGAGCTGAGTCTGGGATTTACCGAAAGAAGTTTGACGTACTGGCTAATCGCCTGATCGGTCTTTCCTCGCGCCTGATAAAGATTTCCTAATTCGATGTAAGCACGCTCCAGTGTTGAATCCAGTTTAAGGGCCTGCTCTAACTCTGGTTCAGCATCGTCATATTGATTGTTTCCGGCATAGAGCCAACCCAAAATAAAGTGCGCAGTTGAATCCGTGGGAGCAGTGGAAATGTACTGCTTTGTTCGCGCGATCGCCTCTGATCTTCGGCCGCGGGAAACGAGGAATTGAGTCCAGCTATCGAGCCCTGCGGTGTAATGAGGATCGATCCGCAAGCAGGCCTCGAATTCCTTTTCCGCGGCTGAATCCTTGGTCTCAGCCGCGTAGGCCTCCGCGGTATTTGCGTAAGGCGAAGGATCTGCTGGAGCGAGCGACTTTGCGACTGCGAATTCTTCCCGCGCTGCCGCGAACTGGTTCGCACTCAGCAAAACCCGACCCAATAAGAGGTGAGAGGCGGCGTCATTAGGGCTCAACTGCACCAGGCGCCGGGCATAGCGCTCGGCGGCATCTGTTGTCCCTTGTGCCAGAAACAAATCAGCCAGGGATCGCATAGCGTCGGTCATGTCAGGTGATAATCGCAGCGTTTCCTGAAATTCGGCCTGCGCCTGACCTTCATCCCCATGTTGAAGGTACGCCATACCCAGCAAGTAGTGTGCTTGTGGACTCTTGGGATCGTCGGCGATCACCGCCCGGAAATCCGCAATCGCGTCGGCGAACTTTCCGTTACGCAGAAGGATCCTTCCGCGCTGCCTGCGTGCAACTGCGTCGTTGGGGTTCTTTTGCAACACTTCGTTGTTTAGGCGGGTTGCTTCCGCAATTCGATTGGCGGCGAGAAAGCCGTCGACCGCGTGAACTTTCAGAGCTTCACCCGCGGGAAATTGTTGCATGCCGCGCTGGTACTGCGCCAAGGCGCTGTCGGTATCGTTGTGTTGAAGGTAGAGATCAGCAATCGATAAAACGACATCAGGAACGTTCGGCAATCGTGCTGCGAGAGCCTCCAGCAAGGAATGCGCTTCGTTGGGAACGCGCTCTTCGTAGAGGACGCTTGCGCAAAGCAAGTAGAGTTCCTTGGCGCCTGGGTTTTCGCCGATTCCTCGGCGGAGCGTCTCTTCCGTTTCGTGTAGTCGTGATTGCAAGTGATACAGATTGGCGAGATTAAGATACGCAGGGACAAATTTAGGATCAAGCGCGATCGCTTGTTGCAGCGCCGCTTCCGCAATCGGGTAGCGATGGACCGCAATGTCCGCGAGCCCCAGGTTCATATGCGCTGAAGCGCTAGAAGGATTGAGTTCGACGCTCTTCCCAAATGCCACGATTGCGTTTTCGTAGGAACCGCGTCCCGCCCAGCTCTCGCCGATTAATTGGTAGGCGATTGCATTTTGCGGATCCACTGCCAGAACTTCCTTCGCCGTGCTCTCCGCCCTATCGTATTGACCTGAAGCGTTATCAAGTTGAGCCGCCTCTAATCGAGCATCGATGTTTCTGGAATCGAACTGCGCAGCGCGTTCAAAGTGAGTTAACGCGTCGGCTACATCTTGTTTGGCAAGATAAGCCTGGGCGAGCCGATAGTGAGCCTCCGCCGAGCCAGGTGCTTTCCTTACCGCGTTTAGGAACTCGATTTTGGCCGAATCATAGTCCCCCTTGCGCATGTATGCCTGGCCCTTCTCGATATAGGACTGAGCGCTGCGACTACATCCTGCCAGGACGACGACTAAGGTCATGGCGGAACAGAGAGCGATTACTCGTCTGTTATAGGAGACGGTGCTCATTCTTGATCTCGCGGTTATCACGCTCGTACCTCTGAAGGATGGAGGGAAACAGTCGCCCAATTTGCATCTTCCGACTTGCGAAGAGCTTTCAGAATCGGCATCAGTAGAACTAGGCCCAGCAGGTAAAAGACGATTCCTCCAGAAGTGTGCAGCCATCCGTGTAGGAACCCGCGATTGACGTAAACGGAGAGCAAAGAAACGGCTACAATGCGCACTCCATTCTTGAAGATGAGCATTGGGAAGGTGGATAGTACTAAGAAAGCCTTCCTCCAACCTGAACGCAACACTAACTCGCCCATAAGCAGGGTTGTAATCAGAAGCGCCAAGCTAGATCGGATTCCGCTACATTCCTTCGCCACCTGAATAGCGAGCGTGGGTAACAGGAGCACAAAGTCCTGTTTGAATACAGGTACACCGAGAAGCCGGAGTAGCCAGTAGGCGACGTTCGCTGATCCGTCTTGCAAAACAAAAATAAGCTTTTCTATTACGACTGCAGGAAGTGGAACCAACAGAAAAAGAAAAAGTAACGGGAACCTCGCGAGTGCAAATGCCGGGGTTCCATAGCAGAAGATAAAGCCTGCGATCCAAACTACGACGATTGCAAAGATAGATAAAGAAAGTTGATCGTTGTTGGCTGACACAGGAAAGTAAGTCACAGCCAGCCATAGGAAACTAGCTGATCCCAGTAATAAAGCCGATTCAACGCTTGGACCGGTCTGTGCGGCAAAAATTTCGCCTCGTTTCCGATAGATGAGATACACACTCGCTGGAACTACCAAGAATATGTGGGAAGTGTAATCGTGAGAAAGCGAGAAGGTGATTAATCCCTTGAGCGGTATCCAGAATAAGGCAAGAGAGGCCAGAGAAAAAATGACAAACATCAGGTGCCGTCGACGCAGTTGGGGCGGGTGGACGCCGGCCGGCCAGCGGTTGTCGTCGGAGTGCGCTCGGGAGGATGCTTGCCGCTTGTCGAACATTAAATTAATTCTAGGCTCCGCTTGCTTTTTTGAAATGATCTCCGAAGTAACTAAGGTTTCAGTTTGGGAAAATAAATGTAACTCATTTCGAGCAGCTAACTTATCCAAGAGTGCAAGGTCGGCATTGTCCTAATGGCATCTTTCAGCTACGCGAAGATGAGTTAAGAGTAACGACATGCGACTCCCCCAGTCCCTTTCGCAGCTCCTTTCCCGTGCCTCCTTCGCCATTCTTTTAACAGCACTCGTGACGGTGCGTTCGTTTGGCGCCCAGGCAGCCACGGAACAATTAACCTGTACGCCATCTTCTCTGACCTTTGGCGCCGTTGAAGTTGGGAAGACGGAAACCCAGCTCATCACTTTGACGAATAGCGGATCGACGAGCGTCACTGTGACGGCGATGAATATCAGTGGAACTGAATTCACCGTGCCTCAGGTGACCCTGCCGTTCACGTTATTCGCAGGAGAGAGTACTTCGTTCGGCGTAACCTTCGCTCCGTCCTCGGCTGTATGGACGGGAGGTAAGGTCATCTTCGTTAGCAACGCCTCAAATCCGGACCTTCGGGTTGTGGTGGGCGGGGCGGGTGAGACGGGCCAGAATGCGACTGCAAGTCCCTCAAGCGTGTCATTCGGTGACGTTGCGATGGGAACGAGCACCTCGCAAACCGTTGTTCTGACAAACAGCCGACCGTGGAAAATAACGCTGTCAAGCGTCGATACCTGGGGCAGCGGATTTTCCATTAGCGGGCTAGCCACCCCAATGACGTTGAATGGCGGGCAAAGCGTGAGCGTGAAGGTTACGTTCACTCCGCAACTCTCCGGCGTAGCCAGTGGAGGCATCTTTGTTTCGGGTCCTCAGCTAAATGTTCCCTTCTCAGGCACGGGAACAGCCGCCGCCGGACAATTGACCGTGACTCCCGCAATTGTGAATTTCGGCAACGTGCCGGTTGGGACGACACAGAAACAGATGATCACCATGGGAGCGTCGGGAACGAGCGTGACGGTTTCAACTGACAGCATCAGCAGCGCGCAATTTGTGCTCGAAGGCGCTACATTTCCCTTGACCATTCCTGCTGGGCAAACCGCGTCGTTCAACCTGGCCTTCACCCCGACGAGCAGTGGCACAAAATCCGGATCGTTGTCGTTCTCAAGTAATGCCTCCAACTCGCAGGTGATCGAATCCCTTACTGGCGATGGGACAACTACTCAGTACAGCGTAGGGCTGTCGTGGAATTCTACTTCGGGGGTTGCCGGCTACAACGTTTATCGCAGCTCCAGCGCGACCGGAACGTATGCCAAGCTTAATTCCAGCTTGAACGCGAATACTGCGTACATGGACAGCACCGTTGTCTCCGGGCAGACTTATTACTACGCGGCTACATC
>JBAVZU010000382.1:0-4038 GCA_049588915.1 Candidatus Sulfotelmatobacter sp.
TGCGGCAGCACAGACTTAGAAGCAAAGGCCGCAAAAACAACCGGAAATCGCACTGTTCGACATCATCCACTATAACAACAACCGAAAGAAAAACACGCTAAACATCAATTTTTCAGCAGCCTGCTAGCGGCGATTCAGCCGCCAGCCGCCTTGCGGCGATTCAGACAGACCTCGTCGAGAATTCCCTCGAACAAAATTCCAAAACTTCTACAGCAATCACCCGAGTTTCAATTTGTCCTCATCCGTGTAATTTTTCACCAGACCCTAAAGAGACAATCCAGAACCGTCTCGAAGTTAATTTCGACCAGCACTATCCCAGTCTTCCGGCTTTTGGTTGGCACTTAACATCTGTCGTTGTGGAGAACTCAACATGGCAGTCAATACCCCCGCCGCCTACGGAATGTACTCCCAGGATGCATCGCTGAACGACATCGTCCACACCCTGAACCAAGCCGGCTTCGAGAATGAGGACATCTGTATGATGCTATCGCCGTCTCATCCGATCGCAGCACTCGTTCGTGATGCCAGTCTCTTCAGTTCTGAACGGGGAGCGAATAGCAACACCGCCGGGTTAATCGGATGGCTCTCGAAGTTTGGCGCCGTGATGATACCAACGGTCGGCTTCTTCATCCGTTCCCAAGCTTTCTTCCACGCTCTGATGGTTGCGCGCGACGCTCCTGCTCTTTGTGCAAACTCCAGGTCTCTCGTTGGCCTCGGCTTCTCGCACGACGACGCCGATCGCTTTGAGAGACAACTCCGCAACCTGGGCGTTCTGGTTTACGTTGCCTGCCCGGAGAGCGTCAAGACTTTGGGGGCTTGCGAAGCCCTCCGCCATGCCGGCGCGCTTGAGGCGGCGATCTTGTCTGAAAGCAACGCTATGACGGCTGTGGCCGCCGCCTGAGCGTGGAAAGGACACTCCTGTCCTTCGCCTTTGATGTTTTGATGTTGACTATGAACTGCGGGCCAGGCTGAGAACTATTCTTGTCCGCGAAGTCGCTCTTCGTCCCGCCGCTTTCCGTAGCGGAAGGCGAGTCCCACGCCGAATATCATGATGCTGATCGGTGGAACCAGCATCACCAGGATTGCCCGGTTCAGCGCCCGCTGACCCTCTTTGGGCGTGCTTCTCGCCACTGCATTGCACATCGCGCAACCCTGACCGAAAGCTGGCACGGCCAATCCAATCACCATCGTCAGCAACAGGGCTCGCAAGTTGGCGTGAAGAAATTTCACTTACCTTACCCCCAGCCGCAAGATTCGTCCCGCGTCGGGGAAGAAAAACAAATACATGATCACGAACAAGCCAAACACTGAGATTACAATCATCCAGCGCATCAGCGCGGTTTCAAACTTCAAGTGCATGAAGTAGGCAATGATCAGCGCCGATTTGATCACCGACAGCACCAGCAGCACCTCCAGCATCCGCACTGGCTCAAATACCTGCCGGTAACCGAGCCACACTTCAATGCCCGTGAGCGCCAGCAACGCACCCCACACCCAGAAATACTGCGCTTTGCTATCGTCGTGCTTCGCTACATCATGCATCGTCAAGTTCCTCGCTCACTCCACCTGCGATTTTGGCCCCGGTGGATTTAGGGTCTCTGCGATTTTAGGGTCCCCGTAATTTTAGTTCCGTCACGATTTTGGGTGGCGCAGCGCTTTAGCGCTGCGATTAGCCCAACGCCTTCAGCGGCTTTAGCCGCTGAGGTCAAATTCTTTCCTATCTAAACTTTCGTCGACATCAAATACACCAGCGGGAAAATGAACATCCACACCAGATCTACAAAATGCCAGTACAGCCCCGACACTTCCACATCATTCGCGTCATAATCCTTCGGCTTCAGAAATAGAATGACCATCGCAACCACCAGCCCGATCAGCAGTACATGAATTCCGTAATGAAAAACATTATCTGCCGGTATCAGAAAATATCCCGCCAGCCATAGCGCGCCCAGAATCGGCAAAAACCATTTCCGCAGCGCCACCACTCCCAGGTAGATCACGCCAATCGTCACGTGCAGCATGTGCATCGCTGTCAGCCCAAAAAATGTCGCTGCAAATTGCGGCACGCCCACCGAAATCTTGGCGTATTCGCCTTGCCCGTGCTCCACCGATTTTGGAAATCCCGGTAAAGTGAGTCCTTCGTGAATCAAGTGCGTCCACTCCATCCCATGCAGCACGATGAACGCCGTGCCGAAGGCCATCGTCGCCAGCAGCCAGTTCCGCGTCCATGCACGATCATGCCTCTGCGCCGCGAACACAGCCATTACCATCGTCAGCGAACTCGACAGCAGGCATGCCGTCATCACCGTCGCGTTGATAATGCTTTCCTTGCCAAACGGCGTCGGCCACGCGGTATATATGCGGTTGTAACTGAAGGCGAATAGCAGCGCTCCGAAGGTTAGCGAGTCGGATGCCAGAAACAGCCACATGCCCACCTTTTTCGAATAAGCCCCAAACAGCGGCGCTTCATACTCACCCGCGAGTCCATGCACCGCAGCATCATGTTGCAGCGTGGCGTCAGCCATTCAGCATTTCCCCCTTAAACGCTTTCCCTTGTCATCCTGAGGCGGGCGTTCTTTTGCCCGCCGAAGGACCTATGCAACTGGCGTAAAGTATCGCGTCATCGGACTGAAGCACTATCTTGCAAACCCCAACAACGCAAACACGTAAATCCACAACACCGCCATGAAATGCCAATACCATGCAGTGATGTCCACCACAATGCGCCGCCCCTCAATCGGTCGATGCAACAGGGAAGTGATCGCCGCCCACAACAAGGCGACGATTCCCCCAGCCAAATGCACCGCATGCGCCGCCGTCAGCAAATACACAAATGAGCTGTTCGGGTTCGTGTCTACGAAAAATCCGCGGGCCTTCAGTTCGCCCCAAGCCATCCACTGGCCCAGCAGAAATCCCAAACCCAGCAGCACCGTTACACCCAGCCAGGGAAAGCTCTTTTCTTCACCGAGTGAAATCCCCGGCATCGATTGCAGCGGAGCCAGCGCCGCTCGCCGCTTGATATCCCGCCGCGCAAGTTCCATGCTCAAGCTGCTTACCAGCAACAACGCCGTGTTGATGACCAACAGCAGCCAGGGCAGTTGCACCTGACCCCAGTCGCGCACATATGAGTTGGTCGCGCCGTCGAATGTCGGCAGCCCCTGCCGCACCAAGTAGGCGCTGGTCAGCGAAATAAACACCATGCTGACTGTCGCAATTCCGCAAATCAGCCCCAGCCGCGCCCGTCGCAAGCGCGCCCCATAATTCGGAAAATTTGAGCCCTGCGAATTTTCGCCGCCATCCCCACCATTCGGGGGAACCGGAACATTCCCGCCACGGCCCAACTTGTTTACCGGAGTACTTGGACTATAAGTCGCCATGATCACATAAGATGCTTCAACACGCAGCCAAAGTTAGCAATGATTCTTGGTGCAATCGCCCTACCCTGTGTTCCTCTGTGTCCCCCGTGTTAAAGATTTTTTGAATGGCGAAAGACTTTTGAGCTGTGCTCTCAATGTGTAGCAGTTGTAACTGGATCCGTCTGCATCACATAATCCCGCGCCGCTCCTGGAACTCCATATTCATAGGGCCCATGATTCACCACCGGCGTTACGCCGCCAAAATTATCGTGCGGGGGTGGCGTCGTCGTTGTCCATTCGAGCGTAGTCGCTTCCCACGGATTGTCGCTCGCCTTCGGCCCTTTAAACATGCTCCAGAAGAGATTGATGACAAAAATAAACTGCGCCGCAATCGTGATGATCGCCGCGTAGGTCATAAACTCGTGAATCGGCATCAGCTTCTGTAGATATGCTACTTCCGTATATTGCGAGTACCGTCGCGTCCCGCCTGCAATGCCCAGATAATGCATCGGCATGAAGATCGCGTACGTGCCCGCCAGCGTGATAAAGAAGTGCACGCGTCCCCAGGTTTCATTCATCATCCGCCCAAACATCTTCGGAAACCAATAATACGTAGCCGCGAACATCCCAAAGATCGCCGCCACGCCCATAATCAGATGGAAGTGTCCGACCACAAAATAAG
>JBAVZU010000383.1:0-3156 GCA_049588915.1 Candidatus Sulfotelmatobacter sp.
GGCGTCGTTAAACCACTTCACTGTTCCTTGTTCTGCCATTGATAGTCCTATTCCTGTTTCTTGAAATGTGCTGAGAAGATTCGCTGCTAGTGAGGGGGTGACGCTGGTTGGCGATACCGACCTTCAATTGCTTGTGAGTCAAACTTAGCTGAAACTGATTATACATGATGTCCCAAATTTGCACAAAAAATATTGCAGTCGACAAATCGACCGCTGGAAGGCCGTCAAAAGACGACTGCCGAAGAGTACGATGAAGGCCACCCAGTCGGCTTCTCCCGTGAATCGGCGTTGGACGTCCCAGGAGGTGTCTGCCCATGGAGAGCTTCTATACGCGCGTAATCTCACAAGACGAGCGTTTTCGCTCGATCCAGCGGGTCGCTGATCTCGCCTTGCTTGAGCCGACCACCCGCAATCTTGTGGCAGCTATTGTTTCCGCGGCCCGACAGATGGGAATCGAACTTATGATTTACGAAACCTATCGTAGCCAGGATCGCCAGCAAGCGCTATTCAACCAAGGCGCTACGAAGCTGCGCACGGTCGGCGTGCACCACTATGGCCTGGCTTGCGACATCGTGCGCGCCGTGAGCGGAGAGCCTTCATGGAAGGGCGACTTTTCTTTCCTGGGACAGCTCGCCCAAAGTAGCGGGATGATCTGGGGTGGAGATTGGGGAGCGCCGCACATCAAACACAGCTTTATTGACAGCGTGCATGTGCAGCGTTGCACGATGGCACGCCAGGGCGAGCTTTTCGAGGGAACATGGTATCCCGAGGCGTCCTACAATCCATACGAGGACCGTCACAATCTTTTGGCCGCAGCGACCAAGGCCCCAGCCAATACCAGCACCAAACGGAAGTCTCCCCCTGAGAGCCGGCGAGCGTAAGTTTCGGAACTTGGGCTGCAGCTTCTGCCCTGCCCGCATTACCCGTTGACTGCATTACTATGTTGTTGCCGTTGGCACAACCCCGCGAGAGGACCCTGACCGATGGGCCGAGCAAAAAAGGATACTCCAAGTGATAGCGGCCGCCGATCATTGCTAAAGATCACCGCGATCAGCTCGGCGGCTGCAACCCTCAGTGCAATCTATCCTGCGCTGGGGGCGGCGCGCACCATGGCATCGTCAGCCGCTTCTAACCAGCAGCACCCCGGGGTCACCCATCCCGAAGTTCAGGCTTTCGAACTGGATGAGATGACCATCTCCGATTTGCAAGATGGAATGCAGTCCGGCAAGTTTACTGCCCGTTCTCTGGTGGAAAAATATTCCTCTCGCATTGACGAGATCGACAAGCGCGGTCCCGCCATCAACAGCGTCATCGAGATGAACCCAGATGCGCTCTCGATCGCGGACGCGCTCGATCAGGAGCGCAAAATAAAAGGCCCACGCGGGCCACTGCATGGCATTTCTGTGTTGATTAAAGACAATATCGATACCGCCGACCGCATGATGACGACAGCCGGTTCGCTCGCTCTGGTGGGATCGAATCCTTCGAAAGACTCGTTTGTAGCCGAACGGCTGCGAGCCTCAGGGGCCGTCATCCTGGGTAAAACCAATTTGAGCGAGTGGGCCAACATCCGCTCCAGCCACTCCACCAGCGGCTGGAGCGGCCGCGGCGGGCTCACAAAAAATCCTTACGCGCTCGATCGTAATCCGTGTGGATCGAGTTCGGGCTCTGGCGCAGGAGTTTCCGCGAACTTGTGCGCCGCGGCCATCGGCACGGAGACGGATGGATCCATCGTCTGCCCGGCATCGTCGAATGGCGTAACCGGCATCAAGCCCACGGTCGGGCTGGTGAGCCGTGGCGGCATCATTCCAATTTCTCACAGCCAGGACGGGGCCGGCCCTCTCTGCCGGACGGTGCGCGATGCAGCGCTGTTGTTAGGCGCCCTCACCGGCGTCGATCCGCGAGACGCAGCCACCTCCCGCAGCCAAGGCAAGTCGTTCACGGACTACGCGCAATTCTGCGACCCGAACGGCCTGAAAGGCGCCCGCATCGGCGTGGCCCGGAGGTATTTTGGCTTCAGCGATTCCGTCGACGCATTGATGGAACAATCTCTGGATGCCATGAAAAAGCAGGGAGCCACACTGATTGACCCTGCGAACATTGAGACGTTTGGCAAGTTTGACGAGAGCGAATTGCTGGTCTTCATGTATGAACTCAAGGCGGACCTGAATGCTTATCTCGAAGGGCGGGGACCTGGCTCTCCCATGCGGACGTTGAAAGATATTATTGACTTCAATGAACGTAATCGAGAGCGAGAAATGCCCTACTTTGGTCAGGACTTATTTTTGAAGGCGGACGCCAAGGGTCCGCTGACGGAGAAGGCATATCTGGATGCTTTGGAAAAGAATCATCAACTGGCACGCACCGAGGGCATTGACGCAACCATGGATAAGCACCATCTGGACGCGATCGTCGCTCCCACCGGTGGTCCGGCATGGATTACAGACCTGGTAAATGGCGATCACGTAGCCGGGGGAAGTTCAAATGCGGCGGCGGTCGCGGGCTACCCGAATATCAACGTCACGGCGGGATTCATTTTCGGCTTACCGGTGGGAATCTCTTTTTTCGGACGAGCATGTAGCGAACCGACTTTGATCCGCTTGGCCTTCGCTTTCGAACAAGCCACAAGAGCTCGACAGGCCCCCCGCTTCTTATCGACTATTGCCGTTGAATAACTGGAGATGGCAAACGCGGTATCTGATCGCAGTGCATGTCCGGATCTGATGTTAGAAAGTTTGACGTTACAATCCTAACTTGGTCCTTCCCATGTTAGCCTTAGCTGGGGGTATTTATGATGATCAACACAGTAGTTGCTTCCCTGCAGAAAGAGTACTCCCGTCTTCAAAAAGAATTGGGACAAGTAGCGAAAGCGCTCGAAGCCCTGGGTCACGCAAGCGTCAAGAAGCGCAAGAGAAGTGGTCGTACCTTGAGTAAAGATGCCCGCAGGCGTATAGCGGAAGCACAAAGACGACGCTGGGCCAAAGTCCGAAAGGCAGCCGGCAAGCCGGCCAAATCATAAGTCGCAGTAATCTTTCCGCGGCAAGCATCCAGCCTCGTTCGTAACTTCGCCAAAGACTTGCGGACGGGGCCGAGCTTTGGACCCACCTTGATCGCAACCGCCGGTTAGCGTAGAATCCGCTTCGCTTTATTCAAACC
>JBAVZU010000384.1:0-8211 GCA_049588915.1 Candidatus Sulfotelmatobacter sp.
CCTTAAGAGGTTCAATAAGCTTTCAGCCTGCGGGCTTCGCGAACTACATCGCTTATCTTTGGCAAATAGTGCTCCTCTTGTGGCGGAGAGAACGGGACTGCAGAGTCGAGGCCGGCGATGCGGACGATGGGACCATCGAGATGGTCGAAGGCTTCTTCGTTTATAATGGCGGCGATCTCGCCGGCTAAGCCGCCGGTGCGCGAGTGCTCGTGCAGGATGATAACTTTGTTTGTCTTCTTCACAGTCTGAGCGATGGCCTCGCGATCCAGCGGTGACACGGTGCGCAGGTCGAGAATTTCGAGGTCAATCCCGTCTTTATTAAGGACCTCGGCTGCTTCTAAAGCGGTGTGGACCATGGCAGCGTAAGTGATGATGCTCAGGTCGTGGCCTTCGCGAGCCAAGCGCGCTTTGCCGATAGGCACGATGTAATCTTCTGCCGGAACTTCACCCTTAATGCGCCGATAAAGATATTTGTGCTCGAAAAAAATGCACGGGTTGTTATCGCGGATTGCGGCTTTGATCAGGCCCTTTGCGTCATAAGGAGTCGCGGGACAGATCACTTTTAGGCCCGGATTGTGGACGAACCACATTTCGGGATTCTGCGAATGGAACGGCCCGCCATGGACATATCCGCCGCTGGGCCCGCGCAGTACGAGTGGAGCGGGCGCACCCCAGAGATAATGCGTCTTCGCAACCATGTTGGAAATCTGGTTGAAGGCGCAGCCGATGAAATCCATAAACTGGAATTCGGCAATCGGCCGCATGCCGGTGAGAGAGGCTCCAAAAGCCGCGCCTACGATAGCGGACTCTGCTATGGGCGTGTCGATGACGCGTTCGGGGCCGAAGCGGTCGATGAAGCCGTCAGTGACTGTAAAGGCCCCGCCGTAGGTGCCGATGTCTTCTCCGAGACAGAAGACTGTTGGATCGCGATCCATCTCTTCCCAGATTCCCTGGCGGATGGCTTCGAGGTAGGTAAGTTGCATAATTAGAATTCTTTCGCCGCGGAACTTCCGCGGATGAGCACAAGATAAAATCTAGCAGAATCTTTCAGAAATGTATGGCTGCGGTAACCTCCTGAAAACAAACGATGAATAATATTGCGCATTGTTCTATTTCTGTAAATTCCTGTGAATATCGCTGCATCAGGCCGCAACACTGTGGTACCGTTGGCGTTCCCCGGTACAGGGCTACCATGGGGCAGGCCCTGTATGGCCTCCCTTCCCCTATTGGGCTAGCATAATGGATTCGTTGGTCGGATGGAGCACGGATTTGTCTTGAAACGGACTGAGTGGCAACTGCACGATAGTAATGAGTAGTGCCGTTCAAGGAGTTTCAGGTACTTGCCGATGGAATGGTAACGACAGCATGGGACAGATGCCGCAGCCTGTACCACAGCCTCAGGCTTTCAATGTTGATTTCAACGCGTTGTTTGGTGCAAACAAGCCAGACGGCTCAAAAGCGTTATTAGAAAAGCTGAGAACGGAGCGTAAGGCTGACGCCATTCTCGCCCTTGCATTCGTTGATTTTTTGCCCGTCAACCCTATGCTCGCGGGCGACGTGGTTAGTCAACTTGAACAGCTCATCGTTGAGCTCGGACACGTGGGCAAACTTGATCTTGTGCTGCGTAGCACCGGAGGCTTCGCGGAGTTTCCGTGGAGGATCGTAAGTATATTGCGAGCATTTTGCAACGAATTGGAGGCGGTCGTACCGAGACAGGCCATGAGTGGCGCGACTCACATAGCTATCAGCGCCGACAACCTTGTTATGAGTCCATTTTCTGCCCTAGGATCAGTTGACCCGACACGGAACCATGCCCTGCTTCCGCGCGATCAGCAAGGCAACCCGACCCCGGCCTCCGTTCAGGACTTGCGCCACTGCTTGGAATTTCTGAAGAAGAATGTGCCGAAGAAAGAGCAGGTAGGACAGTTAGTAGGACAACTTTTTAGCCACGTGCATCCCCTGGCAATCGGTGCAATCGAACAGTCATACGAGCTCTCGCGGAAAATTACGCGCAAGGTCCTAGGCACTCGAAAGAAGAAGTTGACTTCCAAGCATGTGGAAGCAATCGTCGATCAGCTTGCTGGGAAGTATTTTTCGCACGGCTACCCAATCTCTCGGGATGAAGTTGAAACGGATTTGGACTTGCCATTGTTGAAGGCGAATCCCGGAGATTCTCTTTTCGCCGCAATAGAGGCGCTGAATGCGTTTTATATGAACGTATTCGAAAAGTTTCAACAAGTACAGGGACCGGTGCCACTGACCTTTAGGATAACTGGCTTTGTTGAAACGCCGACGGCAAGACGAATTTTGTGTCAGGTATTCGGCCCGAACGGTCAGCCTTTAGCTGGCGCATGGCTGAAAGATTCAAATTCTTGAAGGAGAGCACTATGGCAACAATTACGTTTATCCAGAACGAAAACGACGCGCAAATGCCTCGCATCCCAGACAGCTACACGCAGGTGAACGGCATATACAGCGGTTCGCAAATCGCACCGCAGTTCTTGAATGCGGTGGACAATGTTCAGTTTCCGCCAATCGAATTAATTAGGTTGGAGCAGTCCTTCGTGCAACGGCAAGATCTACGGTTCCTTAGGATGCGCTGATTGAGATGCCGCCGACGGTGCTGCCGATCACGCCGCCGGGAGTATTCATCGACAGCGGCGGTTTGATCGCACTTAACGTTCCGGATGATACCTATCATCTGCAGGCAATTCAGTGCTGGGATCAAACCTTGCAGTTTTCCCGGCTTTACACATCGTCGGCTGTAGTTGGGGAAACGATCGGCAATATCCAGAGAAACCGGTTGCTTGACCAGCAAAGCCTCTACGATCTCATAACAGACTTAGATACTGAAGGATGGATGCAACTGCTCACGGTTGATGATGCGGCGGCGCGGGAATCCCTGCGTATGGTTAAGGAGAAGAAAGATCGCCGCTTTAGTTTCGTGGACGCCACAAACATTGTTCTAATGGAAAGACATGAGATCGAAGTTCTGTTTAGCTTCGACACATATTATGACGGAGTCTTTCTTCGGCGCGGTTTCAATCAGCGGCCTATTCTTCGAATAGGACCGTAATACCGTTACTTCAAATGCCCGGCAGCCTCAGTTTCTTTGTAGCTGGCTGTTCCCTTCTTCACTTTTGGCATGCCATACTTCGGCTTAATCTCGTGACAACCGTCTTCGCAGAAGACGCCGCCTTCGGCCGATTCCGGCGTTGGCATCGGAGAATTTACCGCGATCTCGCGTTCTTCTTCTATCACCCTCTCTACATCTGATATCAATTCCGCATTCTCTTTCTGCGTCAGCCACTTCTTTTCTTTCACCAGATAATTCTCGAACCGAGCGATCGGGTCCCGCTTCTTCCAGAACTCGAACATCGGCTTGGGCACATACGCGGCCGCATCATGGATGGCGTGGCCTTTCATCCGCATCATCTTTGCTTCGATCAGCGTGGGGCCTTCGCCGCGGTGGGCGCGCTCGACGGCATCGCGGGCGGCGTCGTAGACCTGGCAGGCGTCGGTGCCGTCGACGATGACACCAGGTATGCCGTATCCGATGGCGCGTTCGGCGAGATCTTTGCAGCGGTATTGCATTTCCGACGGCGTGGAGTAGGCCCACTCGTTGCTTTCGACGACGAGCACAAGGCCGAGATTCTGCACCGCGGCAAAGTTGATGCCCTCGTAGGTGACGCCGGTAGACTGGCCTCCGTCACCAATCCAGGTCAAGACGGCGATGTTGCGGCCCTGCAGGCGCGCGCCGAGCGCCACACCCGACATTACGGGGATAAGATCGCCGAGCATCGAGATAGGCGAGACCATGTTGCGCTTTTCGATATCCCCGAAGTGCGAAGTGCCGTCGCGGCCCTTTGTGGGCGAATCGGCCTTGGCCATGTATTGCATCATGGTGTCGCTGGCGCGGAAGCCGCGCACGAGCAGCGACCCCTGATTGCGAATCATGGGCGCGAACCAGTCGTCTTTATCGAGCGCGTAAGCCGAGGCGCAAGAGCAAGCTTCCTGCCCGAGTCCGAAATAAACTCCGCCGACCACCTTGCCCTGCTTGTAAAGATTTTCGAGCGCGACCTCCATCCTGCGGTTCAACAGCATGTACCGGTAGATCTCAATAGCCCGCTGCTTGTTGAGATATTTCGAGTCGCGAATGGGCGGGACCGGCGCATCGAGGTCGCCGGTGACCTCGTAGCGGACGTGTTCGGCACCGTCTTTGCCCTTCTCTACCGCTTGTCGGACAGTAAAATCAGGACGCTCAAGGCGATAGTCCGGGATGGAGTAGGTTCGGAGGTGTCGGTCAAGAGATTCCATCGATTTGCGGTCGACTTGAGGCCCGGGGGCGCCAGTCCCCACACGAACGTTGCGTGGACGGTTCCCATTGGAACCAGTTTTGGCCTTCGTTTTTTTCGTTCCCATGTGCGGGCGGCGCGAGAGCGCGACATATTCATGGTAACGCGAAAATGGGGAATTGGGCTAGCGAGCTGAGCGTTCGAGGACGGCTATGGGATGCCAACCCTACGCCCACGTCGTATCGTCTTCGCTAACCCGTTTGCGAAGTTCGGTGGGAAGTTTCATGGGAACGCCAACCGTGCGGCCGAGTAGCGCGTCGAGAGTGTCAACCCAAAGCATTTGGCTGGAGAACACTGCCCCAAAATTGCGGGAAATCGATTCGGCGACAGCGCTCAGGTCGAGGGAATGTCCAAGTTCCTGCTGCATCGAGGTGACGGGCTTCGATGTGATTCCACAAGGGACAATGAGATCGAAAAAGCTGAGATCATTGTTCACGTTCAAGGCGAAGCCGTGGGAGCTGACGAAGCGGGAGATGTGTACGCCGATGGCGGCGAGTTTGGCTTCGATGGCCTTCTCTGCCTTGATCGCTTCGCTTCGCTCGACAGCCGAGGCGGCTGTCCCTGCGTCAGCATCGTCGGTCCACACGCCCGTGAGGCCCGGTATCCGCTTCGCCGGTATCGCGAAGTCGGCGCAGGTGCGGATCAAAACTTCTTCCAGGCGGCGCACAAACTCGATGGCACCCAGAGTTTTACGTTTGCCATCGGGCGCAGCGAAGCCTCGCAGATCGAAGATGGGATAACCGACGATCTGACCCGGACCGTGGAAAGTAACGTCGCCGCCCCGATCGCATTCGAAAAGCTCGACGCCGCGCTGGGCGAGGAGTTCGGGCGAGGCGATCACGTTGAGCGCCTTCGCGTTGCGCCCAAGCGTGATGACCGGCGAATGTTCGAGCAGCAGGAGCACGTCGCCGATTTTTTCCGCTTTGCGCAGTTCAACCAGTTGTTGTTGCAGGCGTAGGCCGGCGGCGTAATCAACGGTGCCGAGTTGGACGACAGAAATCAAAGTCTCACCGCTTCACCACGGAGACACAGAGAAAAGCCACTTTTTTGTGGTGGCTCTGTGCCTCCGTGGTGACTCAAGCGTTAATCGCGATCCCGTACACGCTGTTCGACGCATCGAGCATGGCTTCAGCCAGCGTTGGATGCGCATGGATCGTCCACATCAAATCTTCTACGGTAGCCTCGAGTTCCATGGCGGCGACGGCTTCAGCGATCAGTTCAGTCGCCTGTGGACCGATAATATGGACGCCAAGAATTTCCCCATATTCGGCGTCCGAAACAATCTTGATGAAACCTTCATGCTGGCCCACAATCGAGGCGCGCGAGTTCGCGGTAAAGGGGAACTTGCCGACCTTAACGTTGTATCCGGCTTCTCGCGCCTTAGTTTCGGTCAAACCCACGCTGCCGATTTCAGGATGGCAATATGTGGCGCCTGGAATGTGCTCGGGATTAATCGGCTTGGCGGGTTTGCCCGCGATTTTCGCAATAGCCACCAGCGCTTCCATTGCGCCAACATGAGCCAGTTGCGGTGAGCCGAGAACAATATCGCCCACAGCATAGACTCCGGGTTCTGCAGTCTGCATCCAGGAGTCAACTTGGATAAAGCCACGCTCAGGTTTAATTTTCGTTTTTTCCAAGCCCACATTTTCGGTGCGCGGCTTCCGCCCTACGGCGATCAGGATTTTCTCAGCCTCGATTTTCTGTTGCTTGCCGTCCACCGAAATCGTCACACCAATTCCGGTCTTTGTCTTCTCTACTTTTTCCACCTTCGCACCGGTGTGAAAATTGATGCCGCGTTTGCGGTAGACCCGCGCCAACTCTTTGGAGACTTCTTCATCCTCAACCGGCACCAGTCGCGGCAGCATTTCCACAATCGTCACTTCGCTTCCAAAAGAACGATAAATCGACGCGAACTCCACGCCCACCGCGCCTGCGCCAACAATCACCAGCGACTTCGGCATTTCTTTCAGACTAAGAATCTCAATGTTCGTAAGAACACGGTCATCAGCCTCAAGGCCCGGCAACATGCGAGCCTCGGAGCCGGTCGCAAGAAGGATGTTCTTCGCCTTAAGTTGGCTGCTCTTCCCATCGTTTGTCACTTCCACCGTTTGAATCCCATTCTGCGCGGGCCCCGTTAGCTTGCCATAGCCTCTCACCGTGTCAACCTTGTTCTTCTTCATCAGGAATTCCAAACCCTTGGCATGCTTGGTAACGATCTTCGACTTTCTTTCTTGTATGGCGGGCCAGTTCAGTTTTCGCGCATCCACGCCCTCAATGCCGAATTCCTTGGCTTCCTTCAGGTGATCCCACAATTCCGCATTGAAAAGCAGCGCCTTGGTCGGAATGCACCCAACGTGCAGACATGTTCCACCGAGGACCCCATCTTTTTCGATCAGAGCAGTTCTCAATCCGTACTGGCCGGCGCGGATCGCGGCCGTATAGCCGGCAGGTCCGCTGCCGATGATGGCGACGTCATAAATTGTTTCAGGCAATGTGATAACCCTCAGTAGGAAGAGATGACAAAAGGCAAACGAATGATTCTAGACCAGGGTGCCGTAAAAGGGTGCCGTAAAAAACATTCAGCACTCAGCCGTTAGCATTCGGCCGCCCAAAAGTTCCCGGCTCGGCTGAATGCTAAATGCTGAGTGCTGGATCGCTGAGATTCTAACTTAATTGCCTTCGTTGCTGGCGCGCTTCCACGAAATCAATTCGCCAATCGTCGAACTGGTGCTCGACACAGGTTGCTTGTAGGCTTCCACTTCAGAGCGCGAAGCTTCCTCGCCCACTGCGCGAATGCTGAGTCCCACCTTCTTGTCTTCCGGGCTCATTTTTATGATCTTGAAATCGTGCTCCACTCCCGGCTCAAGGTGCAAAGGCTGTCCGTTTCCATCCACCGCTTCCGACTTATGGCACAGACCTTCCACGCCCTCCGCAATCTCCACGAATGCGCCGAACGCCGCCACCCGCAGCACCTTGCCGTGAATCACATCGCCGACGTGATGCGTCTCGAAGAAAGTCTCCCAAACGTCAGGCTGAAGTTGCTTAACGCCTAGCGACAATCGCCGCTTGTCCGGTTCGATGGCGAGAACCACCGCCTTCACGCGATCGCCCTTCTTCAGCACTTCCGAAGGATGTTTCACCCGCTTGGTCCAGCTTAGGTTGCTGACGTGAACCAGGCCGTCGATTCCATCTTCGATTTCGATAAACGCACCGAAGTCGGTCAGATTGCGTACGCGGCCTTCCACCGTCATGCCGACCGGATATTTGTCGTGCAATGCATCCCAGGGATTCGCCGCCAGTTGCCGCATGCCCAAAGAAATTCTTCGCTCCGCGGGATTCACATTCAACACCACGCATTCCACCTGATCCCCGACATTCACCAGCTTGGAGGGATGCTTCATCCGCTTTGACCACGTCATTTCACTGACGTGAACCAAGCCTTCGATGCCTTGTTCAAGTTCGACGAAAGCGCCGTAATCGGTCACGCTGATCACCCGTCCGGAAACGTGTGCCCCCACCGGATAACGATGCTCTGCATCAAGCCAGGGATCGGGTGTCAACTGCTTGAATCCCAGCGAAACACGCTGTTTTTCTTTGTCGTACTTAAGAACCTTCACCTGAATCTGGTCGCCGACATTTACCAGATCGCGCGGATGTGTGAGCCGTCCCCACGACATATCGGTGATGTGCAGCAGACCGTCCAACCCGCCAAGGTCCACGAAAGCGCCGTATTCAGTAAGGTTTTTCACCACGCCGGTGAGCACCGAACCTTCTTCCAGGTGTTCCAGAGTCTTGCTGCGCTTCTCGCTCTGTTCGCCTTCGAGCAATTCCTTGCGCGAAACCACAATGTTGCCGC
>JBAVZU010000385.1:0-21997 GCA_049588915.1 Candidatus Sulfotelmatobacter sp.
ATCTTCCACAGATTCAACCTGGAGTGGAAAACCCGCACCCTCAACCTATTTACACAAGCAGCTTGACGTCACCCCAACGTTCGGGCCGTCTTTACTAAATTCGCGAGGACGTCCAGAATAGAAGTTCGCCCCGCGAAGTTGGTTTCTATGCGAAGCGGGCGAATAGCGCCAAATACACAGGAGCCTTCATGCTTGCATCTGGTGAACTTATTCGTTCCATGAATTATGTGGATGACATCACGACCACCTTGCGCCGAATCTGCATAGCGATTCCCGCGATGAACGCCGAGGAGCGGAAGCGCCTGGCCGACAGCTTGCGCGCCGCTGGCAGCGCACTGAATGATGCGATTAAAGATCTGGAAAAGGAAAGAGTGGTGGCACAGTAGTGGCGGCGATTAAAACCATCGCGGTGATCGGCGCCGGAATCATGGGCCGGGGAATCGCGCACGCCGCTGCCCTCGGGGGCTACCGCACCATCCTCGAAGATCTTTTGCCAGGTGCGCTGCGTCGAGCCGAAACCGAAATTCGCTCCAATCTTGACAAGGCCGTGGAATTAGGAAAAGTCTCGTCGCCCGAAGCAGATGCCGCGTTTCAGCGATTGGAGTATGCCGGGTCGGTGGATGAAGCTGCACGCGAGGCCGATTTGGTGATTGAGGCTGTCCCGGAAGAGATGGAATCGAAGATCGAGATCTTCACCCTGCTCGACAAAATCTGCCGTCCTACGACCATTCTAGCGTCGAATACCTCCTCTCTTAGCATCACGGAAATCGCCAGCGTAACGTACCGCGCGAAAAAATGCGTAGGCATGCATTTCTTTAATCCCGTGCACAAGATGAAACTCCTCGAGGTGGTTCGCGCTTTGGAAACCGACGACGACACGTTGGCTGCTGTTGTGGAGGTAGGGAAGCGGATGGGCAAGGAAGTGGTGGTGATCAAAGAGTCGCCCGGCTTCATCACCAGCCGCATCAACGCCATGATCGGCAATGAAGCGTTTTACATGCTGCAGGAAGGTGTTGCATCGGCGGCGGACATTGACAAGGCGATGAAGCTGGGTCTGAATCATCCTATGGGTCCGTTTGAGTTGGTCGATCTTGTGGGATTGGATACTCGCCTGAACATTCTTGAATATCTGCACAAATCGCTGGGAGAAAAATTTCGACCCGCGCCGCTCTTGGTTCAGTATGTGAAGGCAGGTCGACTGGGGCGAAAATCGGGCCGTGGAGTGTATGAGTATCCCGAGGTCACGGTTGAGAGAAGCAAGGCCGCCGCTTCTGCGCCCGAACCAGCAAGCACGCTTGCAGGAGTCAAACGCTAACTTCTTGCATTAATGCGCGACTTTTCTGCGGCCAAAACTCAAACCTGAAAGAGATTCCATTTTTTCTTGCCCAACCCCTTTGCTTCCGATCAGCGCGTGAAAGCTTTCACCCATTCCTGCAGGGGTGACCAGATGCTTGAGTTGCAATGCGACCTTCGCCCGCTCCTGCGGTACGCGGCATTCTTCAAAGGCATCGGCAAACTGATTCGCTTCGCCAATACCCATCAGGAATTGCGATTGTGTTAGAAGTTTGTGCGTCTGCATTCCATGGTTTTCTGCGGTCGCCGCCACGGAACTGAAGTTCACGTCGGCAGTGATGTCTTGTTCGCCTGGCGCTTCATACGGATTAGCACTAACTGAATGCTGGCGTATCGCTTTCAGCGTTCCACGGTGGCGCCCGGCGAGTTGTTCGTCGCGCGTGTATCCGTAGTCGATGACGATCATAAATCCGTGCTTGATGCTCGCCGCCACACGATCCATGAATTGTTGCGCAGCCAGATTTACTTCAATGCGTTCCCCCGGTTCGGGATGGACGGAATATCGATCAATAAAGCTGAGTTCTTCAGGAGAAGCTTTTGTCCAGGTTTCGATGAAGCGACCATCGCGCGAGTCGATGCGCAAGGACCCTTTCGCGCTGAGTATTTCGACCGGCAACGCATCGAAAAATTCGTTGGCAAATAGGATGGTGGGTGCGCCCCGGATTGACAGGTCATCGTGAGGATAGACTTCGACGATCTTTACTTCTTCCGAGTCAAGATGGCGCGCAAGAGTTTCCCGGATTCGCTCGCGCAGCGTTTTCGAACTCTCGACAAGGACGTAGCGCAAGGCGCGAAAGAAATCTGGAAATTTACTTTCCGCGCAACCAAGTACATCTTGAGCGAACAGGCCGCGTCCAGGGCCGAGTTCGATCACGTTGATTTGATTTGGCGAACCCAGAGAGCGCCACATCTCTTCGAATTGCCGCGCCAGCAGGCGTCCAAAGACGGCGTGCACGTCGCTCGACGTGTAGAAATCACCAGCTTTGCCGAATTGCTCAAAGCTTCGCGAGTAGTAGCCAAGATCTGGATCGTAGAGACAGTGTTCCATATAGCGCGAAAAGGGCATAGGCCCAAGCTCGCGAATCTCCTGCTCGATTTTTTGACGAAGAAGGCTCACGACTGCTGCTGGCGTCGCTCGGCGCGGTCCTGCGGGGTACGGATAAACATCTCGACGAAATAGTCGTGTAGTGCGTCGTAAAGCTGGCGCTGGAAGCTCCACTCAAACTGGGGATGATCGAGGTCGCGCGGATGCAGGTCGAAGTAATAAGTGTGCACCGGCATGGACTCGTCTTTGAAGCGGATGATGACTTCTACGCCGTCGCCTTTGGCGCGCGCAGAAAAATTCAACAGCGGATGCTCGTACAACCGCAATTGCTCGAGAACGCGTTCGAGGCGAGTGTGCGCGATTTCAGACATTGGAGGATTCTAGCGGAACGGGAGAAATGTAGCAGCCTTAGACAAATAGACGATGCTGCAATTAAAAATCTGGAGGGGAATTAAGAGATGTTGATGTATATAGAGAAATGACGTACGTACAGGAATGCTGTACACTACATAAGCCATGACTGAAACTACCTACACGAATCTTCGCCAGAGCTTAGCGTCCGTACTCGACCGCGTGGCCAACGATCACGAGGTTGTGATTGTGAGCCGCAGGGGCCGGAAAAGAGTCGCTATGGTCCCGGCGGATGAATTGGCCGGGCTGATGGAAACCGCGCACCTGCTGCGATCGCCTAGAAATGCCCAGCGATTGCTGTGTGCGTTACGACGGGCGACCGGATCGAAAGGCAAGCCGGAAGCGTTGGTCAAACTTCGACGGGAGATGGGCCTTGCCGCGGAGCGTTGACCGAGAAGCAATATTTCACCACGAATTTCGGCAAGACTTGCGTTATTGGGTTGAGACCGACCGGAGAGCTGCTGTTCGTGCTTTTGAGCTTGTCGAGGCCGTTTTGCGTGACCCGTTTGCTGGAATTGGAAAACCTGAGCCCCTGAAGTACGTGCTCGCGGGATGCTGGTCGCGCCGGATCACGCAAGAACATCGCCTGGTTTATCGTGTAGCGGAGCGGCGCATTGACTTCTTGCAGGCACGCTATCACTACTGAATAAATCCTAGCTACTCGCTACTCGTAGCGCAATGCCTCAATCGGATCTAGCCCGGCAGCCTTGATGGCGGGTAGCATGCCGCTGATGATGCCCACAAAGCTGAGAATCGCAGTCGACCAGATCAGCGTGGCGGTATCGATGTAGAGATGAATGTCGCCTTCGCTGGCATCCTCGATGAACGCGCTCCATAGGGTCAATGAACCGACGGACCAGGAGACCAGATAGGCCAGCACAATGCCCAGTATTCCGCCAAGGGCGGTAATCACCAGCGCTTCAGCCAGGAACTGGAAGAGAATGTGCCAGCGATGTGCTCCCAGAGCTTTCTCCACGCCGATTTCGCGCGTACGCTGTGTCACCGAAACCAGCATGATATTCATCAGGCCTACGCCACCGATACCGAGCGTCAATAGCCCGATGAAGCCCAATAGCAGCTTGATCCCAACAGTGATCACCGTGAGATCGGCAAGATCTTTCACTGCATCGAAAACAAAGATGGCGCGATCGTCCTTGGGATCGAAGTTGTGATGGAACGCCATCGAGTTGCGCACCGCCGCAACCATCTTGCTGTGATCGCCCTCGTAATCCATCATGATACCGTCGAGATAGTAGCTGTTCTTGAGGTCGCTCATCGCGCTGTAAGGCACATAGACGAGAGAATTCATGTCTTCATCGCCATTGGAAATAGTGTGCCGGAGAACCGCAAGGACCTTGTAAGTGATGCCATCGATGCGAATGCTTTCACCCAGCGCATTCTGACCGGAGAAAAGTTTCTTCTTCACCGTGGAACCAATCACCGCCACGCGCGTGTGCGTGAAGTCTTCATGCTCGCCAAAAAAAGTGCCTTCGCCCACGTCGAGCGCGCGAATTTTTTCATAGGTCGAGTACACGCCATGCACGCCGTAGCTTCCACTGCGAGTGCCAAACGCCACCAGGCTCTGCTTGTCAACCTCAGGTGAGATGCGGGTAAGCATCGGGCACTCGGCGCGAATGAACTCGAGATCGTCGCGAGTCAGCCGTATCTGCACGCCTGCTTTGGTGCCGCCCGCCTGGATCGAAGTGCGCCCTGGAAAAATCGCGACCAGGTTGCCTCCGAAAGTGCGAAAGGCAATCATCAAGGCGTTCTGGAATCCCGAACCGTAGGCGAGCAGCAGTACAACCGTCGCAATGCCCCACGCCATGCCGAGCATGGTGAGCAGCGAGCGGCGGCGATTGTGTTTTAGTGCATTGAATGCTTGCTTGCCCAGTTCGCCAAACATAGCGTCCTCACTACTCTTGCCGGAGCGCTTCCACCGGAGGAAGGAGTGCCGCTTTGCGTGCGGGATAAAGCCCGGACACAATACCTGCGATGGAAAGCGAAATAATCGCGATGATCGCCGAGGCAGGCACGATGCGCGGCGTGTCGAACCCTTCCGGAGAAGGCAACTGTGCCAGCAGAGCGACGAACACTCCGGAAATGGCCAGGCCGATGGCACCGCTGAAAACCGTGAGGAACGCGCCCTCCACGAAGAATTGCGTCATAATGTTGCGATGCGTGGCGCCTAAAGCCTTTCGCAGGCCAATCTCCCGCGTTCTCTCGGTTACCGAAACCAGCATGATGTTGATAATGCCGATGGCGCCTAGGCCGAGCGTGACTAGCCCCACGACCCCGAGAAAGTAATCCATCGCGTCGAAGATTTTAGCCACTCGAATCGCGCCGTCTATGGTGTCCCAGTCCATGAACGCATCGTCCAGAGTGGAGTCGAAGCCATGCCGCCGCGCAATGATAGAGTGAACTTCATTCTTGGCCTCGACATGCAGCTCTTTCTTAATCGGCCGGTAATTGATGAATGAAATCGCATTCTCTGAATTCTTCGCCTTTAGCGGAAAAAGCATGCGCATGGTGTCGAAGGGCACAAAGATGCGATGGTTGGTGCCGTTCTCCCCCTCTTTGCCGATTTTTGGAATCACGCCGATCACCTTGAAATCCATGTCGTTCAGCAGAATGGTGCTGCCCACGGCAGGCTCTCCGGGAAACATATTCTTCAGCATCTCCCATCCGACCACGGCCACGCGGCGATGCTGTGTGTTGTCTTCTTTGTTGAACCAGCGCCCTGGTTCCGTCGGGATGTTGCGAATCTGGTTGTATTCCGGGACGACGCCGAAAACCTGACCGTTTGTGGACCCATAATCGCTGACCGCGCGGATGTCATCGCGTTCCAGTACCGGCGAAACGGCGCGCAGAAATCTACTCTGGTCGCGAATCGTAAAGTAGTCCCCATAAGTCAGGTAGTAAGGTTGCCCGGACTGAAAACTGCCGGCGACCGCAGGGATACGGCCCGGAAAAACAAACATGATGTCCTGACCAAGTTCGGCCAGATTTTTATCCTGCCCGCTGCGGAAGCCTTCGCCTAGCCCAACTAACAGCAGCAGGGACCCAACGCCCCATGCGATTCCAAACATGGTCAAGAACGAGCGCAGTTTATGCGCCCACAACGTGGAGAGCGACTGCCGGACGATATCAAGCAGCATCCGCATATGGAATATGTTCCCCCACGCCCCGTAGTGGGGCGTGGGAGGCCCGGGTTCAGGCGAGGGCTCTCAATCCCGCCCAAGTATCTGATCAGAGATACGCAGCCAGGCACTGCGAAGTTCCCTGATGTCGTTATTTCCTTAGACCTTGGCGCGAGCGAAAAGGTTAGCCAGGACGAATCGAGAGTGAGGTTTCTGCGGAGGAGCGAGTGTTTCAGAACTCGAAGTATCCGCCGGACTGTGCGGAAAGCCTGGCTCCAGCCGTGCCGGTTGGTGGCAGCGCATTCAATACTGCACTCAGGTTCTCCCATGCTGCCTGATTTAGAGCCGGATCTGAAGATACGAGCTCGCGAATCATTTCCCAGGCTGCCATATTGAGCGCGCCCTCCGGGGCGGGCCCCATGGCCAGCGAGACGCAACATTGGGGACAGAAGCAAATGCGCTGTGCCGCAGATTTTTGCCTGGGCTTGATTCCGACTGTCTGAGCAAACAAATAAACAGCAACCGATTTTTGCCCGGTCTCAATGGGCCGATTGCAACGCAAACAATACATATTCTCCAAGAGAGGCTCCTGAGTCCGACTGGGTTACTCGCATCCATACTGTATTTTCAGTTCACGGGGATGCAAGTATGCAGAAAGATTCTGGCCGCTGCGGCTTGCATCACGCCGCGCGAACTCTCCTTCCATGAGAACCAACCTTTACTCTAGGCACAAGCGGATGTCATCGTGCACTCTGTAGCGATGAGTGCCGGCGCGAAGAATCGTCGAAGTATGTCCCCGATCTTGATCCCATCGGCGAGCCGTCCATCCGCGCCGCCCGCCGTTCGAGTCTCGCAGCTCCAGAAAGTGCGCGACTGCGAACAGGCGGCAGCGGTCTGCTACCGGCTGCGCCGCGGCGCGATTGAGTTCCTGCTGGTCCAGACCCGCGGCAGCGGTCGCTGGACTTTCCCTAAGGGCAGCGCTGAACCGGGGCTCACTCATGCTCAAGCCGCCGCCATCGAGGCTTTCGAGGAGGCGGGAGTGCACGGGCGGATCGAAGAAGCTGCCTTCACCCGCTATGGCTGGCGCCGGCAAGCCAACCCGCGCGGTGTCTCACGATCTAGTGGGAAAAGCTTTACGGTTAGCGCCCATCTTTGCGAGGTGCTACGCCTCGGCAAACCAAAAGAATCGGACCGGAACCGTACCTGGTTCTCGGTGGAAGATGCGAAGCAGCGTCTGCGGGAGGGCCGAAAAAACGGGGACGGCGAGGAGTTTGCCCGCGTGGTGCAGCGGGCCGTAGCCCGCATCGGCGAAGCTCGCATCAATCAAATGCGCGGAATAACGAATCACGAAGTTGATCGGCCGCGACCGGTTGCGCCGCCCGACCCGCTGCAGGAGGTGCACTTCGAGCCGTTTGGTCAGGCTCAACGCCGGTTAGCCCAAAGATCCTTGTGTTCCCCAATGCCTCGCCGGTTAGCGGCAGCGCGTAGGTTTCCTGGCGCTCCTGGCGATAACCATCTTCTCGATTCCTTGCGGGGTGAGGTTTTGCCCTTTAGCAGCTCGCGGCAATTCATTCAAAGCCGTAAGTTGCTTACCGGCGCGAAAAAGGTGAAAGCCTAGATCAAGCGCAAGAACGGATTCTTACTGCTCCTTGTTCTTCGGGCGCTCGAAAGGCTTTTGAAGATACTTGCGAGCCTCTTCAAGTGCGCCGAAAGTATCGTCGTTGGTCTGGATGGCTTGCCGGTATTCGTTGATGGCGCGTTCGCGCTGCCCAGTGATATCAAAAATCTTTCCCAGCTGAATATGGCTCCAGACCTCAGTCCACCGGGGATCTCCATTGCCATTGATAGCCGAACGGTAGGAGTTTGCCGAGGATTGATAGTTTCTCTGCAGGAAGAAAATCTCCGCGATCCGGTAGTGGGCTAGCGAGCTGTTCTTGTTCTGGTCGAGCGCCTTGTTGAACTCCGCCAGCGCGCCAGCAAGATCGCCCTGCTGCTGCAAAGCCTGCCCTCGCAGAATCGACGCGCGCAACTTTACATCCGAAGAGTTTGTAAGCACGTGGTGGTCAGGATCGACTGCAATCCGGCGCGGCCTTCCGAAAGTTTCTATCGTAAACGGCGAGTTGGTGCCTACAACTTCAATCTGCTTGTTTTCCGTTTTGCCGTCCGTGTCAATACGCACGTCAACCGGCATGCGAAACAAATCCAGATCCTGGGAAATCTCGCCGGTCACGCGGAACCCCTTGTTGTTTCCTAAACGATAGGTCGTGTATTTCAACTTGAACTCCGGGGCCCCGGTGGAATCGAGCCACTGGGAGAAGAACCACGTAAGCTGATCTCCATAATATTTTTCAGCAATCGCCTTGAAGTCGTCCATGGTGACCGATTTTCCCGCATAAGTGGTGGAGAACTCGCGCATGGTCTTCAGATATTTGTCCTCCCCTAACACCCAGCGCAGCATGTGCAGAATCATCGCGCCCTTATCCGTAACCAGCGACTGAAATTCTGTCGAGAAAGGATCGAGCTTGCCGGCACTCGAGAGCGGGATGTTGTCGTAGGCCAGCGCCCCGACCGACATATCCTTTACCGCCTCTTCCAGGCCCGCCGCTCCGGCCGCGTTTTCTACGTACATGGCTTCGGAATAACGCGAAAAGCCATCGACCAGCCACCAGTCATCCTTCGTCGCCGGGCTCACTGATACTCCCCACCATTGGTGAGCGATGGCGTTGGCGAGCAACCGATAATTCGTTTTTTCGGTGATCGAGGGGCCGGCAAGAGCAGCGATCTCCGGCGCCCACGCGTAGGGTACTGTGTCGCCCGGAAGCTCCACTACGTTGAGCCTCTGCGAAAGAGGAGTTCCGTAGAGAGTGATAAAGTAAGTAAATTCTTGAACTGCCGTCGTCGTGTACTCCGGCGCCAGTTTCTGGTGATCGGGCTTGAAGAAGACGTGCAAATCCATCCCAGCTTCGTCGCTTTTATACTCCTGAAAGATACCCGCTACAATAGTTCCTGGAAAACTGGGCTTTGTATCGACGAAGGTAAATGTCTTAGTTGGAAGCCCGTTGCTGTTCGGTTTTTTCGACGGCGGGTTATCCGTAACACTCGCCTTCCCGCTGCCAATCACCACCATGTGTGCCGGCACGGTCACGCTGATGGTCGAAGTGAAACGGTTCAGTCCGTAGCCAGTCACCGGGAACCAGCGGCCCGCGTAAAGCAGGTAGCTGGTATCGTCCCCGATATAAGCAAGACTCAGCCCTGGCACCGGGCTGTCGTCGGCGTTCTCAATGTTGCCTTCATATTCAAAAGTCAGGGTAGTGGAAGCATCCTTCAATAACCCGGCAGGCAGCGGCACGCGTATGGTTGAATCTTGCGTAACACGCTCGGCCGAAAGTGGTTGGTTTTGATCGTCCAAAACTTTGGTGACACGGAGGGCATTATGTAGTTCGAAGATGGCGGTATTGAGATCCTGGAGGGCCGTGAATTTGACTTTTGCCCGTGCCGAAATTTGATGAAGGTGGGGCGCAAGTTCGACTTCAATCTGGTAATCATCCACCCGCAGATGGGCTTTCTCCACAGCCCAGGACGGCATCGAGACAAAAATCAACAGCAGCAGGGCACAGGTACCGCTCAGGACGCTCTGCGCGCGCCGAAGTTGTATCTGCATTTAGGGAATTCTCCAGGAAATCGGCCTGCCATTTCCTATGATGAAGATTCTCCTCTAAAAGATGCTGGGAGCACAAGGCTTAGGAAACGGCCTTAAGGCTTGTCCCTCTTGCCGTTTCAGTTCTTGGCTTGATCTTGGTTGGGAACGTGGGGCGTTAGCCGACGAAGGAAAAATTCCTCAATAATATTGCCAGCTGCGCCAAAGGCGGTTCCGATGGCTGCGTTCTCGAAGGTTAAGGTCGCTCCGTCGCGATTTTGTGGGGGATAGTAAAGGTTCGAAATTCCTCCCGCGGCTAAGCCTCCGATGATGGCGGAGTAATTCGGCTGCCATCGCCCATTATCGCCTCTGCAAATGACGGAATTCGCGATGGCATAAAGAACTCTAGAGGTGCGGCTGCCGGTCCCCTTCCAGAAATACCGCGGATCTTGCTTCAACAGCGATGGCAGGATCGCCCCGCCAATAAACGTTCCTGACACAAACGTTCCGTAAGCCGCGCCGTAGCGCTTAGCATAGCCTTGCATTCCCTGGCCGTATCCGCTATAGGAGTTTTCGGCCTGTTGAATGCCGGCACCAGCGGCCGTCAATGCAAAAGAAACCGGCTCGACGGTCGACTTCCACGCTAGCTGAAACTTGAGCTTGGTCGTTAGCGGCGCGGCATTATGGACATAGCTTACGTAATAGTTTGGAACAATGCCGAGCACACGCTGCTTCTCTTCAACCTTTATCTGATCTTCCGCCACTTCTTCCGACGACTCCATTACGTCTACGTCGACATCGGTTCGAGCTACCGCCAGTGTGATGGCAGGAAGATCGACCTCTTCTCCGGGATGCAGAACTCCAGATTCTTCTTGCGGAGCAAATCCAGGGGCGGAAAACGATAATTCGAACGGCCCAGGAACCGCATTCGTAATAACAAAATATCCAGTGCCATCGGAAAGCGCTTGTCTTTTCGAAGGGACGCCGGGCTGAGCCATCACAATCTTTACATTAGCCACCACAGCGCCGCTTCCATCCAGCACCGTGCCCCTGACGGTTGCCCCTTCCGTTGGCGGATCTGGGTCTTGCAGAGTTACAACCGGCAGAGTTGCAGCCGGCGTTTCGATCGACGCCGCTGGGACGATGGGCTGGGATTGAGCCATGGCCGGCATGCTCCTCAACATACCTGTGCTCGCTAGGAACGACAGGAGAAGCAAACTCGCGGTGCGACCCCCGTGCCGCAGAATTTTCACCAATTCATTGCTGCAAAAACTTGTTTCCAAACCCGTCAAACCGATCCTTATCAGAATGGCTTTTCAACTGCCTGAGGTTGTAGGAGAAGGTGTGCGCTCTGCCAACCAGGAAATCCGCTTTCGTTCAGCCTAGCCAAATCCGCCCGCCCCATAAAGTTACCTTTTGGCAGGGTCTCTTTATGTCTGATGCATGAGCCGGAGGCAGGTTAGCCTGACGATTTGTTTTTTAGGTCGGCGATGGACAAAATAATTTCGGCGGCGCGATCCGCCGGGGTTTGGGCAGCTTTTCCCACGTTGCTTTCAGAAGCCCGCAGCTTCCACTTCACCCGGGCGAGACCTTCCAACATTTTGTCCCGTAACGGGCCGTCGGGAAGAATTTCTTGCAGGTGTGCGACCACCTTCACAGCCGTAAAATCATGCTGCACCAGTTCAGGAACCACTTCTTCCCCGGCGATCAGATTGACCATGGCAAAGTGTGGGACTTTCACTCGCGGCTTGCCCAGCACGTAGGTGAAGGACGAGACGCAATAAACCATTACGAACGGAAGCCGCATCATGGCAGCTTCCACCGTAGCCGTGCCGCTTGCAATAATGCCGGCGCGCGAATGCCGCAACGCCGGCAGCGAATCCGTCACGAGCGTAATCCGTTGCGGGACTGCTTCTCGACCGGTCGCTCCCCGGTCGACTCTCCCTCGGTCTACTAGATTTTTCAGAAAGCTGGGTTCCAGTGTGGGCGCGACCGGCAGCAAAAATTCGTAACCGTCGCCCAGTTGCGCGGCTGCTTCCATTATGGTTGCCAGGTTCAGCCGCACTTCTTTAACGCGGCTGCCCGGCATGATCGTGATCCAGCTTTTTGCCGGATCCAAACGAAAACGCCCGGCATAGGTGTTGCGATCGATCGCTGGTTCCGGTAAATCAGCCAGTGGATGACCAACGAATGTTGCATCGACTCCGCGTTCGCGATAGAACTTTTCTTCGAACGGAAAAATCACCAAGGCTTTGTCGATGTATTCTCTCAGCAGCCGCACCCGTCCCTGGCGCCACGCCCAGAACTGCGGCGCTACGTAATAGATCACGGGCACGCCGCGCCTCTTCATCTGCCGCGCCACACGCCAGTTGAACGCCGGCGAATCGATGACGACGGCGAGATCGGGCTTGCGCTGGTCGGCTTCTTTGATCAGACGCTGGTAGAGGCCGTAGATCTTGGGCAGATGGCTGAGAATTTCGGTGATGCCGACGACGGACAGGTCTTTCGCATCAACCACCGTGTCGCAGCCGGCAGCCCGCATGCGCTCGCCGCCGACGCCAAAGAATTCAAGCTCCGGATCGCGGCGGCGCAGCGCTTCGATGAGCTGCGCTCCGTACATTTCCCCGGAAGCTTCGCCGGCTGAGATCAGGATTCGCACCGACTAATTCTAAGGCCAGCGGGCTAATGAACCGTGGGGTTGAATGTCCTTTTCAGTATTCGTCGTAAGTAGCTCTTAATGCTATAGTTAAGTTCTGCCGCCAGGGATTCAGCTGCTAGAGGTTCCCGGCTGATATTCGAGGGGGTTTTCAGTTGACATCCGAGGATTGGGAGCCGATAATGTTCCAAGAGGTTCTCGTCATGAACGGTGGAGTTTTCGAAGGTTAGCATTCCGCTGTAGAGTTAGTTTTCGTTCGCGGAGAGTCGGCCCGCGGTTCCTAGCGCTGCGTCTCCTGACAGCACTCATAATCTGCTTCATGCCTTGCTATGTCAACCTCGTTTTTCAAGGGGGCGGCGTTCGGGGAATTGCTTACGCCGGTCTGCTTGCTCGTAAACCTCCCGACGTGCAGGTTAATGCAGTTGCTGGTACCTCCGCTGGATCCATTGTAGCCGCACTTCTGGCAATCGGAAAGACCCCTGCAGAGATCAAATCCGTTCTGGAAAATCCATCTCTTCGCAGCTTACTCGAGGATGCCGAGGTCGAGCGCATGCGGCGCTTTCAGCAGGTCCGCCGCGATCTGGAGACAATCTATAAGGTCAGCAATGACGGAACCTTTAAGATTTCCGGATGGAAGGCTTTCAAGTTTTACCGGGCACATCGTCATAGCCTCGGTAAGGACATTGGCGAGGTTTGGCGTAACAAGGGCCTCCACAGTTCTCAGAGACTGCGAAACTTCCTAAAAACAATTTTCGGTGATAAACGGTTTGTGAAAGGCGGCAACAACATTGTCACCCAGGATCTACGAATCGTAGCTTCGGACGTTAGTCGCCAAAAGTACGAGATTTATTCCCTAGCGAACACACCAAACGAAAGAATCGTCGACGCTGTGCATGCGTCGTGCAGCATCCCTATTTTCTTTCAGCCTTTCTTGCGCGTTGACGATCACTTTGTTGACGGCGGGATGCTCAGCAATTTTCCTAGCTTTCTTTTTGCCCAAGACTTCTATCCCACCATTGGGTTTCGCTTGACGGACTTCGAACGTCCGTTGCAGATTGACTCGACGGCCTCTTACCTTAGAGCGCTGGTCTTAACCATGACTTCGGCTCACGACAAGGAGAGGGGTGAGCCTCCGCATTTCGCATCCTACGATATCCCCACTAACGTTCCGTCAACAAAATTCGCGCTTACTGACCAAGATATTCTGGATCTATACGGTTCGGGGGAGACAATAGGAGGACTAGTTAGGTGGAAGGAGCATTGCTCGCGAGAGAAGGTTCATAGCTACTATGATCCTAAGCCGCATGAGGTCCTGAAGCTGGGGCTCGGACAGGCCCAATTGCTTTTCAACGAATACTCGCGTTACCTCGTCGAAGAGCTTTGGCAAGAGACAGTCTTCTCTGTCTATATAGAGAAGGACTGGTCGACCCGTTACGTTACCAGGAATACGTATACGGTTACAGGGGCGAAACAGCTCATACTCACACGCTTCAAGGGTACTGGAAGCTCGCCTACGGAAACTGGGCCTACCAGCCTTGCAGAATTCCATATCGCGGGGAAGGAACTCCTGGCAGACGGAACGAGCCGCGATCTGATCCGTATTCCTGCTTACAACGGCGAAAAGGAAAAGGGCTTTCTTCTGTTTTTCTCTCCCCCAATCTCCTCCGGCCGACCTCGTACTACCCTGACGGAGCTTGGAATCAGACAAGAATTTGCCAACACCCTCGGACAGGGAGACGAAGACAATCTCGCTTACAGCATCTCGCAGCGAGCCGACCTACACGGTTTTCGGCTGACAGTAGAAGTCTTCGTCCACGCGAGCCTGCCTACGCTCCGATTTGAAGGGCACTCCCTCGAAGAAGGTGCGGTCCAAGAAGATCGCGACTCAGGAGAGACTTACCGGCGATACACCTCGAACCCATTAAACACGGAAGTCCGTGGTCCGTTTTCTTTTGAGCTTGTCCTAAACGTCGCCTCGCACAGTGGCTAGCACGCGGTATTAGGCGTCAGTCGTCCGCGCTGGCGGTGACTTCTGGCTCCCTGAATCCGTCCGCATTCGCGGGCGAGGGCGCCCGCGCCACGTTGATCTCCTGGTCTTTGTACTGCAGTTGATAGAGCTTGAAGTAAATTCCGTGCTGAGCCAAAAGTTGCTGGTGCGTACCCATCTCTCTCACTTTTCCTTTATGCATCACGATGATCTTATCGGCGCGCTGCACGGTGGAGAGCCGGTGAGCGATGATCAGCGATGTGCGTCCCTCGACCATGTGGCTAAGCGCATCTCGCACCCGGAATTCGGTTTCGGTATCGACGCTCGATGTGGCTTCGTCGAGAATCAGAATTTTCGGTTCGTGGGCCAGAGCGCGGGCGAACGAAATGAGTTGCTTCTGCCCGGTGGAAAGCGTGGACCCGCGCTCACGAACTTCTTCGTTAAAGCCATTAGGCAGGGCTCGGATAAAGTCGGCGAGGTTCACATCTTCCGCGGCTTTCTCGACATCTTTATCCTGGATGCGCTGCGTGCCGAGCCGGATGTTCCCCCCGATCGTCCCACTGAACAAGAAAGGATCTTGCAGAACCACGCCGAATCGGCTGCGCAAATCCGCGAGATCCATGTCCTTCACATCGACGCCGTCGATCCGGATCGCGCCTTTTTGCACGTCATAGAATCGCAGCAACAGCGAGATCAGCGTGGTTTTTCCCGCGCCGGTGTGGCCGACGATCGCTACCGTTTCACCGGGCTCGATGGTGAAGGTTACGTCGCGCAGAACCCAATCAGGATCTACATTCCCCTTACTTTCTCCGTCAGACGAATCGCGATAGGCGAACCAGACGTGCTCGAATTCGATGCGGCCCGCACCTTCGGGTCTTTTGGTCACCGCTGGCGAAACGACCTGCACGGGCGTATCCAGCAGCTTGAAAATCCGCTCGCTCGCCGCCATCGCCGATTGCAGGATGTTGTACTTCTCGCTGAAATCCATAATCGGCCGGAAGAAGCGGAGGGCATACTGGATGAATGCGACCAGCACGCCCAGCGACGCAACTGTTGGCACCAGACGAAACGTGACTAGCGTCTTCCAGTTGAACTGTACGGCAACGCTGCTCGATCGGATATTGCGCATTACATCGCCGCCCCCAAACCAGATGACGCAGGCAATCGCGATCGCTGAGAGGATCTCAACCACCGGGTAGTACACCGCATAGGCCATGATCGCGTCTTTGTACGCGTCCATGTGATCGCGATTGATCTCCGAAAATCGCTTGTAAGCCTTGCGTTCACGGTTGAACAGTTGCAACACGACCATGCCGCTTACATGCTCCTGCAGGTAGGAGTTGATACGCGCGATGGCGACGCGGATACGGCGGTAGGAATCGCGCACGCGATCCCGAAAGATCTTCGTAGAATAAACAATGAACGGCAGCACTGCAAATGTGATCAGCGCCAGCTTCCAGTTCATGCACAGCATCACACCCAAGATGCCGAAAAGCACGAAGAGGTCCTCGAAGATGGACACGACGCCCGAAGTAAACATCTCATTCAACGCATCCACATCGGTGGTAACGCGCGTCACCAGCCGCCCGACGGGATTCTTGTCGAAGAAGGCTACGTGAAGCCTCTGCAGATGGCGAAAGATCTGGCGGCGCAGGTCGAACATCACTTTCTGGCCAGTCCATTGCATGAAGTAAGTTTGCAGGAATTCGAGCAGAAAGCTGAAAATCAAGAGTCCAACGTAGATCAGTGCGATCTGCCCTATTCCGGTGATGGGGCGCGCGCTGAGCCAACTCCAAAAACCGGAATTCAAGCCCTTCGCGGGAGCCAGGTAGCGATCAATGGCCACCTTGGTGAGATAGGGACCGAGCACGTCCGCGAAAGACTTCAATAAGATTGAAACAAGGGCGAGGGCCACCTGCCAGCGGTAGGGGTGCAGATACCTCAGCAGCCGCGCCATCAGGCGGCTGTCATAGGCTTTGCCTAATACTTCTTCTTCCTGTGACATCGGTTTCTTTATGGTCCGCCGGTCTGGCGACTTCGGTTCAAACAGCGCTTAGTGCTCTGCTAACAGGGTAACCCAAAATAGATGGCTGGCGCGGCGTTCGGGATGGAAAAGGTTTGCAGTCCGCTGATGGGATAATGTTCAAATGCCACTCGGCGCCTACATTTCCATTCCTTTTTGCCGCACCAAGTGCAGCTACTGCAACTTTGCATCAGAGGTGTTTTCGCGGGCGATATTCGATCGTTACGTGGATCGAGTTTGTGCCGACATTGAGAACGCCCCGCATCTGGCTGAGGAAATGGGTGGGCAGATCGAACGCGTTGTGGATTCCATTTACGCCGGTGGAGGAACGCCGACGGTACTCGAGCCCGCGCAGTTGGAGCGAATCTTTGCCGCGGTACGTCTCCAGTTCGACGTGAAACATGATGCCGAAATCACGGTTGAATGCGCTCCCGGGACACTGACGCCCGCGATGCTGGAGAGTTTACTGGGCTGCGGCGTGAATCGCGTCAGCCTGGGAGTGCAATCGTTCGTGGATCGAGAAGCGGCAGCGGTTGGCCGTCTGCACAAACGGGAAGTTGTGCTCAAAGATATTGCTCGGCTCCGAGATGCTGGAATCAAAAATATCAACATCGATCTAATTGCGGGATTGCCTCACCAGACACCTGGAAGTTGGGAAAATTCTCTAGCGGATACCGTTGCAACGGGCGCCTCGCATGTGAGCGTTTACATGCTCGAGGTCGACGAAGAATCGCGCCTCGGACGCGAACTACTGGCTGGAGGCACGCGCTATCATGCGCACTTTGTCCCGGACGAAGAAGCGACGGCCGATTTCTATCTCGCAGCCTGTGAACGGCTCGAATCGGCTGGGATCGCACAGTACGAAATTTCCAACTTCGCGCAGGATGGTTTTGAGTCGCAGCACAACCTGAAATATTGGAGGCGGCGGCCTTATTTCGGCTTCGGAGTGGACGCTCATTCCATGCTGCTGTCAGCCACCGCAGACATGGACGCCGTGCGATTCGCTCGTGCCGACTCTTTGGAAAAGTATGTCAACGGCGCAGACATCCAGAGAACTGCCGTTTCGCGCGAGGCAGCGCTGGAGGAAAGTTTTTTCCTCGGGCTGCGGTTGACTCGAGGTGTTAACCTCCGTGAGCTCGAAAAACAATTCGGTGAGGGAACGGTCGGCAAATCTCATACCGCAATAGCAGAGTTGGTCGAAAACGGGTTGATGGAGCAGGAGGGAGATTTAGTCTTTCTAACGTCTCGCGGGCGATTGCTTTCCAATGAAGTGTTCGAGAAATTCATTTGGACCGAGGAGCCAGTCCGCTGAGGTACCCGCTGCGAACATTGACCAATGTAAGTGTTAGCCATACCATCCGGTCGGTTGGCTCTAACTTATTGACCATCACAATCTTCAGTATTAACGCGGTCTCTAGCTCACCCAACTGCTCGTGTCCGCGGTAACTTCTCGCCTTCCGCTGGCTATGATGTAATCGAAGTTTGAAGGCGGCAAGGGAGGGACTTTGGATTTCCAACTAAACGAAGAGCAGCAGCATTTGAAGAAAAGCGTTCGCGAGTTTGCCGAGCGCGAGATCGCCCCCAACGTCATGAAGTGGGACGAGGCTTGCGAGTTTCCTCTCGCCCCGATCAAAGAACTGGGCAAGCTGGGATTGCTGGGAATGGTTTTTCCCGCCGAGTACGGCGGCGCGGGCATGGGTTACGTGGAGTACGCGACGGCCATTGAAGAGTTGTCGCGAGTGGATGGCTCGGTCGGCATCATCGTCGCTGCCCACACATCGCTCTGTTCGAATCACATTTTTATTGCCGGAAGTGAAGAACAGAAAAAGAAATACGTGAGTAAACTGGCTACCGGTGAATCTCTTGGCGCATGGGGATTGACGGAGCCCTCATCCGGATCGGACGCGGGCAGCGCTCGCATGACTGCCAAGCGCAAAGGACAAAACTGGGTGTTGAACGGGACAAAGACGTTTTGTACCAACGGACACTACGCGGATGTGATTGTGGTGATCGCGGTGACGGACCGCGCGGCCAACACCCATGGCCTTTCCGCGTTCATCGTGGAGAAAGATACCAAGGGATTTCGGCCCGGAAAAAAGGAGAATAAGCTAGGTCTGCGCGCCAGCGACACTGCGGAGATGATTTTTGAGGATTGCGTGATTCCGGCGGAGAATCTGTTAGGCAAGGAGGGGGACGGCTTCATCGACGCGATGCGCGTGCTCGATGGCGGCCGTATCTCGATTGCGGCCTTGTCGCTGGGGATGGCGCAGGGCGCGTACGAAGCGGCGCTGAAATATTCCAAGGAGCGAAAACAGTTCGGCAAGGCCATCGGCGAGTTTCAGGCGATCCAGTGGAAGCTGGCGGATATGGCCACGGAGATCGATGCGGCCCGTCTGCTTACGCTACGTGCGGCGTCCATGAAAGACGCGGGCATGAAGACGACGTTGGAATCTTCGATGGCGAAACTATATGCGAGTGAAGTTGCCGTGAAGTGCGCCAACGAAGGCGTCCAGATTCACGGTGGCTACGGCTTCATAAAAGATTATCCGGCAGAAAAATATTACCGCGACGTGAAGCTGTGTACGATCGGCGAGGGGACCAGCGAGATTCAGCGCCTCGTAATTGCAAGGCAGTTGCTGAGAGACTAATCTGCATCTCCTGTTCTCCTTCTCCGTCCGCTGCTTTACACTGATCGCTTGAACCAACCCATCCAGCCCTGGATTGAGCAACTTCGTGCGGGCGACGTCCGCGCCCTGGCTCGGGCAATCTCCACCGTCGAGAATCGCGCAGCGGGATGGTCCGAACTGCTGAAAGCCTTGTTCCCGTACAGCGGGAAGGCGCGTGTGCTGGGGTTGACGGGGCCTCCAGGGGCCGGGAAGAGTACGCTGGTGGATCAGCTTGCACGTTTTTATCGAAAACAAAATCATACAGTAGGCATTATCGCCGTCGATCCCACCAGCCCTTACACTGGCGGCGCGATTCTCGGCGATCGCATTCGCATGCAGGATCATTTCTCCGATCCGGGCATTTATATTCGCAGCATGGCGACGCGCGGTTCGCTGGGCGGACTGGCGCGCACCACTGCCGACGTCGCCACCGTGCTGGATGCTGCCGGGCGCGACCTTATCATGATTGAGACTGTGGGCGTGGGACAGGATGAAGTGGACATCGTGCGGCTGGCAGATGTCACGGTGGTGATTCTTGTACCGGGGATGGGCGACGATGTGCAAACCATCAAAGCCGGCATCATGGAGATTGCAGATATTTTTGTGATCAACAAGAGCGACCGCGATGGCGCCGAACATGTGGAGCGCGAGATCCGCACTCTGCAGTCGCTGGCCATGCGCAGTGATGGATGGACCCCTCCGATTATCAAGACGGTGGCGAGCCAGGCAGTCGGGATCAAGGAATTGGCGGATGCCGTCGCCAATTACGAAGATTATTTGCAGAAGAAAAATCTGGTGATGAACAAAAGTGTCGAGAATTGGGAGCAGCGCCTGGTGGAAATGTTGCGCGATACCATGCTGGAGAAGGCCAGGAAGCATATTGCCGATGGCGGCTTGAGCCGTTATGCGGCCGAAGTGGTCGAACACAGGCGGGATCCGTATACGCTGGTGGAAGAGATCGCTGCGAACGTGGGAAAAAGTTAATGACGCAAATCGACCACCTCGGCATAGCCGTGAAGTCGCTGGCAGCGGCGAAGTCGATCTACGAAAAGCTCGGGTTGACCATCTCCGCCGAAGAGACCGTCGAACAGGAGCAGGTTCGACTGGTGATGGTTGCGGTCGGCGAGAGCCGGCTGGAATTGCTGGAAGCGACTTCTGATAATTCAACGATTGCGAAGTTTATCGCCAAGCGTGGCGAAGGTTTGCATCATTTGTGCCTGCGGGTTCCGGATTTATCCGCGAAAGTCGCGCAGTTGAAGAAAGACGGAGTGCGCCTGGTTTCGGAAGAAATTAAAACTGGTGCGGGTGGGCATCGCTACGTGTTCGTGCATCCAGCCAGCACCGGTGGCGTGTTGCTGGAACTCGTCGAAGGCTAATCAACGACAATCGGCCACGGTCTGCACGCCGATCTTTACGGATAAAACGGGTTTTTTGCTCATGCTTCTCCTCGCCATCGATACCTCCGGAAAACTGGGCAGCATCGCGCTGGCCCGGGCGGGGGAACGATCTGCCGAGGACATCGAAGTGATCGAGACGGTTCCGCTCACCGGCGGAACTTTTTCTGCGCAGCTGGTTCCGCAGATTGCCGCACTGCTTTCCAGCCACGGAGTCACCAAGCTCGATCTCGGCGCCCTTGCAGTGGTTAGTGGCCCGGGATCATTCACCGGTCTGCGGATCGGCTTGGCAGCGGTGAAGGCCCTGGCGGAGATACTGCAGAAGCCGATCGCGGCGGTTTCGCTGCTTGAGTTGTGCGTGCTCAAAAGCGGTGCTCAGAGCAAGGTGATGTCCGCAATGGATGCGGGCCGGAACGATGTGTATGTGGGTGAGTACGAGGTTTCGGCTAGCCCGAGCCAAACCCCCCGGGAATATATCTCGACCCGCAGTGAGTTTCTTACGCAGGCTAAAGGATGGTCTGTAGTCACTCCAGATCCGGCGCTGGGTCAAGCGGCGCTCGAAGCTGGATTGTCCGTATCAAAACTGCAACCGATTTCTGCTGCGGATGTTGCTCGCGTCGGATGGCGAAGGATTCAATCCGGCAAGACAGTAACACCCGAGGAACTGGAGGCCAACTATATCCGCCGCACTGATGCTGAGATGCTCGAGAGAGTTCGCTTCTAGCATGCGTGTCCGACGAGCAACTCGCGACGATATTCGCGCTATAGCAGAACTCGAGCGTGAGAGTCCCACCTCTGCGAATTGGTCAGACGAACACTACGAGAGCTTTTTTCGAAACAACACTCCCGAACTGTCCAGGAACCTTGTTTTTGTGGTTGAAGATCCATCCGAGGCAGAAAGCGTTGCTGGATCCGTCGGTGAACCTTCCATTGTTGCCTACCTGGCCGCGCAATGCGTCGATGGCGATTGGGATCTGCAATATGTTGTTGTTGTACGAAAGTATCGGCGTCGCGGTCTGGCAACCCTGCTGATGAACGAGTTATTGGGCGTCGCTCGCTCCGAGAACGGCAGACAAATATTCCTGGAGGTCCGCGAGTCCAATCAGAGCGCTCGCGAGCTTTACCGCAAAGCCGGTTTTCGCGAGATCGGGACTCGAAAGGGTTATTACGTGTGTCCTGCGGAGGACGCAATTTTGTACCATCTGAACGTTTCTTTATAATTTCATCATGAGACTGCACCAGAAATATGGCATTGAACCAGCTTTGGGGCTGTGATACGTTGGGCTATAAAATATCCCCCGGTTGGAGGTCCGCTGAATGCTGACTTCGAATGACGCTCTGTTGACCAACCACGATGAATTTCGCAAGCTGGCTCAGGAGCATATGCAATATTCGACACGCCTAGATTCACTCACTCAAAAACGTTATCTTAGCGAAGACGAAAAGCTGGAAGAAGTCCGGCTCAAAAAGCTGAAGCTGCGGCTCAAAGATCAAATGCAATCGATTGAGCGGCAGTACCGGCAGCAGTACGGAACCCACGTAGCATAATTACTCTGGCGCCCGGGAAGTCTTCGCCGGCCTACAGAGGAGTTTTGTATCTTTCCTGGGGCGCTGATCAGCGCCTTTCTTTATTTACACTTAGCTGTCTAGCAGGCTGCTGAAAAATTGATGTTTAGCGTGTTTTTCTT
>JBAVZU010000386.1:0-11327 GCA_049588915.1 Candidatus Sulfotelmatobacter sp.
GGCTTGGGACATCAAACGCGTCAAGTTGGCTGATCTGGAAAAAGGTCTGCTGCCTACTCCGAATGGAAAGCTGGTTACTGTGGTTCTGCCGGAAGCGGCGGTGGCGGGAGACTAGACGCAAACGACAAGACTCTCGCCTATCTGAATATGAACCCGCCTTCTGGCGGGTTTTTCTTTGATCCGCAATCGCTGGCGCTGCCAGCCTAATGTTGAGCACGGAGCATAACCTCTCGCAGAATGTAGTCGTGTTCTGATTTGACGCCGAGCCTTTCAAAACGACGCCAGTACCATGCAGGGTGCAAGTGCGAAGAGATGGTCGTTGTGCGGGTCAATAGAGTCCTGGCACCGTTCGGCTGAAGCCGGTATTCAGCATTCTCGAACCCAAGCCAATAGCGACCGGGCATGTGCGTCCGATCAATAGAAAGCCCCAGGTAGTAGGGTGGATTCCATTCGGTCACCGTCTCTTCGATGTAGCCTACATTGAAGTAACAAGTGCGCTTCGCGCCCATTCCGCGGCCCTGCATTGTGCAACGTTGGGGAATTGGCAAACCAAGGTACATTAGGATGGGTTTGCTGGCTTGTATGCTGTCGATCGAGAGGATACGGGCCCATGCCTCTTCCGGCTTCTCATTGAGTTCTACAGTCGTTTGAACCAACTCCGTCCGGGAATGTTGAAGAGTCGGGCGTTCAATTCGCTCACCGGCAAAAATTAAGATCGGACCCATGAGAAGCAGAATTCCCGCCGTCCCATTTTTATTCTGAGAACGATCTACAAACAACTTGCGAACCAATATTCCGATCCCTGCGCCAATAGCTAGCCCTGCCCCAATGATCGGAAAAGCCAGAAGCGCACAAAGCACCCCTTCTCTTCCAAGAGCGACAAGCAAAACTAGAGAACACACTGCCGACAATAAGGCGGCGGCAGCCGCTGCAGCGTCGGGCGTACGGGCAACCAGAACGACGGAGAAACCTGCCGCGACCGGAACCAATAGAAACAAAACCGCACCCATGTTGGGGTGTTGGAGCGAGGTGAGGAAAAAGAACGCTATTAGGCCGATAGCAGTGCCTGATATCGTGCCGACTGCCGCCGCTTTGAGCGAAGCCTTCCACTCCATTACGAATTACGCTCCAACGGAAATAGGCGCCAGACTATCAGATTCGGCCAGCCGCTGCTGAAAATAGCGCCGTTGCCCTGGTAGCGATTTAAGGTTTCCAAATGACGTCTTTTAGCAGTTCCTGGTCGTGAACGCGCTAAAATCAGCATGAGCTATGCGTATCACGAACCGCCGAGGAACGATCGTCTTCTTTCTTTGCCTGGGCATTGGACTGGTTGCATTGGCGGTCGCGCTGAACGTTGGATGGATTATCCTTAACTGGCGCGAAGGCGTGCTGCTGTTCTTCGGCATCGTCTTCTTCGCCCTGATCATAGCGGGGATGATCGTGAATACAACCTTCCTGCTGAGGGAAATTCGGCGCAGTGAACAACATGACAGCTTTATCAATGCGGTTACTCATGAGTTGAAAACGCCGGTGGCTTCGATTCGCTTACATCTGGAGACCTTGCAGCGCCGAGAATTACCCGAAACACAGAAGCAGGAATTTTATCGTTTGATGCTCAGCGATACGGATCGCTTGACCGAGACTGTGGAGCAGGTGCTGCGGGCAGGCCGGGCCGGCGATCAAAAAGCGGGCAAAGAAAAATCCTTGGTCGATTTCGGTCAGTTGGTCCGGGAATGCATGGAAGCTGCTCGGGTTCGGCATCGTCTGCAGCCCGAAGCTTTGCACTATGAGGAAGCCTCGGGCAATGGCGCGGGCGTGAAGGTTCGGGGCAGCCCCGAGGATCTCCGCACTGCGGTGTTCAATGTCCTCGATAACGCCATCAAGTATTCCGGCGAGGCGGTGGATGTGCGAGTGCGGCTGAATGTGCCCGACGAGAAGCGCGTGGTTCTCAGCGTGCAGGATCACGGAGTCGGCATTCCTTCTGACGATTTGAAAAGCATCTTTAAGCGCTTTTATCGCGTCAGCCATCGTTCGCTGGCGCATGTGAAGGGAACAGGGCTGGGATTATTTATCGTAAAGGCGATTGCGAAGAAGCATGGCGGCAAGGTATTTGCAACCAGTGAAGGGGAAGGCGAAGGGACCACCATTACGATGGAGCTGCCGAGGTCGAGCGCGTGAGCCGAATCCTGGTGGTGGAAGATGAAGCCCATCTGGCGCAAGGGCTATGTTTCAATCTTCAGGCCGAGGGCTATTCCGCAGAGGTCGTGGGTGACGGGGAAGCCGCAACCGATCGCCTGTTAGACAAGAAAGAAGGTTTTGATGCGATCGTGCTCGACATCATGCTGCCGGGCAAGGATGGATTCAGCGTGGTTTCTGAGTTGCGTGCGGCGAGGAATTATGTTCCGGTGCTGATGCTGACGGCCCGCAACCGGCCGGAAGATGTACTCAAGGGCTTCGCAGCTGGAGCCGATGATTATCTGCCAAAGCCCTTTGACCTTTCGATCCTGTTGGCGCGGCTGCAAGGGCTGTTGCGGCGCAGTCAGTGGATGCGTAGCGGGCACGAAGCAGGAAACTCGGAGTCCCCTCCAAATCGCGCTCAGGCCACATCTGATCCGCGGAGCGTCGGCGACTTTGGAACATTTTCCTTCGGCGGCAAGACGATCGATTTCGGTGTGCTCGAACTGCGCACTGCCGAGAATGTGATTCACCTGACGCTGATGGAGTCCGAACTGCTGCGCTACCTGGTGCGCAACGACGGGCGAGTGGTTTCACGCAAGCAGATTCTCGAAGAAGTTTGGGGATTGCATGAAGACACCGACACGCGAGCCATCGACAACTTCATGGTGCGATTGCGCCGCTACATCGAAGACGATCCCGGACAACCGCGGCATTTGTTGACGGTGCGAGGCGTGGGATATCGGTTTCTGGCGAATCCGGAGAAGAAGTGAGCTAGCGTGATTGCTTCAGACCGGGAGTCGGGCTTCTGTCTTCTTCACCTACGCGCGGCACAATTCCCCGACCAGCGTTTCCCGTCGATCGAGCGCCAGACGATCTACGCGATTGAGAAGCATCCCATAGATCGCAAGTGAGATTCCAGCCAACGCCAGCAAAAGCAAGGTCGCGATCCACGTATTGCCGAAGTTCCGCGCCGCCCAGAAAGCGCTAACCGCTATGCTCACCACTCCAAGCTGCAAAACCATGCTGAGCAACACCGTCATCTGCGAGGCGCGTTGGCGGCCGAACCTGGCGTAGTCCAATTTCTTCGGTGAGTAGATGGACAAGATGTTGCCGACTGCAAAATTGACAGGCACGGCGAACAGTAAGCCGGCAAGTGTCGCAACTGTGACGTCGAGCGCCGGCCTCCCATAGAGAGATGTAACGGCGATCCACGCAACGATAATTTCGACGGCTAAAATGCCCGCATGACAAAGATTTTTGGCGAGCACAATCTCGCGGAAGCGGACGGGAGACGCGTAGAAGAACTGAATGCCGCCGCCGTCGCCACCGAAGGTGTTGTACACGAGATGCGTTAGCATCAGGAGCGTATATGCGGCGGCGATAGGAAATGCCAGATTGGGAGTTCGGCTCAGAAAACCGCTGGAGTGCCTTACGGAGTTCATAGTTCCGAAACGAAAAACCAGCAGCATAAAAATCGGCATGATCAGGGTAAGCAGCATGGGACCGCTGCGGAGGAGATAGCGGATCTCCTTTTCGAATACTGCTGTGACTGGGGCGGGAAGTCCGGAGAGATTCCAGCCGAGTCGTAAGTGCCGCGTCTTTGGGACAGGCGATGGAGCACTCGCTTCGCTCAAATTTTCACCGCGATATTGCGCCAATAGCCGCAAGTGCAGGCCGTAACCCGCGAGCAAAGCAAAGGCGCACAGCAGCGCCAGGGAACTGAGAGCGGCGGACCACTGAGGGTAGATGCCCTGCAAGATGGCGTCGGCGGCGAGGCCGGGAGGAAGAATCTGCTGTACTGGAGCGAGAACCGCTACGAAATGTAGCACCTGCGGCCGCGCGCCCTTACCGAAATGTCCGGTCAACGGTCCGACCAGTTGAAAGCTCAACATCAGCAGAGCAAAAAGAACGCCCATAACCTCGCGCGTGCGACGCTGCGCCAGCCAGCGCTCCACCCAGGCGAAGATCATCTGCATCATTAGAAGATTGAAAGTGATGAACGCCAGCAACACGAGGAGCGCCCAAGGAAATACTGCAGGTTTGGCAAAGCTTACGCCGATGAGAATTGCCAACGTCCACAGGCTGCCGATCGCGCTCGCCGGGTCAAACGCTCCATAGGCAAGGCGCAAGAGAAAGTACGACCTGTAGGTAAGCGGGAAGCCCCGCAAGTCATAGGAGTCGGCGCTATTGGTGAAGGCGGTCGCCAAAACAGGAAAAACTTGCCAGAAGAAAAAAATGACCCACAAGAAGACCGCCAGCATTTCAGGCCTGCCTTGCGACAGCATCAAATACGCAATCACGCCGAGACCGAAGGCTCCCCCAAGTGCGAAAAGCGTGAAAGCGACAGTGACCAGTACGAGAGAGGCGAACTCCAATTGGCCACGCGTGGTGCGCAGGGTGTTGACGAAGATTCGCCAGCGAAGCCATGCGATGGCTGTCTGTTGACCGAAGTTCTGCTTAGAGAAAATCATCTCTTGGCAGCATTCCGGACGGGTGGAGATGCCGGCCTGGGCTCCAAGGGATTGTGACCTCGGTCATGATTCTGCGTGAAGTTCCTCACGGCTGCGCCGATATTCTTATTAGAAAATCGAAATGCAATTCAAGAGAAGGCAAGCTGAAATGATTTCGAGTGAAGATGTTCCCCGGTGGGAGCGGTTCATCCATCCCTTGGCAAAGGCCTTGGATTTTGCATTTGGATGTCATCACACGAAGAGGAGCCGGGTGTTTACCATCGAAGGCCGGAGCTATCAAGTTTGCTGCGATTGCGGGGCGAGTTTCGATTATTCCCTTCAAACGATGTCAATTGTACCTCGACACACTTCACATGGTGCATTGCGGCTCTGGCGCATACGGCAGACGTAAGTCGACGCACACTTTGCAGACGTCTTAGGGCCAAGGTGCCGGGGGTCCTTCATCCCAGCCAGGAAAGCTCCTGATCCGTGTGGCGCTCACCACCGACGGTGCGCAGAAAAATTTCTTCCAGAGTTAATTTTTCGGCAGGCAGCGGAGCCGTGCCATCGCTGCTGACAGTGGGCGTCTGCGCTTCCACGCCCGCGCGAAGCTCATCGAGCGATCCTTGCGCCACCAGCCGTCCCCGATGAATGATGGCGACATGGCTGCACAGCCGCTCAACGATTTCGAGGACATGCGAGGTAAGGAAGATGGTGGCGCCGCGAGCGATCATGCCTTGGAGCATCGCTTTCAGAGTTCCGGAGGCAATAGCATCCACGCCTTCGAAGGGCTCATCGAGAAATAATACCTTCGGACCATGGATCACGGCTGCTGCCATTGCCAATTTTTTCTGCATGCCATGGGAGTAGTCCGTGACAAGTTTCCTGGGCTGATCGGCAAGCTGCATGAAGTCGAGCAATTCAGCGGCTCGTTGGGCAGCAGTTATGCGGTCCAATCCATACATTCGGCCTGCGAAGTTTAAGAACTCGGATCCAGTGAGCCGACCGAAGAGCGCCATGCCTTCCGGGACGACGCCGATTTGCCGCTTTACTTCGACGGGATATTTTTCCAGGTCCAGTCCGAGAATCTCGATGCGTCCGGCGCTTGGTGCAAGCAAACCCGTAAGCATTTTGATAGTGGTTGATTTCCCGGCGCCGTTGGGACCCAAGAATCCAAAAAATTGCCCGGAAGTTACCCGCAGGTCGATGCCATCGACGGCAACGAGTCCTCCGAAGCGGCGGGTCAGACCTTGGGTGGAGATGCTGGGAGTAGGATCCATGAAACTTCTGAATCTAGCACAGGCGAACGCCTGGGAGAATGCAGCCCATGAATTGGAATTGCTTAATGCTGCCCAACAACAAAACGCCCTGACTCTGCAGCCAAGGCGCTTCGGGTGTGGAAAAACCGGCGCTCTAGAAAAGATTCCAGAGGAATTGATTGTATACGTCGTGGTGATACTGCACCTCGGGCGCTTTCACAAAGGTTCCCAGCAGACGCGGGCAGCGGTCTGCCGCAGCCTGTTTTAAATCAGCGTAGCGGCCCTTCACATCTTCGCCGAGGATTTTTGTTGTCCACTCCGACTGGCGGAAATTGTCGAGCGCAGTATAGATGTTATCCGGCAGGTAGCGTTCGGCCTGGCGCAAATTCTTAATCTTCGAGGTCTCCCCATCGAGGCCGGTCTTGAAGATGGAGTAGAGAACGAGGTAAGGATTCGCATCCGGAGCGACCGAGCGGACTTCTACGCGCATACTCTTTTCATTCCCGATGGGAATGCGGATCATCGATCCGCGGTCCACGGCGGATGCTTTGATCTGGTTCGGCGCCTCGAAGTGAGGGTCAAGGCGGCGATAGGCATTAACACTGGCATTCAGCAGCAGGCATACGTCGTTTCCATGCGTGAGAATGCGATCCAAGAAGGCCCAACCGACCTTGCTAAGTTTCTCTTCGCCCTTTGCGTCCCAGAACAGATTCTTGCCTTTCTCGCTGACCGAGACGTTGGTGTGCATGCCGCTGCCATTCACGCCGACCACCGGCTTGGGCAGGAACGACGCGGTAAAACCCAAATTGGTCGCAACCTGACGGCAGATCAGTTTATAAAGCTGAATCTGATCGGCCGCTGCCACGACTTCGCCGTAGCCGTAGTTGATTTCAAATTGTGACGGCGCAACTTCGGGATGGTCTTTTTCATTTTGGAAGCCCATGCACCGCTGAACTTCGGCCGTAGTATCGATAAAGGTGCGCAGAGGATCGCCCGGCAGCGAGTGATAGTACCCACCGGTATTGACGTATTCGAATTTGCCGGTTTCGTGATAAGTGCGTTCTGCGTCAGCACCCTTGAACAGAAAACCCTCAATCTCATTGGCGGCATTGAGGGTATAGCCTTTCTTGCTGTAAAGATCGTCAGCGAAACTCTTGAGCACGCCGCGAATGTCGGCGCTATAGGGTGTGCCGCCCTTATCGATGACCTCGCCGAAAACCAGCACCTTTCCCGAGCCGAACACATCAGCCGGAGCCCAGTAAAACGCCCCCCAATCGATACCCAGGCGAAGATCGCTCTCGCGCTGCGCGGTGAATCCTCGAATCGAAGATCCGTCGAACGTTAGATTGTCCCAGCTTTTGATCAAGAACTTCTTGTCGTAGTCGAGCATGTGAAGTCGACCTTCCAGATCGCTGAAGAGCACGGTCACAGCCTTGATGCGCTTCTCGTCAGTCAAATACTTCAGCCGATTCTCCTGGATCTCGTCGGTTGAGACGCGGTTCCTGCGCTGCTCCTTCGCTTGCAGATTGAGTTCTTCCAGTTCGTCGTAGGTAAGGGCCAAAAAATTGCGAAGTTCATTAGGCATGGATGGTCTTCAGTCTCCTATTCGTAATTGCAGGCAATGATGTCAGCAAACAACGCCACCGAAACATGGAGTGGGGACGGCTAGGGGTGTACCGGAAAGAATAGCGCGAGTTCTCCGTTTGCCACAATCGAAAAAGCTGATCACGGTCAGTAGGAATTTCATTCGCAGACCGTAAATCACTCTCTGCACACCTTCATTGCACACCGAGTCCTGTCCCGGGCATGAGATGAATGATCAACCCCAGCGCGGCCAGCAGCGCAAGATAATAAATGGCAATGACGCGGCTGGGACGCGAAGGAAAATTTCCGGCGAAAAACCCTTGATATCCCGCGCCCAAGGCTACCAAAAAGAATATGTTTTCGCCCAGCAACAACCACAAAGCGAGACAGGCGGTGAGCAATATAATGCGCCCGACTTTGCTCAGGGCGAGCGCGGCTTGGCCGCCATCCAGCACCCAGACGGGAATCAGATTCAGCAGGTTCAGCAGGGCACCCGCGCGCGCCAGCGCCGCCCAGAAGGGATTGCGCGTCTCCCACCAGAGCGCAGCGCACGCAACCGCTACCAGAAATCCGGCGAGTGGGCCGGCAAGACTGATTTCCGCACGCGTTTCCAAAGGTACGCCCAGTGCCTGCCAGCGGACGTAGGCTCCAAGGCCGGGCAGAAACACGGGCATGTCCGCCGGCAAGCCTCGGCGCTTGATGTCGATGAAGTGTCCCATCTCGTGAAGCAGAATCAGCACTGCGAAACCGATGCCGAATTTCATCCCCCACATGGCCCAGTAGAGCCCTATGAAAGCGGCGAAGCTCGCCAGAAGGATTGCGATCGGTCCGAAGGGGCCCAGACGCTTCGCCCACTTGCTCTCCGACCTGTTCGCTTTCGGCTCGGGAATCTGAGCTCGCTTTCCCGCAGCCTCAAGCGGGGCCACCTCAAGCTCATGAGCGTGTTGCTGGATCCAGTCATACTGCTTCGATGTATGCGGCAAGAGTTGGAGTCCGGCAAGCCAGCGTTCACGTGCGCTGCGCAGCTCTCCCTTCGCCTCAAGAGCTTTGGCCTCGGAAGCCATACGATCAAGTTCTTCGGAATGCACCAGTGCGTGGCACCGGTCGCAGACCAATGCTCCGGGCGCGAGTTCACCTGCGCATCGCCTGCACTTGCGAATCAGTTCGGGAGTGATAGAGGACACGTTGGCAACTAGCCGTATTCTACCGCTTCCCTGCAAAGGCCTGATTCAAGGTTGAGCCTGCCGGGCGCTGGAGAATGGTCCGAAGAGTTCCACGGGCCGGCCTGCAGTGATGGTCCAAGCGAACCTCATTCCGACAAACAGGATAACCAGCCCGATGATCCAGCTTAAATTCGGACCTGCCTCCCAAAACGGCGAAAACAGACCGAGCAAAGCGAGCCTTAGAATGGCCTCGCTGCGGCTGATCCGTTGTCTGGTGGGAATCTCAGCGGGGTGTTGATTTTGCTCGATAGCCAGTGTTGACGGCGCCACGTTTGCTCGATCCGAAGGAGGTACTATTTCCGGGGTTGGTGTGGGTAAAGGCTTTCGATTTCCGAATTCCTGTTCGAGCTGGCGTTGTTCGTTTTGCAGATTCTGCTTTGGCGCCTGCTCTGGTTGAAACCGCCGGGCAGGGCTACTTGATATGTGTTGCCGGGCATAGTGGATGGCAATGGGAACGGCGGCCATCGACACCGCCGCGTAGGTAAGCAGAATGGCCGCGACCTGGTAACGTCGGCCCCCGATTCCGTTAGAGCCTTTCATCATCGCCTTTCCTATCATCCAGCCAACGGCCAGCGAAACATAGCCGACCAAAAGACCGGTCATGATGGTAAAAGCTGCATACAAGACCATACCCACGATCGCCGCGCCAATGCCGAACAGGAGTCCACGAGCGAATGCCGCGTGACTATCCTTCGCGGCTTTGCCCCTCATGTTTTGTGCACAGCGGGAACATGCGATGGCAGCGTTGGCCCGGTAATACTCTCCCGCAATTGGCTGCTGACACAATTGACAGTGATCGACTTCAGGCGGTCCAAGATACTCTGCCGTCCGGAATTGTGGCGTGGAATTGCTCATGGCCCGGAACGATAGCACAGCGGAAGGCGCCAAGGAAGAATGATCGGGCCGGTGCCGCAGGTTCTAGAATCAATGCCCAATAGAAGGGGAATCGAAGCCGCAATCAGGGCTGAGCATAGTAGCCGGTGCGCGTGCGAATCTTAGTTCCAGGCTTTTCAACTTTGACTTCGATCGCATGATATTCATTGGGGTGGTCGGCGCGAGCGCCTTCAAACGAGAGTACATAAAAAGCGTCGGCATCCGAGGTGCAATCGGCGATTTCCCTGGCAATGTCATTGCTGGAATTGAGCACTCGCCCGCCACTCTGAACCGCCAGGACTTGCAAGCTTAGATTTGCAGCCTGCGACCGCTCGGGTTCGGTTACACCTTTCAAGAACTCTTGGTAGTACGAAATCCTGACTCCTCCGGCATCCGCCAGCCCCAGTGGATCGATGGCATAGAGAGTAATGCGAGCCAGCCTCAATCCAGTGGAGGCAGCCACGATTGAATCGAAAAAACGTTGGGCATCCTTACCGGTAATTTGAATATTCGGCCCTGAGAGCAAGGGCCATCCCGGGCTGAACCAGATCATCAACTTCCTGCCGGGTCGAGGCATTTCATACTCGACAAAAGAATTCAGGGTCTTAAGCGATAGATCGAAACGCTCTGCAGCTCCCCAAAAACCTTGGGATCGGGTGATGGACCGTAAACCGGTTTCGTATTGGTTGTAGAGTGCCGCCAGGACCTTCCCGTCGCGGGAAGGAGCGGTTTGCATCTGCGCTCCCGTGTCGGTGAAAAAGATGAGCGACGTAGGCTCTGCAAGCTTGCCATCATTCTGCAGCAGGAACTTCTTAAGCTCATTCCGTTCGTAGGTGACGGTTTGGAATCCAACATTGACAGCGTCGACTACCAGAACGATCTCCACCGGCGGGTCGGAAGTCGCGCCTCCATCCGCCGCGTGAAAGGACAAAATGTTCTGCGGCCGCTTGTCGTCGAGAAGAGTGAAGTCTTGCTTCTCCAGTCCGCGGATGGGCGCTCCGGATTTGTCCGAGACTTGCACGTCCAGAGTGATTTGCCGCTCTGCAGGCGGGGTTGGATTAGTCGCCGGTGCGGCAGGCCGCGGTTGAAGTTGCGGTTGCGGATTGTTCTGGGCCCATGCGGCGGATGCTGCGAGAAGAAGCGCAAGAAAGAGCTTAAAGATGCCACCCATTCGGGACCTCAGCTTGGAATTCCCCGCCTCACGACGGTTCTTACTGCCGGTGTGTCGAAGCGCCCGCCGCGATTTCGCGCAGGGCGCTGACGAACTCTGCGGCAGTGTCGGGGTCGGCCAAAGATTCCAGATGAACCGTGACGGAAAAATGCGGTGATTCCGGACGGAAGTGCACTTGCAAAAAATCCTGACGCCGGGCAGACATGAGAGCGTTTAGTTCCGCCGAGGGATCTTGCTTCCAGTGCGTACGGGTGGTCAGAATCACGGGGTCAGGCTGGTAAATATCCCACGCGCGGTCATCCCGCTTGCGAGAGGAGATGCCTCGGTTATGGGCGCACCAGCGATGCCGCATGACCTCCAATCGGAAACGGGGAGAACCGTCCAGGTCGGCTTCGAAGGTCAGCGTTTCCTTTTGCTTGTGCCAGCAACTCATCAGCCACTGAATGGGAAGAGCGCGGGGCCGGAAATTGAGAGTGACTCGGACATTTTCAAACCAGCGAGAGGGGAAATGCAGCCGCGCCTGCAGGTGGGACGTTCCCATCCATCGCGATTCGACGATCCGCCCCTTGCCCGCGCAGGCCGTCTGTAC
>JBAVZU010000387.1:0-25265 GCA_049588915.1 Candidatus Sulfotelmatobacter sp.
CTGCAGGGCGTCGACATTGTCTCTCATCAGGCCTCCTATCAGGATTACATGCCGGATTTTTCGCGCTTTCTTGAGGTGAACGCGGTAAGCACCGCGCTGTTGTTCGAACTCATTCTGGGGCACCGGCTGCCGATCAAGAAAATCATCGTGGCTTCCTCACAAGCTGTTTACGGCGAAGGGCAGTATCGTTGCTCCTTGCACGGCGATTTGCAGCCAGCCCCTCGTTCTCCCGCGCAATTGCGGCAAGGGCACTGGGAAGTTGCATGCCCATGTGGGAGAGTGGCTGCGCCGCAGCCCCTGGAGGAACAGCGATCCAACAATCCTTATAACCAGTACGCGGTCTCCAAGCTGGCGCAAGAGAAAACCGCTTTGGGGCTGGGTTGGCTGCATGGTATCCCGACCGTCGCGCTGCGCTATTCCATTACGCAGGGCCGAAGGCAGTCGCTTTACAACCATTACTCCGGAGTGTGCCGCATTTTCTGTACGCGCGCCCTGCAGCATTTGCCCCTGACCCTGTACGAAGACGGTCGCCAAACCAGAGACTTCGTCCACGTCGAGGATGTCGTCGAGGCCAACATGCTCGTATTACAAAAGAGCGAAGCCGACGGCCATGCCTTCAATGTTGGCAGCGGCCGAGCCACCACCATCCTGGAATATGCCGGTCGGGTGCTGGATCGAATTCCCGAGTCGGCAGGATTTGAAATCTCAGGCGAATACCGGCGCGGGGACAACCGGCACAGCGTCTCCAGTGTGGCAAAACTTCAGCGCCTGGGATGGAAGCCACGGCGCAGCCTCGACACCATACTCGACGACTATCTGGATTGGATCGAAAGTTCCGGCGGCGTACCCGCCGATCTGCTCGACGCCACAGCCGACATGCGGGCCGCCGGAGTCCTGCTCAATATCGGCCGGGAAGTTAGCCTGACCGACGGACGATGAGAACTCAGTCAAGATCTCAGCCGACCAGCCGATAAACCATAAACCGCAACCGGACAATACCAAATACGGTGATACAAGACACGCAAATGCAGAGCACAGTAATCCAGAGCCCAGTAATTAAGAGCGCGAGTATTCAGCATGCAAGCATTCAGAACCTGACCATGCAACCGGGCACCTCGCAGGCCGCCGAGGACGTTGTTTCCTACATGGAAGAGCTCTCCTGGACCATCCCCAGGCTTCCTATTTCATCGATGGACCAAATCGCGGCGCTGTTTCTTGCTGCCTATGACAGGGGCCGCACGATCTTCCTCTTTGGCAATGGGGGGAGCGCATCGCTGGCCTCGCACATGACCTGCGATTTAGGGAAGGGGACCATCGCAGGCAACGGCAAGCGTCTGCGAGCGGTGGCTCTTACGGATAATGTTGCATTGATCACCGCCTGGGCCAACGATGCGCATTACGAAGACATTTTCACCGAGCAACTCCAAAATCTGCTTCACCCCGGCGACGTGGCTTTTGCCATCAGCGCCAGCGGAAACTCACCCAACGTGCTGTCGGCTTTGGCCTTTGCACGGCGATCCGGGGCCGCCACTGCGGGCATCACCGGCTTTCAAGGAGGGCAAATGAAATCACTCTGCGACATCTGTGTGGTGGTTCCCTCCGACAACATGCAGATCATTGAAGATCTTCATCTTTCGATTTCCCACGCCATCTTCCGGGTGGTGCGACACGGGATGCTCGACAAGCCTAACCGGACGGTCTCGGTGTGAGTATCACCTGTTTCATGCAGCTGTTTATTTCGAAAAATCAGAGCCCTGAAAAGAAAACCGTTCGGGCACGAAGATGAAATCAGAAAACCTTCGCAACCGTATTTTGGCTTTTGATTTGGCGTGGATTCCAGTTGCACTTGCCGCCGAACAAGCTCTATGCCCAGCCTGGCACTGCGGGCAAGTCCCGTTAGCGCCCTTCAACTTCATTGTCTATTTGGTCTGTACCCTCTTCGCCTGGGTTTTGCTCTCCGAAAACCTGCATCTCGATGGCTTCTGCGCGGGCTGGCGGCTTTCTTCGGTGGTGTCGCACCTGTTGCTGGCTGTCGCTTTGTTGATGGTGATCCTGCTCGCGGTCGATAATGTCTCAGGGAGATACGTCGGGCGGCTGACGCTAAGCGTATTTTCGCTGTTCCTTCTAGCAGGCTTTCTGTGCATCCGCGGGATCGCATTGCGGCTGGTTTTGCGGCAATACCGGAATGGGCACGTAAACCGCGTCGTCATTCTCGGCTCTGACCGTTTAGCCACCGAGCTGGCGATGAAATTCAATCACCATCCAGAATTCTTGTGTAAGGTCATAGGATTTCTTTGTCCGAAATCTGAGTTCGCGGCACCGTGCCGCGATGCCGAGAAGCTCCCTCTATCCGTTTCCACGATGGAGGTCGCCGACTTATTACGTCAGCACCAGGTGAATGAACTGGTGCTGGCGCACACTCCCGCCTCCCATGAGATTCTGCGCCTGGTTGCATTCTGCCGCGAGCGGGCCATACGGATCAGTCTGGTTCCGGAACCCTACGAACTCTACCTTTCGCGTCCCAAACTGCTGGACCTGGGAGGGCTGCCCTTGCTGCAGCTCGGGGATATGTCGATACCTACGTCAGCCAGAATTGGCAAACGCATTCTCGATCTCGCGCTTGGTTTTGTCCTGGCCCTAGTCGTGTTGCCGGTGGTTCTGGTTTTCGGAGCGGCTCTTCGCTTCCATACGGGACGGGCTCTCCGCTGGGAGAGGCGGGTCGGTCTACAGGGCAGTGAATTCTCCATGCTACGGCTGAACGTGGAACGCGATGTGCAGCCGCGGTCACGTTTCGAGTGGCTCTTGTGGCAGCTTAGCATTTCCGAACTGCCGCAGTTGTGGAACGTCCTGCGCGGAGATATGAGTTTGGTGGGACCACGTCCGGAGAGCCCGGAGAGAGCTAGCCGGTATTCTGTCTGGCAGCTGCAACGTCTGACGGTGAGGCCAGGGATGACCGGACGGGCCCAGGTGTACGGACTTCGCGAGCAACATTCCTCCGAAGACAAGACCCGTCACGATCTGCAATATATGCTGCGTCCTTCCTTGTTGAAAGATCTGTCCCTTATCATCGAGACGGTGTGGACGCTGGCATTTCGCTTTATCAAAATACCGAAACACGCCCTCACCGCTAATTTCGCGCCGGGCATCGACGCCACGCCGCATCCCGTCTCCTATTTTTCTCCCACTCAGCCCTTCCCGGAGATGTTACAGCATGCTCATCGGACGCAGTCCGGTTCGGATTAGTTTCGGCGGAGGTGGCACCGACCTTCCTTCCTACTACGAGCAGTTCGGGGGCGCGGTCCTCAGCACTGCCATCAATAAGTACTTCTACACGATCCTGGGCACTCGATCGGATAGCCGCATTCAAGTCATCTCTTCGGATCTGCGTCTGTTCAGAAATTGGAGGGATCTCACTGCGCTTCCGGCGCACGGCAGTGGTTTGGAAATTCCACTCGCCGTGCTCGAGCGGTATCTGCAACAGCACAAACCGCCAGTAAACGTTCACCTGGTTTATGAGCCAGAGTTGCTGGGCTCAGCCGGCACGATTGCCGTCAATCGTGCATGGGTGGAATCTGATCCGGCGTTTTGGATCCTCTATTCCGATGTTCTCACCAACACAAACCTGGAGCTGATGAGCGACTTCCATTCCGAAAAGAATGGAATCGCAACCCTCGGCCTATACCGGGTTCCTGATCCTTCGCGTTGCGGTGTTGCCCTTACCGACGATAAAGGGATCATTATCGACTTTGAGGAGAAACCGGCGTCTCCGCGCAGTCAGTCCGTTTTTTCGGGACTTATGATTGCCAGCCCGGACATTTTCCATTACATCCCACAGTCCGTTCCGGCCGATATTGCTTCTCATCTCTTGCCGCATCTGGTGGGTAGAATGTCGGCTTATCCCATCGAAGACTATGTGCTCGACATCGGCACCATGGCTAACTATCGAGAGGCGCAAGTCACTTGGCCGGGGTTGGTGTCCACGTTGTCCTTGCCAGATCGAATCGATGCTTCAGCTCCCGTCATGCCTCGCCAGGCGGTCGGTGTAGTTCAGTCCCGAATCGCGTCTTCGGGCTAAACCTCAGCCTAAGCATCGGACTAAGCTATGGACACCAATCAGTCTGCCGGAGCGAAGTCAACGCTGCGTGGCGTTGTTTTCGATTTGGACGGTGTTCTTGTCGACAGTCATGCTGCTCACCGAAAATCCTGGCGCTTGTTTCTGCACACGCTGGGACGCGACGTTACCGATTCCGAGTTGGATTTTATTCTTGATGGCCGTAAGCGCACCGACATCCTTCGCCATTTTCTGGGAGATTGTCCAGTCGGAGAAATCGAAGAATTCGGCAGGCAAAAGGACAGCATCTTCCGCCAGGTTCAAATCGCGGTGCTCCCGGTTCCAGGTGCGGTTCGCCTGGTGCACCAGCTTCATCGCAGCGGCGTAGCTCTGGCCTTAGCTACCTCGGCCAGCCCCGGGCGAGGTCGTTCCACCTTGTCTGAACTGGGACTAATGAGTTGTTTTCAGGCCGTTGTGACGGCGGAGGATGTGCCGGCGGGTAAGCCCGACCCTGCAGTTTACTCTCTCGCCAGTGACCGCCTAAAAATTCCACCGCGAGACTTGTTGGCGGTGGAAGATGCCGTTTCTGGAGTACGTGCCGCCCTTGCGGCCGGACTATGCTGCCTGGCCGTCGCAATGCATCGAGACCCGACGGCCCTGGCTGCGGCCGGAGCCGCGCGTGTGATCTCTGATTTCGAGGGTATTACTTTTCTTGATTTGGAAGTCATCCTGCGCGATGGCGATCAGCTTCTCTGTCGCTCCGCAGGCATCGGCAGCAACTAAACATTCAATTCCACATTGCGGCAAACCTCCACAATCGAGAGCCGATCAGGCGCCCCCAGCTTGCGCAGCATGTGGTGAACGTGGTTCTTCACGGTCTGCTCGGAGAGATGCAGATGGCCGGCGATTTCTTTATTGGTGAGCCCTTGCTGGAGCAGTCCGACCAGCTGTTGTTCCCTGCGGCTCAGTCCCAGGCTCGTTTTGAAGTGCAAGCTGGGAAGAGAGGGCTTATGCTTGACCACCCACTGAAATAGTGCCCCGGAGAGCGAGCCCGGACACACTGCTTCTCCGGATGCCACCGCACGAATGGTGCGCGTCACCTCCACGGCGGAGGCCTCTTTGAGAACGTAACCCACCGCTCCCGCCTGCACCACGCGGAGAAAGACCGACTCTTCGGCTTCCATGCCTACCATCACAACCTTAATCATGGAGTTCAGTTGATGCAGCCGGCGCACAACTCCCTTTTCCGACAAAATGGAAGAGACGGAGTCGAGGACAACCACATTGGCTTGCGTCGAGGCAACCCGGTCAAACGTATCCGGACCGTATGAGCCGCACCCGACTACTTGAATATCATCCTTCTTCGACAATATACGCAACAACGCTTCGCGTAATAGGCGATTGTCGGCCAGTAAGAAAACTGCGGCCACCGATCCGGTAAGTCCTGGCGCTAAAGTTCCCATCAGAATGCTGTTCCCGTAACCCATCCAGCCCTACCCGAAATTATCTGCACTGCGCCACCGCCGGCTGGCTGCTGCTAGTTATCGTCAGAGTGCTGAACTCCGCTTTCGCGCTTGCCTGCCTCTCTTCCCTGCCCTCTGTCCCCGCTGTTTCCCTGACCCACTCCAAAAGTATCTTCCGCCAAGTTATTCCTTCTGGAAATTCCGAGGGCACATTCAAACGCTAGCTATCTGCAATCGCGCGGTCAAGGGAAAAGCCTGTTCTTGAAGGTCTCCGCTTCCCGGTGCGGGACGCATTTCGAATGTTCCGCAAATGGTAAGCACACGGCGCAGCTTGACGGTGTTCCGGGACCGCTGTTACTTTTCCTTTTAATCGTGATTATCAAGAGGTCATCGCTCTGAGTCGGGCAGGGGAAACGCGTCAGCCGAGCGCATCTCCTTTAGTAAGCCCGAATCGCCGCCAGTTTTTGATCCGTTGCTGTCAGGCAGCCTTCGCGGCGATGCTGCCCGCAAGCCTAAGCAATTTCGCTTTCGCCTCCTCTCCCGATTCTCCACGTTCGCTCCCCTTCGATGGCGACCTACGTTTGCATCCGCGTTATCCATTCGCGCGACCGCTTGATGCCACGCTGCTGAAAACCCAAGCCGACCTCGACGACTTTGTCAGCGAAAAATATCACGACCGCATTGCACCGATTCTTGCGGAGTGGAGTTCGGAACTACTGCGATCCTCGCAGGGAGTGCAAGCCATCAAGAAAGTTCTGACAACGGACTTCTCTGGGGGATCCTTGCGGCCGGATGAATCCCGACCTGTGCGTATGGATTCACTGGTGGAGGTTCACCAGAACAAATTCACCGCGGAAGTTGTTCCCGGACAAAGTGAATTTCTTCACCAATTGCGATCTTTAACGAGTGCTTTTTCTACAATTTCAAGGGCGGATTTCCTGATAACAGGAATCGAAGCGGGTCCCATATTTCCTCCTCAAGTTCCTGTGACTGTCCACACTCGTGTGAGATACGAAATTGTTGGAAGTGGCGAGGGCCATTTTCGCGAACAGCGCGTCGGGCATTGGGACCTGGAGTGGCAGGCCTCACCTGCTTCATCGACACAAACAGAAATTCGACTCCGCAAATGGCACCCGGTTGACGAGACGCAAACTCGTTCACACTCTCCCATTTTTGCCGATATCACCGCTTCGGTTCTAGGACGCAATTCTTCGTACTCCGCACAAACGCTTCGAGGTGCCGATCACTGGCGCACTGTGCTCGACGGGGCATGCGGCATAGATATTTACGGACACAATGGAGTCTCCGTCGCAGACATCGACAATGATGGGCTCGACGACCTTTATATTTGCCAACCTGCAGGACTGCCCAACCGCCTTTACCGCAATCGCGGAGACGGAACGTTTGAGGACATCACGGAAACGTCCGGCCTAGGACTGCTGGATAACACGGCGTGTGCGCTCTTTGCTGACTTTGATAACGACGGACTGCAGGATGTGATTCTCGTTCGCGCCAGCGGGCCTCTGCTTTTCATCAACCAGGGCGGCGGCAAATTCCGCCTCAAGACCGGCGCATTTCAGTTTGCCAACGACCCGCAGGGAACGTTTACTGGCGCTGCGGTGGCTGATTATGACCGCGACGGATGGCTGGACATTTATCTCTGTCTATATGTGTATTATCAGGGCACCGATCAGTATAAGTATCCCGTTCCGTATCACGATGCCGAGAATGGTCCGCCAAACTTCATGATGCGGAATAATCGCGACGGAACTTTTCGCGACGTTACCGCAGAATCGGGCTTGAATAAGAACAACACGCGCTACAGTTTCTGCTGCGGGTGGAGTGACTACGACCAGGACGGGTGGCCCGATCTTTACGTGGTGAATGATTTTGGCCGCAAGAATCTGTACCACAACAATCGCGATGGCACTTTCACGGATGTTGCAGCCAGCGAAGGAGTCGAAGACGTTGGGGCGGGGATGAGCGTCTGCTGGCTCGATTACGACAACGATAGCGCCGCGGATATTTACGTCGGCGATATGTGGACCGCTGCCGGGGAGCGGATCTCATCCCAGGAAGGTTTCAAAAAAGACGCACTGCAAGATGTTCGGGCTCTTTATCAAAAACACGCGATGGGAAACTCGCTCCTTCGAAACAAAAAGTCTCGCGGCGGTGGATCGCGCAGCGGCAGCGCCTTCGAAGATCGAACCGTCTCGGCTGGAGTTGGGATGGGACGCTGGGCATGGTCGAGCGACGCATTTGATTTCGACCATGATGGCTTTCCCGATCTCTACATCGCGAATGGAATGGTGTCCGGCGTTTCACGCGAAGATTTGAATAGTTTTTTCTGGCGGCAAGTAGTCGCGAAATCGCCAGATCAAGCCAAGCCTTCCCACCACTACGAGCAGGGCTGGAGCGCCATCAATGAACTGATTCGAGCCGACGGAACCTGGAGCGGATTCGAGCGCAACGTCTTCTTTGCAAATAATAAAGATGGCACATTCTCAGACGTTTCGGGCGCAGTAGGGCTGGACTTTCTCGAGGATGGCCGTTCCTTTGCCCTCGCCGATTTCGATCAGGATGGCCGCCAGGAAATATTCCTCAAGAACCGGAATGCTCCGCAGTTGCGGGTGATGAAAAACGTGGTGGAAGATTTACCGCCATCAATTGCCTTTCGCCTTCGCGGCACAAAAAGTAATCGAGACGCCATTGGCGCGGCCGTGATCGTGGAGAGCGAGGTTGGACGCCAAACTCGCTTCCTTCAAGCAGGCTCAGGATTCCTTTCCCAGCACAGCAAAGAAGTTTTTTTCGGATTGGGGAAGATTCAGGGCCCAGTACACGCGTCTATCCGATGGCCAAGCGGTCTGACGCAAAGTTTTGATGCCTTGCCGATCAACCACAGAATCTGGGTTGAAGAAGGCTCTGAGAAGTTCAGGGCGGAGCCATTCAAGTCGCGAACGTTATCGAGCGGCAAAATTATCTCTACGACTCAAGAGCCCGAACCTTTGCCGTCCGCTGTCGAAACGTGGCTTCTGGTTCCTGTAGCCGCGCCTGACTTTTCACTTTCGGACCTCGCAGGGCAAGTGCACACTCTTTCAGCGCTCCGGGGACAGCCGGTGCTGCTGAATTTCTGGACGCTGAGAGCTCCGAATTGCACCAACGATCTCAAAGTGTTGAACCGCGTCCATTCGAGGTGGGCTTCTCAAGGTCTTCGGCTGCTTACCGTGAACGTGGATGATTCTGCGGATCACGAAAAGCTGAGAACACTTGCGCGAGAGCAAAACGTTTCATTTCCGATTCTTCCAGCATCGGACGATGTGTCCGGGATCTATAACATTCTCTACCGCTATCTTTTCGACCGGCATCGCGACCTCGGATTGCCAACCTCGTTCCTGATCGACCTGCACGGTGAGATTGTAAAGATCTACCAGGGACCCCTAAACGCCGACCATGTCGAACCCGACTCCCGAAGCGTTCCTGGCTCCGACGCCGAGCGGATTGCTCGCGCCCTGCCATTTCCCGGCGCTGTCGAAACCTTTGAGTTTGGCCGCAATCATCTTTCCCTCGGCTCTGTTTTCTTTCAGCGAGGTTATTATGCTCAAGCCGCAGCGTTCTTTCAGCTTGCCCTCCGCGACGATCCCTCTAGTGCGGAAGCTTACTACGGCGTAGGAAGCGCTCAACTGAATCTGCAGAAAACCGCCGAGGCGCGGGAAAGTTTTGAACGTGCCGTCAAACTTCGCGCAAGCTATCCCGACACTCTGGCGAACGCGTGGAACAACCTTGGACTTCTCGCCACCAGGGAAGGCCGCACCGATGAAGGAATAAAATATTTTCAGCAGGCGTTGGTCGCGAGTCCCGATCATCTGATTGCGCTTAACAATCTAGGTAACGCTTATCGTCTTCAAAAAAACTGGAATGCAGCCCGCAAGACTTTCGAACGAGCTCTCGACGCCAGTCCCAGCGATGCCGAGGCTAACTACGGTTTGGCGATGGTCTTTGCGCAGGCCGACGATGCAGCGCATGCATATGAGTATTTGCAGAGGGCGTTGAAATCTCGTCCTGATTATCCGGAGGCGCTAAATAATCTTGGAATACTCTATCTGCGCACCGAGCGGCGGGATCAAGCCGTCTCCAGCTTCGAGGAATGCATCCGGGTGGCGCCAGCCTTCGATCAATCTTATTTGAACCTGGCGAGAGTTTACGCGCTTGAGGGCGCGCCGGACAAAGCTCGATCCATCCTGCTCGAACTTCTGAAACAGCATCCAGATCACGCGCAGGCGCAAAGCATGTTGGCGCAGCTTCCTCGATGAATTACAGCCTCACGGCCAGGCTCATCTTTCGGCATCGGTTCGCTCAGTCGTCCACGAACTCTGATAAAACCTGAACATCGGGACCGCGCTATCTTGGAGAAGCAACCATGCCAACCAACATCTGATCGGGCAGACGTGCCTTCATATCGACGAAGTGCAGGGGCTCGGAGATTTCCTCGAGTTAGAAGTCGTGCTTCGGCCGGGTCAAAGCGAAATTGAGGGGAAAAAGATCGCGTCTGCGTTGCTGGCGCAGTTCGGAATCGATCAGGAGCAACTGATTGCAGAAGCCTACGTTGATCTTCTCGCCCGGCAAGCAGTTGCTGCTGCGCGCTAGGCTGCTTCCCGCTGATTGTGCATCGAGCTTCGAGCGACTAAAATCGCACTGCCGCAAGAGGTCGGCTTTTGCCTCCGTCTTGATTTGGTTCTCTTATGTCCCACTCCTCTATCATCGCAGCCTGTAAGTTCTTTTTTACCGTGATCCTGGCTTCGTCGACGATCGCTGCGCAACCCACTCAAGAACATACCGCCAATGCGCGCCAACAACCGGTTGCCGCAGGGACATTGCAGGGCGTGGTGCGGGATTCTTCAGGGCGTCCCATCAGCGGAGCCTCGGTTTCTTTGCAGACCACCAGTGGACCAACTCTCACTGTGCGCACCGATACCGCAGGCGTTTATTTTTTCTCTGGGCTTCGCCAAGGGATCTACACCATCCGCGCAGAAATGGCCGGATACGACCAGACAAATCTCAACCAGATCGCCATCACACAAGAACAGTCTAGAACGATAGATCTCACTCTCAACTCTGCAAAAGCCGCTCCCGATAAAAGTTCAGCAGCGGAGCCGCCTTTCTTCGACGAGCCGCACTTCACGGTGGCGGGCGTCACCGACACTACCAATCTCGGCGGCCACGGGTCAGATACGGTTGTGCGAAACAGAGAGGCGCTGTCCCAGCAAGCTGCGTCCTTGAGTCAGGAAGCGCCCAAGAACTCTTCAGTCGATGCTTCTGTAGCCGCAACAGAAGCATCTTTACGTAGCGCCGTCGGTCGTCGGCCGCAAGACTTCGAAGCAAATTACCGAATGGGTAAGCTGCTGGTCGATGAAGCCAAAATGCAGGATGGCATCATATATCTCGAGAGGGCCTTTAAGCTGAATCCGGGCGCATTTGACAATGCCTACGAACTGGCGAGCGCTTACGCCGTCATCGGAGATTCTGCTCACGCCCGCCACGAGGCGTTAGCTCTGCTCGCCGGCGGGGACAGATCCCTTCAAGAAAAAGCTGAATTGCATCACCTGCTCGCGGAAATTGACGAAAAAGCGAGCGATGCTCTTGAAGCCGTACAGGAATACCAGCAAGCGGCCGAACTCGACCCGAGTGAGACGAATCTATTTGATTGGGGAGCAGAACTGCTCACGCATCATGCTCCAGAACCGGCCATCGATGTCTTCACCGAGGGCAGTCAGCTGTTTCCGCGCTCCGATCGAATGCTGGAAGGCTTGGGCGCAGCTTGGTATTCGCTGGGCTCCTTCGATCAGGCGGCAAAACGATTTTGCGAGGCCTCTGACTTGAATCCCGAAAATCCGAATCCCTATCTCTTGATGGGAAAAATGCAGGCGGTCGAAACCACGCCATCCCGGGCGATTCAAGATCGGCTCGGAAGGTTTGTGAAGTTGGAACCCGGGAATGCCCTGGCCAATTACTATTATGCGGTGAGTCTGTGGCGGCAACGCAAGTCGGCCGAGGATGTCCAACTTATTGAAGAAGTGAAGTCTCTCTTGGAAAAATCTGTTCATCTGGATCCAAAGCTAGGCCTTGGATATTTGCAGCTAGGGATTATTTATTCGGAGGAAAAAGACATTCCGAAAGCGATTTCTGTTTTGCAACAAGCAGTCGAAGTGTCCCCGGAACTTGAACAGGCGCACTACCGTCTCGCGCAACTTTACCGGCAATCCGGAAATACCGCCAAAGCGAACTCCGAGTTGCAACTCTATGAACAGATCTCGACTGAAAAGACGCGGGAGATGGAGCGACAGCGGCATGAAATGCAGCAGTTTGTGTATCAAAAGAAGTGATCATCCTGTCTCACGGATTAGACTATGAGGTTCGACTAGTGAAGCGTTCCTTTGCCTGGTTTGGCTGGAATCCCTGCGACTCCGAAATCCGCGCTCAATTTTTGGAACGGGACGTCCATTCTGAATCGAACCGCACGCGAGCATAGAAGGACTTTTGTGTGCCTACACCAGTAGTCGACAGTCCGGCATATAAATTCGCGCGGCGAGCTGCCTCTAGTTCGGTAAAACCCTCCGCCAGGAACACGGCAAAGCTGCCGATGAATGCATCTCCTGCGCCGGTGCTGTCGATGCTCTTTACAGCAAAGGGAGGCACATGGACGCTTGTGTTGCTCGCCACGAAACACCCTTTCGCTCCTAATGTGATGATGACGCGCTGAATGCCATCGCCAACCAGTTTCTCTGCGCAATTCTTCGCATCTTCGATTTCCCGAATCTTCATTCCGGTGATGCTCTCCGCCTCGCTCTCATTCGGAATAAAATAATCAAGGCCGGCAAGCGAACTAATATCCACCGGCGCTGCGGGAGCGGGATTCACAATGCACCGAATCCCATGTTTTCGGGCGAACGCCACCGTGTAGTAAACCGTTTCCAGCGGGATCTCGAACTGCAGAACAATGCAGTCCATCCTTTTCAGCATCTCCGCGGCAGCGTCGACGTCCGCCGCTTTCACCGCATCGTTCGCCCCCTTAACCACCAGAATGCGGTTTTGTCCGTTGGGCTCGACAAAGATCGGAGCGACTCCACTGGACAATCCTTCCACCTGCTTGACGTGGGTCGTGTCAATCCCCAGTTTCTTGAAGTTCTCAATGGTGGCCGGGCCGAAAAGATCGCTGCCAACTCGCGCCACCATGAATACGTCCGCACCACACAGGCGAGCGGCCACCGCCTGATTCGCTCCCTTTCCGCCGAACCCCAGATCAAACCTCTGGCCGAAAATAGTTTCTCCAGCATTCGGAAACCGTTCAGCGAATGTGGTCATATCGACATTGGCGCTACCCACCACTGCTACTCGAGGTCGGGACATGATTGATTTTTATAGAATTCTGCGACCGCCGAGTCTATTTGGCGTCTCTGGCTCTGTCAAGAATATCCATGCCAGCAGGAAGTCGATAACGGTTGAACTATTCTCCGTAAGGCACCCAGATGTTCTTCACTTGGGTGGCGTGCTGCAAAAACCATCGGCCTTCCGCTTGTTTTACATCGAACCAATCGATGGCCCGTCCTTCGTTGGTGAATACCTGTTTTAGATTTCCTACGGAGAATGTTTTCGCTGCCGAGGCATTCCCCTCGTCAGAAAAACACCAAACCGCATCCACGTCGTCGTGTTCCGCGATGGTCTTAAGAAGTTCCGGCACGTGTCCCGTGACAATATTGACAGCGCCACCCGGTAAATCACTGGTATCGAAGATCTGGTAGAGATCCCCGATGATGAGCGGGTAGGTTTCCGATGGGATCACCACGGTTGTGTTGCCCGCAGCCAGATTTGGCAATACGAGGGACAACAAACCCAGGAGCGGAGCCTCGTTTGGACAGATAATTCCGACGGTTCCGATCGGCTCATTCATCGCAATCGCAACCGTTCGTGACGGAGGATTGTGCACGGTACCATCGAACTTGTCAGCCCACGCCGCGTAGGAAAATATCCGCTCGATGCCAGCCGCAACTTCCCTTCCAGCCTCCGTTTCTCCAACCGCCGCCGCCAACCGCCGCGCAATCTCTTCCTGACGCAACGATAGATTCTCCGCCATGTAATAAAGAACCTGGGCGCGATTGTGAGCTGACGCTTTAGCCCAGCCCGCCCCTTTGCGCGCCGCCTCGACCGCGTTGCGAATGTCTTTGCGATTGCCCAGTGGCGCCTCGCCTAACAATTCGCCGGCCTTGCCGAGAACCTCAAAGCTGTAGCCTGAATCAGGTCTCGCCTGCTTGCCTCCAATGTAAAGCTTCACTGTCCGGTCAATCGCCAAATCCGATGGTTGTCGATCGTTTGAATGTTCGAGTGCGCGCCTTGAGGCGGGAAGTAACGGAGCGTCTTTGAACCAGATCGGATCGAGATACTCCAGCATTCCTTCGCGTCCACCCTCGCGGCCAAAGCCGCTTTCCCGGTAACCGCCGAACCCGCAGGCGGCGTCGAACATATTGGTGCAATTCACCCAGACCACGCCGGCTTTGATCTGCGCTGCCACTTGCAGCGACACGTTGATACTCTCGCTCCAGACCGAAGCGGCCAAACCGTATACCGTATTATTGGCCAACTCCACTGCCTCGGCCGGCGTGCGAAAAGTCATGGCCGCAAGTACGGGCCCAAAGATCTCCTGCTGCGCGACCACCGATGCCGGATGCACGTTGCTCAAAAGCGTGGGCGGAAAGTAAAGCCCGTGGGACGGCATTTCGATTTGCGGCTGCCAGCAATTCGCGCCTTCCGCGATTCCCTGATCCACCAGCCGGCGAATGCGTTCGAGTTGCACTGGCGCAACAATCGCTCCAATATCGATGGCCTTATCCAGCGGCGGACCGACGCGCAGCGAGTTCATGCGGTCGCGGATTTTAGCGAGCAGAGTTTCGGCGATGCTTTCCTGCATCAGCAAGCGCGAGCCGGCGCAACAAACCTGTCCCTGGTTAAGCCAGATCCCGTCGACCAAGCCCTCCACGGCGCTGTCGAGATCGGCATCCTCAAAAATCACAAAGGGAGACTTGCCGCCCAACTCCAGCGAAAGCCGTTTGTGACTTTGGGCGGTCGCACTGCGGATGGCGCGGCCAACCTCAGTGGATCCTGTGAAAGCAATTTTGTCGACGCCCGGGTTTTTCACCAGAGCCTCGCCGGTAGAACCATCGCCGGTAACGATGTTGACGACTCCAGCCGGCAGCCCAACCTCCAGACAAATATCGGAGAAGGCAAGTGCGGTCAGAGGAGTGAATTCCGCGGGCTTCAGCACCACCGTATTTCCTGCAGCCAGCGCTGGCGCAATTTTCCATGCCAGCATCAGCAGAGGGAAGTTCCACGGGATGATCTGTCCAACCACGCCGCAGGCGATATACCCCGGGAACTCCGCTGGCAGTAATTGTGCCCAACCCGCGTGATAATAGAAATGCCGGGCAACCAGCGGGATATCGATATCACGGCTTTCGCGAATTGGTTTTCCGTTGTCGAGTGTCTCCAGCACCGCGAGTCGCCGCGAATGTTTCTGTACGGCACGCGCCATTGCGTATAAGTATCGGGCCCGCTTGTGCGGGGTGAGCGCCTGCCATTTCGGAAGAGCATTCCGCCCAGCCTGAACGGCGGCCTCAACATCCGCAGCTGATCCTTGTGCGACCGTCGCATTTTTTTCCCCACTCGCCGGATTTGTCGATTCGAAAAATTTGCCATCCAAAGGCTGACGCCATTCGCCATCGATGAAGTGGCCGAAACGCCGCTCATGCCGGTCAAGCCACAACAGGGCGTCTTTGGGGTCTTCGAGGGCCGGGCCGTATTCCATCGTAAGGAATTTTTCAGCGATGCTCATTCCGGTTTGCGCCTTTTTCGTCGATCTTTAGGTTGTAATCGAACTATGCAATCGGATGGCGGTAATCCGCCGAATACCGGCCGGTCGCGAAGTGTTCCAGCTGCCGTTCAATATCGTTCAAGAGTCCGCTTGCCCCGAAGCGGAAGAGATCCGCTTTCATCCAGGGCGTTCCCAGTTCTTCTTTCATCAATGCCAGCCATTCCGTGGATTGCTTTGCGGTACGAATTCCTCCCGCCGGCTTGAACCCAACGGCCATGCCCGTTTCCTGAGCATATTCGCGAATGGCGCGTGTCATCACGAACCCAACAGGAAGGGTTGCGTTTGTCGATTCTTTGCCGGTCGAAGTTTTGATGAAGTCCGCGCCTGCCATCATCGCCACGAAGCTGGCACGTGCCACGTTCCGCAATGTGAGCAGGTCGCCCGTGCCGAGAATCGCCTTCATGTGGCACCGTCCTGCAGCCTGCTTGAATTCGGCAACCTCATCGTAAAGTTCCTGCCACTTTCCCCCGAACACGTGCGCTCGCGTGATAACGATGTCAATCTCATCCGCTCCCGCTTCCACCGAGCGGCGTATCTCGGCCACCCGCTCTTCGACCGGCGACAGTCCGGCAGGAAATCCAGTGGAAACAGCTGCCACTCGAACACCACTACCTTCGAGCGCACGCGCCGCAGTCTCAACGAAGCGATGATAAACACAAACCGCCGCAACCTTGATATTGAGTTCCTCGAGCTGGAGATGCTTTAGCAGATCCTGCTGAATTGGCTGCCGAGCCTTGGCGCAAAGCCGGCGCACACGGTCTTCTGTATCATCTCCGGAAAGCGTCGTGAGATCCATGCACGTGATCGCACGCAGCAGCCACGCGGCTTGCCATTCTTTCTTCACCGTCCGCCGCGCAACATGCGTTTGCGCCCTGCGCTCGACCGCGCTGGTGTTCACGCGAACTTGTCTTACCCAATCGAGGTTCAACGGAATGCCGCGATTGGAGAGCAGTGGATGACCAGAAAGGGTAGCGATGGGAGCTTGTGAATCTGTCACAAGTCTGTCCAACGTACCCTGACCCGAGCCGTCTGCTAAGCCATAGCGCCTTTTGCGCACCTCTGCCACGTCTTGCATTGTACGGCAGAAGATAAGCCTGCGGCAGTTTTCTGCTATAGTTTCGTTCCTCGGAGGTCCCATCCCATGCCTCGAATTGTGCGCTGTGCCTTGATTCAAGCCAGCAATGCGCTGAGCACGGAACGTCCACTCGCCCAGATCAGAAAGGCGATGATCGACAAGCATCTCAAATTGATCGAGCAGGCAGCGCGGAAAAAAACGCAAATTTTATGTCTGCAGGAGCTTTTCTATGGGCCATATTTCTGTGCCGAACAGAATGCGCGCTGGTATGAGCTGACCGAGCGAGTCCCAGACGGCCCGACGGTCCGCATGATGCAAAAGATCGCGGCCAAGCACCGCATGGTGATTGTGGTTCCCGTCTACGAGGAGCAGATGCCCGGCGTTTATTTCAATACGGCTGCCGTGATCGATGCCGATGGCCGTTATCTGGGGAAGTATCGCAAGCACCACCTCCCACACTGCCATCCCGGATTCTGGGAGAAGTTTTACTTTACGCCCGGCGATCTTGGTTATCCCGTCTTCGAGACAAAGTATGCGCGCGTCGGAGTATACATTTGCTATGATCGCCACTTTCCCGAGGGTGCCCGGATTCTGGGATTGAACGGCGCTGAAATTGTTTTCAACCCTTCTGCGACAGTTGCCGGCCTGTCGGAATATCTATGGGAGCTCGAGCAGCCAGCACACGCTGTGGCCAATGGTTATTTTGTAGGCGCCATCAACCGCGTAGGCATTGAGAAGCCCTGGAGCATCGGGGAGTTCTACGGCAAGAGCTACTTTTGCAATCCTCGCGGCAAAATCATCGCTCAGGCCAGCCGCGACAAGGACGAGGTTGTCGTTGCGGATCTCGATCTGGAAATGATCGCGGAGGTCCGCAAGGTGTGGCAATTCTTCCGTGACCGCCGGCCAGAAAGCTATGGCCCGATCACCGCGCAGACTGGAAGTTCTGCGGCAGCAGACTGAGCCTTGTATTTCACAGCTGCACGGTGCAGTGCTCAATTCTCGAATCCAAACTCATGACCACTTCGGAATCTCCACGTCGATCACTCATCGAATCCAGCTCTCTCTACAATCCTGATCTCGCGCCTGCGTCACCCGAGCGCCGGCATTGGGGCACCTACAACTTTGCCGCGCTTTGGATTTCGATGTCGGTCAACATCCTCACCTACATGCTGGCGGCAAGTTTGATACAAGGTGGGATGAACTGGAAACAAGCGGTGACCACAATTTTTCTCGGCAACGTGATCGTGCTGATCCCAATGTTGCTGAACTCCCATCCCGGAGCCAAGTACGGAGTTCCGTTTCCTGTGCTGGCGCGCGCGTCGTTTGGAGTTCTGGGAGCAAACGTTGCCGCGGTTCTGCGAGCGCTGGTAGCGTGCGGATGGTTCGGCATCCAGACCTGGATCGGCGGCGAGGCGATCAGCACATTGCTGGCTACGCTCGCTCCGGAATGGAAAAACTTTCCCCATGCAACCGCCGTGTGCTTTCTACTTTTCTGGCTGATCAATCTTTCGGTCATCCTGATGGGAATCGAATACATCAGAATCCTGCAAGGGATCAGCGCTCCCATTTTGTTAGGAGTTGGATTGCTGCTCTTGGGGTGGGCGTATCGCGGAGCGGGCGGCTTCGGTCCCATGCTGGCCGCGCCTTCGCGATTCTCCAACTTTCCTGACTTTCTGAAATTTCTTATTCCAGCCCTGAACGGTACGGTAGGTTTCTGGGCTACGGTTTCGCTGAACATTCCAGACTTCACCAGGTTCGCGCGCAACCAGCGGGAACAGATCATTGGACAGGCGCTAGCTCTGCCGACCACGATGACGCTCTACGCTTTCATCGGCATCGCCGTGACCTCCGCCACGGTCGTGATCTACGGTACGGCTATCTCGGACCCCGTGCAATTACTCAGCCGGTTCCATTCCCCTGTGGCCGTGGTGATCTCCCTGATTGCGATTCTGCTGGCGACATTGAATGTGAACATAGGGGCCAACGTGGTATCTCCGGCAAATGACTTCTCCAATCTATGGCCTCGCAGGATTAGCTTCCGCACCGGAGGAGTCATCACCTGTTTGATGGGAATCGCGCTGATGCCGTGGAAACTGCTGGCGGATTACAACACGTTCATCCTGGGCTGGCTCGGTGGCTACGCGGCCTTTCTCGGTCCGGTCGCGGGCATCATGATCTGTGATTACTTTGTGATTCGAAGGCGTATCTTGCAGGTCGACGACTTATATCTTCGCGGCGGCATCTACGAATATTCCAAAGGATTCAACTGGCGCGCCATGATTTCACTTGCGCTCGGAGCTGGCATCGCGCTCGTTGGGCTCCTGGCCCCCTCTGTTCGCGTTCTCTATGACTATTCCTGGTTCGTCGGTTTTGCTGTCTCCTTTGCGACCTATTACGCAATGATGAAACTGCAGCGCTCCGCTGAACTTGCGCCGATTGGATCTTTGTAGTTTCAGGATTTCGGTGCTCTGTGGAAGGCTGGTAAAACATCCCGCGCATAAGTAGCGAGCGATTGTTCCTCGTCACCGCACATCAGGTAGAGATTGAACTGTGTAACTCCCACGCTCGCCAGCTTTTCCAGCTTTTCGTGATGAGCTTCAGACGGTCCAACGACGCAAAAGCGATCGACTACTTCGTCGGACACAAAATCTGCATTGTCGCTTTCCACGACGCAATGGTGAAGATAGTCGTAGCCTCCTCGGTCTTGCACATAAGAAGTCAACGCCGGAGGCAGATCTTCTGGTTTGTACTGTCGGATGAGATCCATCACGTGGTTGGAAACGAGTGCAGGAAACCAGCGCACGCGTTCACGAGCGGTTGCCAAATCATTAGAAATCCAAACTGGCGCGGCCGCCATTACTTCGATTTTCTTGGGATCACGGCCTGCAGCGCGGGCGCCTTCTTTCACGAAACTCATGCACCAGGAAATTAAATCTGGGTCCGCAAACTGCAAGATGATCCCATCTGCCACGCGCCCCGCCATGTGTAAAACCTTCGGGCCATAACCTGCAATCCAAACTCGCGGCGGGATTTTTGCCCATGTTAGTCGCGTCGGCTGGCCTTCATATTCAATTTCACGGCTCGATGTAAGATCGCGAAAAATCTTGACCGCAGTTTCCAGCTGCGACCAACTTACCGGCTTCTTGCCCAACACCCGCCTCGAACTATCACCGCGTCCAATACCCAGTTCCATCCTTCCACCAGAGATTAAATTCAATGTCGCGAACAGGCTGGAAGTTACGGTGAGATCGCGAACTGCAGGATTCGTAACCAGCGTGCCCAGCCGCATCCGCTGCGTGTTCGTCGCCATGAGCGTAAGCAAAGGATACGGATCCATCCACAAAACATGTGAGTCGAAAAGCCAACCGTATTCGAACCCTGCAGCCTCGGCCTGCCTCGACAAGCCCAGGATGCGCTCCACCGTAATGTCCGGTTTCAACGTGATGCCAAATTGCATGGTCAGCCCCTTCCATCACCCATAAGAATTATGGAGAAGTGAAGTGCGGCAGTTTAGCATAGAATTCCCTTTTTCATCCCGAGCGGAGGCTGCGATGGGTTTTGACACGATCATCGGCAACGGATCAGTAGTAACCGCAACCGACACCTACGTTGCGGATGTGGCAATCACGGGCGGCAAGATCACGGCGATCGGCAAAGACCTTCCTCGAGAGAATGTTTCCAAAATCCTGGACGCGTCAGGGAAATATGTTTTTCCCGGGGGCATCGATGTCCATACTCATCTCGACATGCCCTTCGGCGGTACAACCAGCGCCGACGATTTTGAAACCGGAACGCGCGCCGCAGCATTCGGCGGAACCACAACGCTGATTGACTTTGCCATCCAGTACAAAGGCCAACCCTTGCGCAAAGCCTTTGACACGTGGATGGGCAAAGCTTCACAGAAGGCTGTCTGCGACTATGCCTTTCACTGTATCGTGACCGACATCGGCAATGGTCAATTGCAGGAGATGAATGCCCTGGTTGGCGAAGGCGTAACCAGCTTCAAACTTTTCATGGCCTATCCCGGCGTTTTTATGCTCGACGACGCCAGTATCTTCCGTGCGCTGCAGACCACCGCAAAGAACGGGGGCCTCATCTGCATGCACGCCGAAAACGGAAGCGCGATAGACGTAATCGTGCAGCAGGCGCTGGTGGAAGGGAAGACGGCCCCGAAGTATCACGCTCTAACTCGGCCCACTACGGCCGAAGCTGAGGCGGTATCTCGAGCGATTGCATTATCCGAGATGGCCGGAGCTCCAATCTACATCGTGCATTTGAGCTGTAATGAAGCTCTCGAAAAAGTGCGCGAGGCCCGGGATCGCGGGCTTCCAGTCTATGCTGAAACTTGTCCGCAGTATTTGTACCTCTCAATCGAAAACTTTGACGTGCCGGATTTCGAAGGCGCCAAATACGTCTTCACCCCACCGCTTCGCGAGAAGTGGCACCAGGAAAAACTTTGGAATGGCCTCAAGCGCGATCATCTGCAGGTAGTCTCTACCGACCACTGTCCTTTCTGCTTTAAGGAACAGAAAGAACTCGGACGCGGCGATTTCACTAAGATCCCCAATGGCGGCCCGGGCGTGGAACATCGTATGAGTCTGATCTACTCTGGCGGCGTGTCCGAGCGTCGGTTTAGCGTGAATCGATTCGTCGAACTAGTCTCGACAACTCCCGCAAAGCTTTTCGGTTTGTATCCACGCAAAGGTACGATTGCAGTGGGCAGCGATGCCGATCTCGTGATTTTCGATCCCAAACAAAAACACACGATCAGCGCAAAGACTCATCACATGCGCGTGGATTATTCAATGTTCGAAGGTATTCAGGTGACCGGAATGCCAGATGTGGTCCTCTCTCAAGGGCGAATCGTGGTGGACGGAGAAAAGTTCTTGGGCCGTGCCGGTCAAGGACAATTTCTGAGGCGGTCAACTTATTCGCAGGTCAACGGCTAGTCAAGTGCACAGTAGAAGCTCTTAGCGAAGCGCTGAAAAGAGCGCATCCTTCCAGCGTTGGTTGTCGATTTTCCAGCACACTTTGGCTTTGCGGCCAATTTTCAAACTTGACGCCCACTCCGATCGATTGCGCTCATCCTCTGCCACGTTCAACCGGTCCACGACGGTCATACCGCGTGTCAATTCGCTCCGAGTTTCCACCTCCACGTGGTGCTCGCTCCAATCAGTTCCCACACTCGGATCGAGGGCAATGCACATCGCGACCGGATCGGGCAAGCAAATTCCGTCTTCTCCAGTTTGCACTTTATATGCGTGGCGCGCGTGACTGTTGCATTCGATGGCGAACCGGGCGAACTTCGTATCGAATCCCTGCATCAACTCAATATCCCTTTCATTCACTACAGCATCGCCGCGTGACAGTTGCCAACCGATCAGTTCCACTGGAATTCCGCTGAGCATTACCATACGGGCGGCCTCCGGGTCCACCCAGATGTTGTATTCGGCCGCCGGGGTCACATTGCCTTCACAGCAAGGGGCGCCTCCCATGACCACGCAGCGGCTGACTTTCATAGCGATCGATGGCTTTCTTGCCAGAGCGAGAGCAACATTCGTGAGCGGCCCAAGCGTAACGAGCACAAGTCCAGGGTTAGCCTCAATCGTAGTGATGATGGCATCGACCGCATGCAATTTTTCCGGTAGACGATGGGACACCGGATAATCGTGGTCTCCCAACCCATCGCGTCCGTGAAACCACGTCGCATTTGTATACGCGCGAAGCAAAGGCTTTTCCGCGCCAACATAAACCGGAACGTCCGCTCCACACAGTTCAATGGTATAGAGGGCGTTGTGAGTGGCTTGGCGCACGTCGACATTTCCCGCGACCATCGTAATCGCAGCCACGCGGACTTCCGGCGCTCGCAAAGCCATAATCAGAGCGACGGCATCGTCGGAAGCCGTGTCCGTGTCGATCAGAAATGTGCGTGGCACGCGCGTAGGATATCAGAGCATCGCCCAAACAGCCTGCTGCCGGCGCAATACTTGTCGAGTGGAAGAAACAGGAGTACAGTTACACATTTTCCAGCCGCTGCAAGAGCTAGTCAAAGCCAAAGGAGAAACGCTTGTTCACACCATCGAGTCTGGGCATTGCGCTGTTGATGATGATTACGAGCGCCATTTGCTGGGGGTCATGGGCAAATACCTATAAAGGTGTTAAGGGCTATCGTTTCGAACTTTTCTACTGGGACTATGCGGTTGGTATTTTCTTGATCTCCGTCGTGCTCGCTCTCACCATGGGCAGTGCGGGCCACGACTCCTCCAGCTTTCTCAATAATGTCCGTGCCGCGGATACATCGAACATCGTGAACGCGCTCATTGGAGGGGCGCTGTTCAACCTTGCAAATCTGTTGCTCGTGGCGGCGATCGATATGGCAGGACTCGCCGTCGCCTTTCCTATTTCAATCGGCATTGCGCTGGTGGTCGGAACGGTATTGAGTTACGTGCTTCAGCCAAGAGGGAACGCCGCTTCTCTGGCGCTGGGCGTCGCGTGCGCCTTTATTGCGGTTCTTCTTGATGGCAAAGCCTATGGCAGTCTCGCGGCTGCAGGACGCACGGTCTCAAAGAAGAGTTTGATCACATGCGTTGTTTCCGGCGTCCTGATGGGTCTGTGGGCTCCATTCATGACCCACGCGATGACTCGCGGCAATCCACTGGGACCCTATAGCGCTGCGGTTTTTCTCACCCTCGGAGCGTTGCTCTCGTGTTTTATCTGGAATGTTTATTTTATGAAACATCCGCTGGTGGGAGAACCCGTAAGCTTCAGTGGATTTTTCACCGGACCTCTCTCGGGCCATCTGTTGGGACTTTTGGGCGGCTGTATCTGGGGCGTGGGCACAGTCTTCAATCTGGTCGCCGCAAGTTTTACCGGGGTTGCCATCTCCTATGCGATTGGCCAAAGCGCTCCAATGGTTGCTGCGCTCTGGGGAATTCTAGTATGGAGAGAATTTGCGAATTCTGGACCACGTGCAAAAGCTTATCTTGTTCTGATGTTTGTCTTTTATGGTCTCGCGATTTTTCTGATTGCTCGAGCCAACGGCTAGCCTCTACTTTCCACGGAGGCGGGTCACGAACATTTGCAGGAACCGGTCGGCGTCGGAGGCCGTGCAAACTCGCGCGTTCGGCTTTAGCGGAATGGCTCCTTCGATTTCGTAATGATCTCCGTGCAAGACATTCTTCTCATCGGATCCCATCCGGTTCGCGACAGTCTCTCCTCGGGTAAATTCGCCTTTCGTCTCCACGTCTACATGCATTTCCTTGAGTGTCCCCAGGGTCGGATCCAGAGCAATGCCCACGGCCAGCGGATCATACATGGCGGCGCCGCTGTACCCGCTTTTCTCGCTGCGGGTCAAATAGAAGTCCGCGATCTTCGCAATAAAGTCGCTCTGCGGCCCATGAGACGACTGAAGGTCCGCAAGGTATTTTCTCGTAATCAGTGTTCGTTCGCCGACGTCGGAACCAACCATCGTCACCATCCAACCGGCGTTGAATACGATCTGCGCGGCCTCGGGATCGTTATAGATATTCGCTTCCGCAGCACCATTCACGTTCCCGCCAGTGATCGAACCGCCCATGATGACAATATCTTTAACCAAAAAAACAATCGAAGGATCCTTCGACACCGCGAGGGCAATGTTCGTCAAAGGTCCCACCGGAATCAGCGTGATCTCGTGCGGATATTTATGGACAAGTTCAATGATGAGATCTGGTCCGAAGCGTGGATCTGCCTTGCATGTTGAGGCCGGCAACTCAACGTCGGCCAATCCGTTCTTGCCGTGCCAAAACTGCGCGGTGATCAACTTCTGATTCAACGGATGTTGTGCACCTCCGGCGACCGTAACATCGCAGCGCCCAGCCAACGAGACAATCTTCAACGCATTTTCCAATCCTTGTCGCCCATCTACGTTTCCGGGCACAACGGTCAGCGCCTCGACTTTGAGTTCAGGCGAGTTCAAAGCCAGGATGATTGCCATAGCATCGTCCGTACCCGGATCGGTGTCGATGATCACCCGCTTCGGCGAGGTTTGGGCAAACAAGTTTGTGATAAGAAAAACAACCATTATGAAAATCCACGTAATCCGCAATTGCTTCACAGGAAGGATGTCCTTTCAAAACCCAAGAGATGATTTTCTATAGCAGCATGCCTGCGATGGAGGCTGACATCAGATTTGCCATGGTGCCCGCCAGCATTGCACGAATGCCGAGCCGTGCCAGTTCGCTTTTTTTGTTCGGAGCGAGCGCGCCGATCCCGCCAATCTGAATTCCTATCGAGCTGAGATTCGCGAAGCCGCAAAGGGCAAATGTGGCAATAGTGAATGAGCGGGGATTGAGAGCCGCTTTCATCGGCCCCAACATGGAAAATGCCACCAGTTCATTCAGCACCATGCGTGTGCCGAGCAGAGTTCCAATCTTGCCGCAATCGTGCCATGGAACGCCAATCACCCAGGCAACCGGAGCGAAGAGAGCGCCGAAAATTGTTTCCAGACTCGCTGGAACCCAAGCTACCCAGTGATGTATTCCTCCAAGAATGCCGTCCGCCAGTGCGATCAGTGCCAGAAACGCGATGAGCATCGCCGCGATGTTCAAAGCCATATGCAGTCCGTCGGTGGTTCCCCGAGCGATCGAACCGAGCAGATTCTCTTCTTTTTCCGCTTGTTCTTCGCTCTCAGGCATCACAACTCGTCCCGCGGTTCTCGGTTGTTCGGTTTCTGGAACTAGCATCTTCGCCATCAAGAGCGTGCCCGGAGCGGTCATG
>JBAVZU010000388.1:0-36281 GCA_049588915.1 Candidatus Sulfotelmatobacter sp.
GAAATGCTCCGTGATCGGGATTATCTTCGCCATTGGGTGTAGGTCTCCTTTCGGGACGGCTTTTGCTTGCTAGGCAAAGCCAACTTACACCCTCTTGCTTTTTACACAATCAAAGTTACGTCACCCTCGCCCGGCCAAGGTTTTCTTTCTCCGGCACGGAGTGTAGAATCATAGTTTTGGACCTCGCGTGCGGCGGAAAATGTGGCCTGCCCGCCTTCCGTCAGTTCAATAAACCGCACTTTTTGAAGGAGATTGTTTCAAGCAATGTCGATCCCTGCCACCCAACTGCGCCCCGGCATGATCATCAAGCACAATAATGATCTGCACTCCGTATTCGCCGTTGAACACCGTACGCCCGGTAATCTGCGAGCTTTTATTCAGGCCAAGCTGCGAAACCTTCGCACCGGCGCTATGTTCGAGCACCGTTTCCGGTCGCCCGATCCCATCGAGAAGGTCAACGTGGACGAAGTCGACATGCAGTTTCTGTATGCCGATGGCGACAATTACTACTTCATGGATACTTCGAACTACGAGCAGACTCACTTGACCAAAGACGTTCTCGGCGATGCTGTTGATTACCTCATCGCCAACCTCGAAATCAAAGTCGAGTTCTTCGACGGCAAAGCCGTTGGCATTGAGTTGCCGCAGACCGTAGAGCTTACTGTGGTTGAGACCGAGCCTGGGCTGAAGAGCGCGACGGCTTCCAGCGTCACCAAGGCGGCGAAGACTGAGACGGGGCTCGTAGTACAGGTCCCGCCCTTCATCAACGAGGGCGAGAAGATCAAAGTGGACACGGCCGAAGGGGTTTATTTGTCGCGGGCGTAAGACGATTGTCCATTGTCATCCTGAGCGTAGCGAGAAAGTCGCAAAGCGACGTTTACGCAGAGTCGAAGGATCCCTACGCTATGGGGATAAATAGTCCGAAGGCAAAGGGTAAGATTTTGCCAGCGGGAGTTTTGAGATCATAGAGATGCTTCGACTTTGAATCAGCTTCGCGAAGCTGATTCTTTGCTCAGGATCACATTTTTCCGAGATGACTTCCACGGAAAAAACGATTGAAGCCCGCCGCTTTGTGGTTCGCGGACGGGTGCAAGGTGTGGGCTTCCGCTGGTTCGTGGAACGCGAAGCTCACATTCTCGGCATCGCAGGCTGGGTTCGCAACAATGCCGACGGCAGCGTCGAGGTTTGTGCCCAGGGAACCCGCGATCAGCTTTCCAGACTACAATCACGATTGCGGGAGGGGCCACGCGCCGCCCGTGTGGACGCCGTCGAGGAATCTGCCGTTCCACCAACGACCGGAGTCAGCTCATTCCGCATTGAAGGAGCATGGTAGATTGTCCGCTGACTCAAGCCTAAGCGCCGACCAACTGAAACGACTCATCCGCGAAGTGCCCGATTTCCCTAAGAAGGGAATCCTCTTCTATGACATCACGACTTTATTAAAAGATAAGAACGGCTTGGCTACGCTGGTCGACAAGCTCTCCGAGCATTACATTCAGCAGAGAATTGATCTGGTTCTCGGAATGGAAGCCCGAGGATTTATCTTCGCTCCTGCGCTCGCATACCGCCTGCATGCTGGATTCGTGCCTGTGCGGAAGGTAGGGAAACTTCCCGCCGAAACTGTGAAGTTCGATTACGCGCTAGAGTACGGGGTCAATTCCCTGGAGATGCATAAAGATGCCATTCAAAAGGGTCAGCGTGTGCTTATTGTGGATGACCTGTTGGCCACTGGAGGGACGGCCGAGGCTACAGCCAAGCTGGCAAGCTTGCTGGGCGCCGAGATCGCGGGACTTGGCTTCATCATAGAACTGGATTTCCTGAGGGGCCGCGAGAAGCTTAGGGGCTACGACGTGATGTCCCTGCTGCATTACGAAAAGTAGCGGCCTTGCTTTAAGCACCTCTTTCGAGGGGGCCTTACTTACCTTCGGCCGAAGCCGTTATTTTCGGAAACAGAGTGGGGCCTCGGCTCGGCTAGTGAATTCTGCCCCTATCCTTGCTTTCCCTCCCATTTCGGGATACTATGTTTATAGTAAGGTAACGTTTCTCCCTCACCAGACACCGAATCCTGCCGAGTGCCCTTTTATGAACGGTGACTTGAATTTCCACATCGGCGATAAAGTTGTCTATCCCAACCACGGCGTAGGTGTTATCGAGCAAATCAGCAGCCGCTCGATTGGCGCCACTGTGGAAAAGTTCTACCTGCTCAACATCAAAGCCAGCAGCCTAAAGGTGATGGTGCCTTGCCATAATGTCGGTAGCGTGGGCATTCGTCGCGTCGTACGGAACGGCGAGGTTCAGAAAATTCTCGATTTTCTGTCGGTAACCGACGATCTCAGCACCGCCGACTGGAAAGACCGCTTTAAGGAGAATTCCGACCGAATGCGTACCGGTTCGCTCTTTGAGGTCGCCGGGGTGCTAAAGAGCCTGATCGCACTGCATCAGGCGAAGCCACTCTCCTTCCGGGAAAAGAAGATGCTGGAGCGTGCGCGATACCTTCTGGTCAGCGAACTCGCCATGTCCAGAAACTGCGAGGAAACCAAGATCGAGGAGTTGCTCGCCCTCTCTCTCGCCAAGTGCAAGCTGCGCTTCCCCGAAGCCTCCGAATTCCAGGCTTAAGCTGGCTTCTCCGCGCGGCTTACTAAGTCCATCCCGGCAGATATCTCCAGCTTATCGCCTAAGACACCCTGCCTCGCCGGTATCGCCTGCCTTACGCCCGGCGCGCCGTGTCGACATTCTGGAACGGGCCGTGTATTGGAAAGCCAGAGCGAGCCAGTTGGAGACGAGCAAGAGACGATGGCGAATCGCGACTCGTCTTTTGAGAGGAAACTGCCGGACAAGCGATTTCCGCAGAATAGTAGCCAACCTTTGCGCCACCTCCAAACGTCGAGGGCGTTTGCATGCCTTTGCGACCCAGCACAACATCAAGCTCCGGGATCGATCGCAATGCTCGACCGGGGGCTGAAGCGCAAGATCCCGTACCTTGTCCCAATATCGGTCCAGTTGATCGGCATAGTCCTTGACCTTCGGCTCAGTCCGGCGCCCGCGGCGCAAAAGACGGGAGACCGCGTTCCTATCGTTGATATGGACGATGCCCTCGAAACCATCGAGCAACTCATATTTGCGCTCGGAATAAAGCTGCGCGCGGGCAACGGGAACTCCATAGCTAATTGCGGTGATACAAGTGTGCAGGCTGGACGCAAAGACAAACTCTGAGCGACCGATTATTTCGCTGATTAGTTTGGGTGGGAGCCATTGGCGGCTTGAGAAGACGCGACCCTTCATTTCCGGAAATTCTTCGGCGCGATCCCCGTGGCACCAACAAACGGGAAGAACGACACCACTGATTGCCGCCGACTGCATCTGCGATTCGATCGTCGAGCGGTAACAGCCAAGAGCGGCATTCGCCTGAATGACAATATACTTGCCGTCCAAGCCTAAGGACCTCCGCCAGTTTGTAAAGCCGGTGCTTTCCTGTTCGAGGGGCCACAGTCGCGATAAACCAAAGGCGGTATCGGGCAGAAACTCGATGCCCGCGTCGGGTGCAATCCTGGCGAGATAATCCACCGATGCAGCATCTCGAACTCCAATGAAGCAGCTGGCCGCAAGCACTTGGCGCAGCAGTTCTTCATGCCACGCCGAGCGCGGGGAACCTGTCCAAGCTCCCACCGCGTTCCAGATCACCGGCTTACCCGCAAGCGCAGCTTGAACGGCCGGAACTAACCAGTACGCGATTGGTATATCGGCACTGGCCGGCACGCCGACGGGATAAAACTTATCGAATCGAAGAATCTGACCGCCTCCGATCAGCATGGCCGAAAGCTTCGATAAGCATCCGGCCATCTCTTCCACAGGCCTCACTAGAAACGGCCATCCCGGTTCAGACCTGCCATTCGCTGAAAAGGGCACGACTCGTATGCACTGGTCGCGCCGCCGGAGGGCCTCCGCAGCGATTAGAGGAAAAAGAAGGTCGCCATAATTCTCGATGTCGAAAGTCCCGACCATCCCGACTTCCACGACACGACTGGCGGTGTCGGTTTTTCTGAGGCCGGCCTTGCCATGCTCGAATTCATCCAATTGAAGGATGGCCGATTCTTCTTGGCTCGAAGAGCGTGTTTCGCCGGTCCGCACAAGGATTGTCCATGTTTACTCTACGCAACTCAGCCTTCAGAAAGGGCATGATTTTGAGAACAACCATCGTGCTGGAACCATTTGTCGTTCCAAATCGGGAGGATGATGGTGGCCGTGGCTCAGGCAAAGTCAGCCCCCTTTGGAAGCGCGGATAATTTCCCTGCAAGTCAACACTAACCTTGCCACCGCCATCCATATGTCTGCATGCTTTGCGACATCCGCATCGGCACGTCCGGCTTCCATTACAAGCACTGGAAGGGACCGTTCTATCCTGCCAGAACACACGATTCCAAACTGCTCAGTTACTATGTCCAGCACTTCGATACCGTTGAATTGAATAACAGCTTTTATCGGCTGCCGACGCCGGAAGCATTCGATGGTTGGCGCGACGCTACGCCGGAAAATTTCATCTTTGCGGTGAAGGCGAGCCGCTTTATCACTCACAACAAGAAACTCAAAGATCCCGAGCACGCTATCGAAAATTTGCTGCCGCGCGCCGCCCGCCTGGGATCAAAATTAGGCCCTGTGCTGTTCCAGCTTCCGCCGCACTGGAGAGTGAATCCCGATCGCCTGATTGGTCTGCTCGAGATTTTGCCGCGCGATCTGCGCTACGCTTTCGAGTTTCGCGAGCTCTCCTGGCTTACCCGCGAGATCGATTCCATCTTGCGGAAATTCAATGCCGCCTTCTGCATCTATGAGCTTGCCGGATACCATTCCCCTCTCGGCGTCACCGCGGATTACGCCTATGTGCGCCTCCACGGCCCAGATCCCGGCAAATACCAGGGAAGCTATACCGATGAACAACTATGCAAGTGGGCGCGGCAAATCGAGAGCTGGGCTCGGGAGCTTAAGGCGATCTATGTCTATTTTGACAACGACCAGCACGGCTACGCCGCCGTGAATGCGTTGACTTTGAAGACTATGGTTTTGGGGAAATCCCGCTAATGTTGCATAAAGCTCCGCCAAAAAGCGAAACCACCCCGGGGAGGAAAGGGTGGTTTCAGTGATCCGGCAGGCCTAAATTTAATTGCATGCCTGCTGAATGCACTCTTCCAGGACGTCGAGGGCAACGTCGGCTTCTTCTTTTTTTACTACCAGCGGAGGGCACAGCCGGATCGAGCTGGGTCCGCAGCCCAGGAACAGCACGCCCTGCTCAAACGCCTTTTCGACAATGTGGTCGCGCTCGGCGGTTCCATATTCTTTCGTCGTTTTATCCTTGACAATGTCGACGCCAATCATCAGGCCGCGCCCACGCACATCGCCCACCAACTTCAGCCGAGTGGGCCACTCCGCCATGCGTTTCATCATGTGCGCACCCACTTCCGCCGAGTGGCGCAGCAGATTCTCGTTTTCGATTACGTCGAGGGTAGCCAGCGCAGCCGCCACGCAGACCGGATTGCCGCCGAAGGTTGACGCGTGCGAGCCCGGCACCCAGTCCATGATTTCGGATCGCGTCAGGGTAATGCCCAGCGGCATGCCGGACGCAATTCCTTTTGCGATGCAGATCATATCCGGCTCGACGCCGGTGTGCTCAACCGCCCACCATTTGCCCGTCCGACCCATACCGCTTTGCACCTCATCCACCACCAGCAGGATTCCGTGGCGATCGCAAATGCGGCGAAGTTCCTGCATGAAAACGGTGGGCGCAACCACATAGCCGCCTTCGCCCTGCACGGGCTCGACGAAAATCGCCGCCACTTCTTCCGGAGGCAGTGTGGTCTTGAACAGCTTCTCCTCGATGAAGCGCGCGCAACCTAACGCGAAAGCTTCCGCATCTTGCTGACCGGCGACGCACCCACGATAAACGTCGGGATAGCGAACATGAGTCACTCCCGGCAGCAGCGGCGCAAAGCGGCGCCGTTGCTGGGGTTTTGACGCGGTTAAGGATAATGCCCCCATGGTGCGTCCGTGGAAGGCGCCGAAAAACGCAATAATGTTCTGGCGCTTGGTGTGATAACGGGCCAATTTAAGCGCGCACTCGATCGCTTCTGCGCCGGAATTGCCGTAATAAATCTTGTGCGGACCAGGCATGGGAGCGATCTTCGAAAGCCGCTCCGCAAGTTGGACCATGTTCTCGTAATAAAAATCCGTGCCTGACATGTGAATGAGTTCGCCCGCCTGCTTCTGAATGGCGGCGACGACGTCCGGATGGCAGTGGCCGGTCGAGGTCACAGCAATGCCTGCGGAGAAATCGTAGAACTCGTTGCCATCGACGTCCGTGATGACAATGCCGCGGCCGCTCTTGGCGACCAGCGGATACGAGCGTGTATACGACGGTGAAATGTATTTCTCATCGATCGCCAGCACGCGCTTTGCGTTCGGCCCCGGGAGCGCAGTCTTGATCTTTGGACCGGCCGCGGTCGTCATAGTCTTGGTAGTCATGGAATCCTCCTAAGCAGCTCTCCGTAGTTCGCTGAAAGTGGTGAGTGATCGGAACCTCGAAATGCGCGGCCCTGGTTCGGGCGTACGCCCTCAGAGGCGAATCAGGCGGAAAGGATTGTTAGTCACTACCGAAAAGACTGGGACGAAGCCGAGAAGGTAAATTCGCACGATAACGCCGCGGACACACCAGGCAGTGCAGCCAGCACTCGGGCAGATGCGAATTGGGAGAGTGCGAATTGAAGACGTTGTGCTGCATGGGTGATCATGTCTTGCAAGATTATTATACGTGGGGGGAAGGCGCTGCGTAACCCCCATCTTATTGGGCAATATACAGACAATCGGGGTTGCCGGCGCGGGCTACCGCGGCCCGGTGGACAGTCAGGGGTGTCCCTACATTGTTTTTGACATCCTTGTAAACTCCGCCTAGCATAGCTGGACTCCCTCACAGCGGAGCGACCCTCCTTGCTCGACCAAACCATTTCGCACTATCGGATTGTTGAGAAGCTTGGTGGCGGCGGCATGGGTGTGGTCTACAAGGCTGAAGACACTCGGCTTGGCCGCTTTGTCGCGCTGAAGTTTCTTCCCGAAGATCTTCAACAGGATCGCCAGGCCCTGGAGCGATTCCGGCGAGAGGCCAAAGCTGCTTCCGCGCTTAATCATCCCAACATCTGCACCATTTACGACATCGGCGAAGAGAATGGGCGCGCATTCCTCGTCATGGAATTTCTCGATGGGTCTACGCTCAAGCATCTGATCGGCGATCATCCGATGGAGCTGGAAACAATTCTGGCCCTGGGGATTGAGATCGCGGATGCGCTCGATGCCGCCCATGGCGAGGGTATTGTCCACCGCGACATCAAGCCGGCAAACATTTTTGTAACTAAGCGCGGACACGCGAAGATCCTGGACTTCGGTCTGGCCAAGGTGAAGAGCCTGCCGGCTAAATCGACTGATGTGCCTGAGGTCACGGCGGCAACCAGCGTCGCGGTCGAGGAACACCTCACCAGCCCGGGCTCCACTCTCGGCACCGTAGCGTATATGTCACCCGAGCAGGCCAAGGGAAAGGAACTGGATGCGCGTACCGATATTTTTTCCTTTGGAGTTGTGCTGTATGAAATGGCCACAGGAAAGCTGCCATTTCGAGGAGAAACTTCCGCGCTTGTCTTTCAGGCTATTCTCGATCGCGCCCCAGTTTCACCGGTTCGCTTGAATCCGGATCTGCCGGCGAAGCTGGAAGACGTGATCAGCAAGGCGCTGGAGAAAGACCGCAACCTGCGTTACCAGCACGCAGCCGATATTCGCGCGGACTTGCAACGTCTAAGGCGCGATACGGAAAGCGGACGAACCATTGCAGCGCAGTCGGATTCTTCTCCGTCGATTTCGCCTGCCGAAAGTGAAGCGTCGCGTCCAATCGCCGCGGCATCAGGGTCGCAAAAGGCTGCGTCCGCTTTTTCCGGTGTTCCGGCTGTCTCGTCGAGCGCAGTGGCAATCGCGCAGAGTAGCGGGGTAACCGAGAAGAAAGCCTGGAAAACGATTCTTCCTGTCGCCGTAGTCGTTCTAGCCGTTCTGGCTGCCGGGGGATATTATCTGCGCTCTCGAAGCTCGGCGAAGCTAACCGGAAAAGACAGCGTGCTGCTGGCGGATTTCGTTAACACTACCGGCGACGCGGTTTTCGACGGAACGCTCAAGCAGGCGCTGGCTGTGCAGTTGGAGCAATCGCCGTATCTGAACATTGTTCCCGATCAAACGGTTCGCAAGGCGCTGCAGTTCATGGGACGCAGCAAAGATGAGCGTGTGACAGGAAGCGTGGCCCGGGAAATTTGCGAACGCGAACACATCAAAGCCATGCTGAGTGGATCGATCGCGACGCTGGGGAGCGAGTACGTTGTCGCCATCGACGCTACGAACTGCGCTACCGGAGATTCCCTGGCCCGCGAGCAGGTGACGGCTGCGTCGAAAGAAGCGGTATTGCCAGCGGTCGGCAAAGCCGCGTCAAGCCTGCGAGGAAAGCTGGGCGAATCGCTCGCGTCGATTCAGAAATTCGATACGCCGGTGACCGAGGCGACAACATCGTCGCTCGAAGCTTTGAAGGCTTTCGCCGCCGCCGATCAGATGCGCAATGGCGGCGGCGAGGCCGAATCAATTCCTTTGTATCAGCGCGCGGTGGAACTCGACCCCAATTTTGCCATGGCGTATGCCCGCCTTTCGGCCATTTACAACAACATTGGAGAGGAAGATCGAGCGGTTGACGCTGCCCGCAAAGCTTTTGACCTGCGTGAGCGGGTCAGCGATCGCGAACGCTTCTACATTGACGACCACTTCTATACGGCGTCCGGCGACATCGACAAGGATCGCCAGACGCTGGAATTGGCGGTTCGCACCTTTCCCAACGATTCCAGCCCCTACGCCAATCTCGCCCTCGAATACGGCCTTTACTTCGGCCAGTTCGACAAGGCGATCGAGGAGGCGAACGAGTTCACCCGGTTGGAGCCGAATGCTCCGTTCGGCTACGCCCACACAGCGACGGCTTACATGGCCCTGAACCGCCTGGAGGAAGCGCGCGCGACGCTGCAAAGAGCCGTGGATTTAAAGGCGGACAACTTGTTCATTCATCAACAACAGTACGAACTGGCTTTTCTGACCGGCGATAACGATGGAATGCAGCGTCAAATGAAGTGGGCCGAGGGAAAGCGCAGCGAGTACTTATTGTTGAACGAAGCTGCCACGGTTGCGGCGGCGCACGGCCAAATGCAGAAAAGCCGGGAGCTCTTAAAACATTCGACGGAACTGACTGATCGTCTTGGCTTCAAGGGAACTACCGCAAGCACTGAGGCAGGCTGGGCAGTCGCCGAGGCTGAAGCAGGATACCCCGCCAAGGCGCGCGAACTTGCCGCATCGAGTTCCGGTCTTGCACATGGCCGGAACAATATGGAATCGGTGGCAGTAGCCTTGGCAATGACCGGAGACGGAAGCCACGCCCAGACGATCACCGACGACCTGAACCGCCGTTTCCCGGATGACACTCTTCTGCGCAACGTATGGGCTCCCTGCGCAACAGCCTTGACGGCATTGAACCGAAAGGCTCCGGAACAAGCGATTAACGCCTTGCAGACAGCAACCCCTTACGAAATGGGCGCAGTTCAAGGATTGTTTCCCATCTACGTTCGAGGGCTGGCTTATCTGCAAGCGAAACGTGGCGCGGATGCGGTGGCAGAATTTCAGAAGATCGTAGACCATCGCGGCATCGCTCCCGTATATCCAGAGCATTCGTACGCCAAGCTGGGACTGGCACGGGCATACGTCATGACCGGGGACACGCCGAAGGCGAGGGCCGCGTATCAGGACTTCTTTGCGCTGTGGAAAGATGCGGATCCCGATGTCCCCGTCCTCAAGGAAGCCAAAGCTGAGTACGAGAAGTTGAAGTAACAATCGAGCTTCGCTTAGCCCACAACCCCGTCGGCGCCCCCGGCAGGATAGGGCGGCTTTCCCCACATACGTTCAACTTAAAGAAACGATTCCTCAGCTGGTTCGTCTGATATGTTCGTCTGATATCTTTTAGCTTCCCTTTTTTCTCAATTACATGTTGAAAGCTCACAGCCCGAGCCGGTTTGCGGTGATTCTTGCCTTCGGGCTGGTTTATTTATTCTGGGGCTCAACCTACCTGGCCATCGACATTGCGGTGCAGAGCATTCCTCCCGCGCTAATGTGCGCCATGCGCTTTTCGATCGCAGGGGTGGTGATGCTGGCGGTGTGTGCAGCGACAGGGCGCAGGATCCACTACTCGGCGCGGCAGATTGCGCTTTCAGCCGTAGTTGGAGTTCTGCTTCTGATGGGTGGCAACCTGACGCTCTCGTGGGCGGAGCAGACGGTTCCGTCAGGGCTGGCCGCGCTGATCATTGCCATTACGCCGTTGTGGTTTTTGGTGCTCGACTCGCTGCTGCTCGGCCATCATCGGATTGCAGGGCGAGGCAAGGCCGGGCTGGCTCTGGGAATCGTGGGATTATTCGTTTTGTTCTGGCCGGAATTGCATTCGAGAACAGCGATTGGCCGGAAGGAATTGGTGGCCTCACTTGGGCTGATCGGTGGCTCATTTTCGTGGGCGCTGGGATCCGTGCTGTCGAAGCGTTGGCAGTCCGGCATGGATGTGTTCAGCGCCACGGGATGGCAGGTGACGGCGGCAGGCGTGGCGAATTTCCTGTTTGCGGTGGCATTGGGAGATTTCTCCCGCGTGTCATGGACGACCCGCGGGGTAAGCGCTGTGCTCTATCTCGTCGTGTGCGGATCGTGGATCGGGTACACCGCCTACATCTGGCTGCTGGAGCACGTTCCTACATCAAAAGTGTCGACTTATGCCTACGTCAATCCCGTGGTCGCTGTTTTTCTGGGCTGGTTAATTCTGCACGAGCGCGTGGACCGCTTCATTGTGACGGGAAGCGTTATTGTTGTGCTCTCAGTGATTTTGGTGACGAGCGCGAAGGTAAAGGAGAGCGCCCCTCCCAAGGAGTTGCCGGCGGTCGAGGCGGCAGGGGATTGACGGCAATTTGGCAACGGCAGATGGCAGTTAGCAGTTCGAATTATCTTGCGGCCTCTTCCTCATCGTCTTCTTCGGTCATGAGGTCCACAGTGTGGCCTCGGATTGCGAAGGTCTGCTTTGCAGCGCCTGCGGGCTCGAAGGTCACGCGGATGGGCGCGCGCTGCCATTCGGGCGTGGGGCAGGCGGATTCGGGAGATGTGTCTTTTCTCTCACTAGCGGCAACGGTCTCACCATCCAGAACCTTCTTTAACACTGGCTTGCGGCGGCCGATCTGCGCTACGACGACATAGACTTTCTTGCCGTCATCGGAAACACCGCAATAGGCCGCATAATCGCGATACCAACTTGCACTCGAATAAAACAGGTCAAACTCGGGCAGATTGACGGGAGAAATATGGCCGGTGACTCGGTCGACCAATATCCATCCTCCCCGCTGCCATTGCCAATGCGGCGGCAGCGAAGTTTCCTGGGGAAGAGTGTCGTTGATGCGGAAAGCTCGGCGGACGACGAATAAGCGATCCGTGATGTCATGGGTCGAACCAAGCGTGAACTCTTTGATGCGAGTGTCGATGAGAAGGGGACGAACCTTCAAGGCAACAGGTTTCTCGTCAGTTGTGCCGCCGGGGGACCATGAAACCGTCATCCACTTACCGAAAACGATGACGTGCGTTTTCGACAAAGAATATGCGGTGCTGGCCACGCCGCACATGACAAGAAAGGCAGCCGCAATCCGGATGCGACAATCAAAGATGCGGACCATAACCGACATTAAGCATTAGAGAATGTGCGGGGCAAGGGTAGAAGTCACCGAATTTCAGCAGCTAATTCCGAAACGGGAGGACAGCAAACATGAACCGTGCATATTCTTTCGTTCTTGTAACTACCGCAGCTTTGAGATTGAAGTAGAATAAAACTCATCGAAACTTCCGCCATGCCCTTTCCCCGCGACTTCCGCTTAACTTCGAATTCTGGCTTGCGTACAACGTCCCAGAGAGAAGCCGCTTCTGATCAAGATATGGGTGGGGTTTGGACCCGGCGGCTTGCTCGCATTCTGGTAGTGGATGACAACGCCAGCATCGCCGCTTTGATGGGCCAGTTGCTCACTATGCGCGGCTACGAAGTCGTGACGGCGGGCGATGCGCAGCAGGCCGAGGCGGAGGTGCGGAAGCAAGCGCCTGACTTGATCCTCTCGGATGTCAGAATGCCTGGGAAATCCGGGTATGAGCTCTGCCGGGACCTCAAGGATGACCCTGCAACCAGGCTGATTCCGTTTGTTCTTATCACCGGATTGACTGACAGCGCGGACAAGGTGCGAGGAATCGAGGCGGGCGCCGACGACTTTTTGAATAAGCCAGTTCTGGCCGAAGAGTTGACGGCGCGGGTAAAGTCTCTGCTCCGGATGAAGGAGTTCACCGACGAACTGGAGACTGCGGACTCTGTATTGTGCACCCTCGGTCTGATTGTGGAAGGCCGCGATCCTTACACCGAGGGGCATTGCGAGCGACTGGCGCTCAATGCCGCAGAGCTGGGGCGGCATCTCGGACTTGACCAGGATTCGATTGTGGCCTTGCGGCGCGGCGGATATCTGCATGATTTGGGCAAGATTGCCGTGCCGGACGAGATCCTGAAAAAGGGCAGCGATCTGACGCCGGAAGAGTGGATCATCATGAAGCAACACCCAGTGACCGGGGAGAATATCTGCAAGCCTCTGAAGTCGCTACGGCTAGTGCTGCCGATCATCCGCCACCATCACGAGCATGTGGATGGCTCGGGATATCCCGATGGTTTGAAGGCAAGCGAAATTCCTTTGCTGCCGCGAATTTTGCAGGTGGTCGATGTCTACGATGCTCTGCGGACCGAGAGGCCTTATAAGCCGGCCATTGCGCATGAGCAGTCGGCGCAGACGATGCGTGAAAAGGCCCGCCAGGGCTTGCTTGACGGCGATCTGGTCAACGAATTTTTCGGCATGTTGCTGGAAAAACGAGTGGCTTGAGCGCCATTCCACGTAATTCTGCCCGCATAATTCTCCCCGCCTACTTCCCCTTCCGACGTACAATAGCGAAGCCATTTCGGCGGCAACAGGCGCGAGGAAAGTGACATCTTAAGCGTGCCCATGTGGTCAGTCAGCACTTGGCGAGTATCAAATTTGCAGCATGCACATGACCTACAGCATCGTCATTCCGGCGTTCAACGAGGGCCAGCGCTTGGGGGCAACCCTGGAAAAGGTGCTGTCCTATGTGCGTGAGCAGGGGTGGGATGCGGAAGTCATCGTAGTGAACGATGGCTCGCGGGATAACACAGCGGAAATCGTACGGACCTTCGCGAAAGAAAATCCGATTCTGCGGTTGGTGGAAAACCCAGGCAATCGCGGCAAGGGCTACAGCGTGCGCAACGGCATGCTGAGTGCGCGAGGCGACGTCGTCGTATTCAGTGACGCCGATCTATCGTCGCCCATTGAAGAAATGCCGAAGCTGCTTCAGGCCATAGCGGCGGGCGCGGACATCGCAATCGGATCGCGGTGGTTGCGCACCGAGTTGCAAACCAAGCGGCAGTCGTTGCACCGGCAATTCATCGGCAGAGTGTTCAACTTGTTAAACCGGATTATTTTGGGTTTGCGATTTAAGGATACGCAGTGCGGCTTTAAGGCTTTTACCCGCCGAGCCGCACAAACGATTCTGCCGCTGCAGCGCATCGAGCGCTGGGGTTTCGATCCCGAGATTCTTTTTCTCGCCCGCAGGTTTGGATTCCGCGTAGAAGAAGTTGCGGTGCGCTGGGGTCACGCCGGCGGGACACGCATCAATCCTTTGCTGGATGGGGCGCGCATGTTTCAGGAAATGCTGCGCATCCGTTGGTATGCCTTGACGGGCAAGTACGACGGAACACCACGGGTCGTTGTGCAATCCGCAAAGACCCTGCCGGACCGACCTTCTCCCAGGATCTGAAGTTCCTCTTCAGACAGATTTTTGTTTTGCGTGCGCCGCTTTCACAGCTTCGACAACCTGGCTTCCCATCTCCGCCGTTGAAATCGAACTTCCTCCCGCGCGGGCGAGATCCGCAGTGCGCGAGCCGCCATCCAAAACCATGCTGACGGCGCTCTCGATGCAGAGGGCTTCGCGTTCTAATTGAAAAGAATGTCGCAGCATCAAAGCGACAGTAAGTATTGCGCCCAGCGGATTGGCGATTCCCTTGCCCGCGATGTCTGGCGCTGAACCATGCACAGGCTCGTATAAGCCTACCGGCCCTCCAATGCTCGCTGAGGCCAGCAGTCCGAGAGAACCGACAACACCGCCAGCCTGATCGGAAAGAATATCGCCAAACATATTTTCAGTGAGGATTACGTCGAAATCTTTAGGACGCTGTACCAGCGACATCGCGGCAGAATCCACATACATGTGAGAAAGGTGGACGTCTGGATATTCCTTCGCGCAACGGATGACCACCTCGCGCCACAGGCGGGAACACTCGAGAACATTCGCTTTATCCACGGACAGAACTCTTCGGCGCCGCGTCTTTGCCAGCTTAAAAGCAACGCCAGCAATACGCTCGATAGCCGGTTCGTCGTAGGTCATGGTATTCGTAGCCACGCGAGATCCCGATACGCCCTCAATCGAGCGCGGCTCTCCGAAGTAAAGGCCTCCCAGCAACTCGCGGACGATCATCATATCGGCGCCGCGAACGAGCTCGGGACGCAGCGGAGAACAATCTACCAGCGCGGGAAAACAGAAGGCGGGACGCAAGTTGGCATAAGCGCCGAGCTCTCGCCGCAGGCGCAGAAGCCCCGCTTCAGGGCGAAGTTGATTGGGATAGTGATCGAAGGCGGGGTTGCCGACTGCGCCCATCAAAACCGCGGATGAAGCAAGGCATGCCTGAATGGTGTCACCGGGCAGAGGATCATTTGCAACGGCCAGAGCCGCGCCGCCAATATTTTTGTGCTGGAGCTGGAGCTGATGTCCAAACCCGTCGGCAATAGCCTGCAACACAAGCACGGCCTGCTCGGTGACTTCCGGACCGATTCCGTCGCCGGGAAGAACAGTGATGGTTAGAAGCATCCGGAAATTAGTCTAATGGAAAGTGCTTTCACGTTGCAGGATGTGCGTCACCGCAATGCGGCCTTCGCCCGCCGAACGGCCGAGAGCCTTGTCCGTCCCGTCGGAGGAGCGACCGTCCCAGGCAACCATTTCGACCGCTACACGCCCCAGAGATAGTCTTCCTGCTCGTGATGCTGCTCCGCGGGAAGAGGGAGTGGCAAGTCGATAGCAGTGGTTTGCGGCACAACGGGAAACGGCCGCTTTGCTTCCTGTGCCGGCATGCTCACGGCGGCGGCAACCGAGCTGGCAATCGGCTCGAACAGGGGAGTCGCAGATGCTGCCGGCTTGTGGGTGTCTCGAATCAATTCCAACAAGTGGTGATCTTCGACGTGTTTGATCTTGTCGGCGAGGCGCACAAAGCGCCGGTAAATATCATCCAAGGCCCGGCGGTCAAACTGATAACCAAGTTGCTCGCAGCGAATGCTCAAAGCATGGCGGCCGGAATGCTTGCCCAGCACGAGCTTTGAATCAGGCACGCCCACCGACTGCGGCGTCATAATCTCGTAGGTGAGCGGATTTTTAAGCACGCCGTCCTGGTGGATTCCGGCTTCGTGTGCGAAAGCATTCCGGCCGGTCACCGCTTTGTTGGGCTGCACCGGCACGCCGATGATTTCGCTCAGCATCTGGCTGGCAGCGAAGAGTTGCTCGCCTGCAATACAAGTCTCGTAAGGATAACGGTCGCGGCGAACGCGCATGGCCATTACGATCTCTTCGAGGGCCGCGTTGCCCGCACGTTCGCCGATGCCGTTAATGGTGCACTCCACCTGGCGGGCTCCGGCGGCCACTGCGGCCATGGTGTTGGCCACCGCCATTCCAAGATCATTGTGGCAGTGGGCCGAGATGGTAACCTTTTCGATTCCCTTGACGCGTTGGCGGATCGTCGAAATCAGTTCCCCAAATTCGGCCGGAACCGTGAAACCAACCGTGTCGGGAATATTGAGCGTGGTGGCGCCCGCCTCAATCACCGCATCGAGCACTTTGCAAAGAAACTCAGGATCCGTGCGAGTAGCATCTTCGGGAGAAAATTCCACGTCATCGCAGAGCGACTTGGCGAAGGCTACGGACTCGCGGGCCTGCGCCAGGCACTGGTCGCGCGTGATACGCAGCTTGTACTGCAGATGAATGTCGGAGGTTGCGAGGAAGACGTGAATGCGCGGGCGGGCGGCGTCCTTCAGAGCTTCCCAGGCACGTTCGATATCCGGCCGGCACGCACGAGCCAATCCGGCGACGATAGGCCGGCGGACGGCGTCTGCGATGGCCTTGACCGCCGCAAAATCGCCGTCAGAGGCAATGGGAAACCCCGCTTCAATCACATCGACCCCAAGGCGGTCAAGCTGATGCGCCAGGCGCAGTTTTTCCGGGTGATTCATGCTGCAACCCGGCGACTGCTCCCCATCGCGAAGGGTTGTGTCGAAAATGGTAATGCGAGACTGCTGAGTAGCCATGGTCTACCTCGTGTAGAGTGCGTCAAGCCAATGGTACGGCGGGTATCGATAAAAGCGATGCTTATAATTCTATCAACATCATAAGACTATCTCATATGATAAGATTTATTAATAGATCGTGCATATTATATTAAGGGCTGATGGGATGGAACTCTCTCAATTGGAAGTGTTTCTTATGGTCGCACGGGAACGCCGGTTCTCCCGGGCGGCTGAAAAGCTTTATCGAACCCAGTCCGCTGTGAGCCAGACCATCCGCAAACTTGAAGATGAGCTCGGAGAAAGCCTTTTTGATCGCTCCTCTCGCGAGGGCGTTCTCACCGACGCCGGCCAGGTGCTGTATGAATATGCCGAGAAGCTGTTGAATTTGCGACGTGATGCGCAAGAATCCCTTTCAGAACTGCGGGAACTGCAGAAGGGGAAGCTGGTTATTGCGGCTAATGAGTTCACGGCGCTCTACCTTTTGCCCGTGCTTGCCGAGTTCCGACGGCTTCATCCCATGATAAAGATCACCGTGCTGCGAGCGCTGGGTAGCCGCATTCCGGACGATGTGTTGCAGCACAGCGCTGAACTGGGAGTGCTGTCATACAAACCGGAGGAGCCGCGCCTGCATTCCGTCATCACCTACCTGGATGAGTTGGTGCTGGTGGTTCCTCCTATGCATCCGCTGGCCCAGGCGCGCGAAGTAAGCATCCGGCAACTCGGGGCGGAGTCGTTTGTGGCGCACATTGTCTCGTCGCCCTATCGGGAAAAAGTTTTGCAGACGTTCCAGAAATATAAAACGCCGCTGCACATGGATCTTGAACTGCCTACGTTGCAGGCCATCAAGCAGTTTGTGGCTCTGGGAAGCGGCGTGGCGCTTATGCCTGAGATCAGTGTGGAGACCGAAGTGGCGCGAGGCGAATTGGTCAGAATTCCTGTGCGCGAACTCCGTGTGCAACGCAAGTTGCGTCTGGTCTACCGCAAGGAGGCAGGACTCTCCCATGCGGCGAGAGCATTCCTAAAGGTTGCCGAAGCCGTGGCGACGGAGCGTGCCGGTCGCTACCGCTTTCAACGGGAGTGCTAGCAAAAGTCTGCCTTTTGTCCTAGCATCCCGCAATTGTTCATACGGTCTCTGGTCCAATCAAGAACGGATTCAATCACGATCACACCAGTCAACAGTCGGCGCAGACTTCTCGTGCTTGAAACGCCGCCAAGGCTTCATCCAAGGTGGGGTGAACATCAAAAAAAGAATTGAGATGAGTAAGGTCGAGCAGATCACGCACGAACGGGCTTGGGGTGGCGCATTTCAAGTCGGCATTTTTCGCCTGGGCCCAAGTGTGCAACAACACCAGTTCGCCGATACCGGCACTATCGATCGAGCTAACGCCGCTGAGATCAAGAACCACCTTTACGCGGTTTTGCAAAACTTCACCGACCAGGCGCGAAAGTGCAACGGCCTCGTCGCGATAAACGATGCGGCCCTGGCAGTAAACAATGACCACGTCACCGTGCTGTCGCGTTTCCAAACTAAGTTTCAACTTCGACTCCTTTGGTTGAATTCCGAAACCCGCTAACTGTTGTGATGGGGACCAAGGTTGCCAAGTCGTATCCATAAATCACATCCTATTCAATAGACGCCGGCGAAGGGGTTTCGGAATCATGAAAAGACCGTAAATTCTTGTGTGGAGTGCCAAACGTCAACAAGCACAATTTCACAAGTGGACATCCTGAGCCTCCGTTAGACTGCATCTAACGAATTTCACGCATTCAGGTAGAATTTGCTGCTGGCACTTTTTGCCAGGGGAGGGTTTATTTTCGTGTTAAAAACCGCGGCCGTGGTGCTGGCGTTTCTGAGTCTGATGGTGTTCCCAACTATTTCGAGGGCCCAATTGCTGCCGAGTGGCAATGTGTATGTCGGAGTGGCTTACGGCGATAACGTCGATGTGATAAACCGCTACACGTTCCGTGGATGGAACGCCTCTTTCGAGGATTTTCCATTCTCGCGCTATACGCATCTTGGGGTTGTGTTGGACGGCAGCGGGTTCTATCGTGTGGGAATCCAGCAGTACGAGGTCTTACTCGGACCACGGCTCTCTTTCAATTATGGGAAGTGGCGTCCGTTTGTTCACATCATGGGAGGAGCGCAACGCACCACCTCGGACGGTTTTACCCACTATCCCGTTGCTGAGGACGCGGGCGGCGGCGTCGATCGCAAATTTCAATTCCTCTTCATGAAGCACTTTTCCTGGCGTCTGCAATTCGACTACATGCGCACCCATCTCTTGAGCGCCACCCAGAACGATATTCGAGGGTCGACCGGATTGGTTTGGCGCTTCTGAAAGATCATTTCATCGTCCGTTGTTGAGCTTCTACCCTTCGACAATTTTTGTAATTTTTTGTCAAACTGCCGCCCGCGGAGGCTCACAATTCCGCGATGGTCCTGAGTCACCCATTCCTGCCTACGGGCATCTAAATTTTCGGTACCACTCCAGTTCAATCACCATCGGAAAGGCAGAGAAATTACTATGCGCAGAATCGGCTTTATCTTCCTGGCTGTGCCGCTGTTAGCGGGCCTGGCAACCGCTCAGATTCCCACGAGTGGAAACGTCTTTTTCGGATACTCCTATTTGAACACTGACCTCTCTTCGGTTAATCGCGCCAACATGAATGGATGGGAAGCGACACTGGAGGGAAAAATCATTCCCTGGATCGGGTTCGTTGCCGATTTCGACAGCCATTACAGTTCGCAGAATCTCCCGGTTTGTCTGGGTACTTCCGGAGCTGTCTGCTCCAACTTAGACGTGAGCGTTGCCGAGCACAACTATCTTTTTGGACCCCGAGTTTCGATTTCCGTAGGCAAGCTTCGTCCCTTCGCGGAAGCGCTGTTTGGAGCCTCGCATATTAACGCTGGGTCAGTTGGATCGGACACGTCATTTGCAACCGCACTGGGCGGCGGCCTCGATTACAAGATCATCCGCCCCATCGCCTGGCGCTTTCAGGGCGACTACGTTCAGACCCGTTTCTTTTCGGCGACACAAAATAATGTGCGACTGTCGACGGGGATTGTCCTGCGCTTTTGACAAAACGAGCTGTGTCCGGTCTCAGAACAGAAACAGGATCTGGCTGGTTGGCTAGATCCTGTTTTTGTGGCGCCGAAGAAAAATCGCCAAACTTAAAAGGAGTCAGGTTTACTTTTAGGAGCTTGTTGAAATACCCCTTACGCCATGTGCGGGTCGTTCTGCGAACCGCACGGTCAGACTGAGTTTCGTTATTTGAGCTTCCGATCTGCTCCCGATGGCCACGGAGCAGAAGGTTGGGTCGGTGGCTTCATGCGCTCTGCGCTCGCAGTTTCGGGATACGAATCAGGTTGAAGGCGAAGGTGGACTGGTTGTTCGTGTTCAGTTGTGCGGCCAATCCGCTCTTCCAACTCCACTAGCTGAACATCCCGGTTTGCAGTTGCTGATCGTCTCCTCGCATCCCAGCTTCTTACCACACTTCTCCGCGGCACCGGCAGTGGCTTTTTCGACAAGCGGCCGCAGAGTAAAGTTGTAGGTTCCGAAGGGTAAGCCCCCGCCCACCCACAAAACTATCGTAAGTTGCCCAGGGCATCGAAGTGCGGCAGCATGGCATCGTTATGGCCGAGCCAACCGAGATGTACGGCGAGTACAAGGTGCTGCCCAACGAAGGGTCGCTTCTGATCGGCATGTCGGCGTCGGCCATCCTCGGGCTGTTATTCCTCGGCGCGGCGGGCTGGTGGAAAGGGATCTCTGTGCTGCTCTCGGGCGTCTTTGTCGTTTGCTTTTACCAGCTCTACTGGCCGCGGCCCATCATTCGCGCCAACCGGGAAGGCCTCTACTTGAGCATCGGCACCTTCGGGCGTCCCTTTTACGTGCCGTGGGAGCGAGTGAATGGCGTAGTGCTGACCAAGGTGTGGTCGCTGGCGGGCCCGGATAGTTACAGCCACCCCACGGACGCTCTCGGTTTCGTGATTCAACAGGACGATGCTTTCAAGCTTCCCTCTGTGCGATGGAACGCCGCGGGCGACGACCCTGGCGAGGTCCACAGCGACATCAGCTTTGACAAGAGCATGATTCAAGGCGACGTAAAGACCTGGGTCGCAAAGCTCGAAGCCTTTCGCAAAGACATTCGGGGACTGTCCTGAACGTTGCTGCGCAGACCCTCCCGGTTACTGCGAGTTACCCACGCGGGCGTCCAGCTCATCCATAAGCTTTGTGTTTGTGTTCTTCTCCAGCGCGCCCTCAAGGATCGCGGCTTGCTGTTTCGCTGTTGTCCAATCCTGTTTTTCAACGGCTTCTTAGGCCTGCCAGTATTTGTGATCGCGCAGGAAATAACTCTCGTTCCAATAGTTCATCGCGGTTTTCAGGAATAGCCACCCCACGCGCAGATGTCCCATCTTCTTGAACCGGCGGTTGGTGGTGTATACGCCTCCGCGAACGATGCCGAAACGTTTCCGCTCCACTTGTTTGCTGAGCAGGTAATCTTCAGCAAAGGCAACCTGTTCGTGAAATCCGCGAAGTTTCCGGAACTGCTTCAACTCGAACAGCATGAACATTCCGGTAGCAAACGGATGGTGCAGGCGTGATAGATATTGGAAAATGTCGTTCCCCGCGTAGAACAATTTGTCGATCCAATTGCAATCGCGACAAAGAATGTTCGTCGTCACGCAATGAAGCTGTTTGCGCTGAGCCAGTTCGACCGCGCGTCGAACCACTGAGGGATGCGCGAGCTCGATGTCGGCATCGAGAAATAGAACGTAGGTGCTGTCGGCATGAGCTGCCCCCAGGTTGCGCCCGACTGAAGGCATTCCGCCAGCGATCACACTGACGTTGAGCCGATCACGAAATCCCATGACAATCTCACCAGTTCGATCAGTCGAGTTAGCATCAGCCACCAACACTCTCGTACTCGGCATCTTCGAGTAATCCTGGTTCATCAGCGAATTCAGCAAACGCGGGATCAGCTTCGCTTCGTTCTTGGCTGGAATTACGATCGTCAACTCGCTCGTTGTGTTCATGCTCGTTGAATTCATGCTCGTTAAATTCATGGATGCGAACCCCCTGTTCATCAACGGTCAGATAGGTGAGGCGTGAGTCGACCCAGCCGCCCGAATTGTAGTAATCAACTCCATCCTTTTCGACATGGACAGCCTGATGCGTATGGCCGCAGAAGATGCGGTTGGCATCGCGCTGCCGCGCGTACTGTAGGGCTCCCGCGGAGACCTTCGATGACATGCGTAACCACCGTGTGTTCAACCGGTCGATGAGTCGTACGAACGGCTTGCTCTTGAAATCCATCTTCTGCAGCTTGAGATACACGGAAGTACACAGCTGGCTGAGCCGCACATTATTTACTTGAAAGCCATCGAACTGATGCCCGTGAATTGCGATGTGGCGTAACCCCGCATACTGCCATGCGTAGTGCTGGTAAACACGCACACCGACCAGATGAGACATGATGTTGCTGAGTCCGTGATCGTGATTACCCTCCACCCAAACCACTTCGATTCCACGCTTGGGATTCGAGAGCTTGCGGATGTAGCCAAGAAACTTCCAATGATCTTTTGTCAGGCGTGCGAAGTTAAGGTCGGCAAAAATATCACCGAGAAGAATCAACCGATGAAATCGATTTTCTTTGAGCACGCGAGTAGCTTCGCGCGCGCGACTTGTCTCCGCACCCAGGTGCAGATCGGAGAGGATCAGCGTGTTGTACACGGGCAGATCCATACTTCAGTTGTAGCGATGGAATGTTACGGGGTGATTAATAGTGCATCAAAATTAGTGCAATAGTACCCAAGGAAGAAATCACTGAGCGGAAGAGACTTAGCAGGCCCGTAAAGGGAATGTTGTGGAAATGTGAATGTCTGCGCTCCAATTCTGGCTCGAATATGCCTGCCTCGGCTCTACTTTTGAGTAGGTGGCACGTACTCTTTCGGCACGGCTGAACCTTCGCCAAAGAAGAATTGTTCCAATTGCTTGACGATGACTTCCTGATCTTCGCGTCGCGCGGGATTCAGACGGTATTCGTTGAGCAGCATTTTGCAATGCTCCGTCCACATCCGCCAGGCGTCCTGAGAAACGTTGTCGTAAACCTTACGGCCAAGATCGTTGTCGAAAGGAGGCTCGTCCAGCCCCGGCAATTCTTTCTTTAGTTTCACGCAGAACACGTTGTGCGGCATACGTTTCCTTCAGTCGGCGTTTACACTCTTCAAAGTGATTATAAAGGGAAGCGCGGACCCGGCCAGAGGATCCGCGCCCGCAATCGAAAATTCTCACGTCACTTACTACTTCTTGTCTGTAGGCGCGCCGGGCTCTTGAGCTTTATCCTTGCTCTTGTCCTGAATAGATAGCAGCTCAACTTCAAAGACTAGTGTGCTATCGGGGCCGATATCGGCGCCCGCGCCGCGATCGCCATACGCCAGGTCGGGCGGAATGAAAAGCTGCCATTTCGATCCTACCGGCATCAATTGGAGCGCCTCGGTCCAACCCTTGATCACTCCACTCACAGGAAATGTTGCAGGCTGTCCGCGTTTGTAAGAACTGTCAAACTCCTTACCGTCGATGAGCGTGCCGCGATAGTTACACACCACGGTATCGTTCGCGGTTGGTTTCGGTCCGGTGCCCTCTTTCACGATCTTGTATTCGAGACCGCTTGGCAGCGTCACTACGCCTTCTTTCCCTTTGTTACCCGCCAGAAACGCGTTTCCCTCTTTCTTGTTTGCCGTCGCGGCCTCTTGCATCTTTTCCTGTTGCTTCTTGCCGACATCTTCCTGTACCGCCTTGATCGCGGCCTGCGCTTCTTCGTCGGTGAGCAGGGTCTTACTTCCCGATAAGCCATCCTTCATTCCGCGCGCCAGAATGGCAGGATCATATGGAACCGACTCCTTCTTGAAGGTTTCTGCCATCCTCTGCCCCGTCTTCATCCCCAGAGCGTAGCTAAATTTTTCTTTCTCGGTTTTAAGGGTCACGGTCGTCGTGCTTTTCGAGGCCGTTGTAGACCGCTTGCTGGTGGAAGTCTGCGCCTTGGCCGGGGTGGAGGGGGATGGAGTTGCGGGAGATGTGGTAGCCGGTTGAGTCGTCGTTGCGGGAGTTTGCTGCGCCAGGGCGTGCCCGAGCAGCAGCGTACCAGCCGCTAATATGTGTATCGCTGTTGAGAATCTTCGCATTTAGGTATTGTCACATTGCAAGGAAGGTCTCGGCAAACCGAGTCTTGGGTGGAAGTACTCTGGTTGCACACGATCCGCCTCGCAGCCGAAGTGCCCGCCGCTCCTAGAATCGTTCGCTGCGCCTAGTTGGCAGCCAAGTCAAAGACTCGGTTTGCAGCGTACAATCCATTCCTGATCGGAGTGCCACTGTGGCGCTGCCAATTGGGTCGCCGGGAGAAGTCGAGTTCCTGATTGCCAGACTGCGTGGCGGAGAGGGAGGGATTCGAACCCCCGATACCCTTTCGGGTATGCCGGTTTTCAAGACCGGAGCCATCAACCACTCGGCCACCTCTCCGCTCTCTAACTGTTTTACTACAAAGCGTATTTGGCAGCGAATTCTGTGAGGTTTTCTGAACATCAGTCGTGTTCTAGGCCCTTAAACCTAATTTTCGTTAAAACTTCTACCGAAACGGCTTTGAAAGCTCCTTGCGGTGGGGTTGTTTTTCAATATCATGCATCTAAGAGGCGCGTGATGTTCCACAGCTCAAGACAAGCCGTCGTAAGCATCTATCGCGACGCAATTAAGAACCAAACTTTCCAGGCTGCAGCGGCGCTCTCCTACTATTCAATCTTGTGCGTTTTTCCTGCCTTGATTCTTCTCTCTGCGGTAATCGCATACATCCCAGTGCCCAATTTTTTCGAGGATGTGCTGGTAGGAATCGGGCGCGTACTTCCTGCCAGCAGCATGCCCATCATCTACGGCGTGCTGAATGACATTCTCAGCAAGAACTCAAGTACATGGCTTTCACTGGGGACACTGGGCACAATCTGGGTTGTATCGTCTGCGTTCGATGAAATGATTGAAGCCCTGGATATAGCCTATGGCGTGATAGACGCGCGGCCGTCTTGGAGAACGCGCCTGCTGGCGGTGGGTTTGGCGGCTATATCTGGATTTCTATTGATTTGCGCTATCGCCACCATGGTGATCGGACCCAAGGCGGGTCGATGGATTGCGATCCGATTGTCCCTTCCGACAGTTTTTTTCTCATTCTGGCCTATCGTTCACTGGAGCATCGCTGTCTGTTTTACGGTGGTTGCCGTGGCGGCGATTTACTTTCTGGCTCCCAACGTGACGCAAAGCTTTCGCGCGACCTTGCCGGGCGCCATTCTTTCTACGCTCTGCTGGATCGGACTCTCATACCTGCTCGGAATCTACTTCCATTACTTCGGAAACTATAACCGCACCTACGGAACTTTGGGCGGCGTAATGGCGTTGATGACGTGGCTTTACTGGGCATATTTTATTTTACTAGTGGGAGGAAAGCTGAACGCGGAGTTGATGAAGGTCAAAACTACTGCCCCGCCGCTGCAAGAAGTCAAGCAGGACACAAGTGAAACCAGGGCAGATTCGGCGGCATAACCTCGGTGATCACTCAAAGGCGGCCAACGGTTATCAGATAAAAACCAGCCAACGGAAGGCGTCCGGAACCAGGTTCAAAATCGTCACCTGCTGTTCAGGCTGGTTCAGTGCTGGCGTAAACGCCGCTGTGCTAATAGATTCTGTAACGGTAAATCTGTTGGCGACGATCCGCAGACACGACTTCGACTCTTTTTTCTCCGGATCATCAAGGTACCAGTTAATGAAGTCGTAGCGACGGAGTGATTCGACTTCTGCATCTGCCTCGCTGAGTGCATACAGCATCATGTCCTGTGGCGAATGCGATTCCACAGAACTGACGCCATCGAAACGAACCGTATAGCGCTTACCGCTAGAGCCGTCGATGGTGACAAGGATCTTGCCTGCACTCTGAGACACCGCACGAATGTATCCATCGTGAAAGTCCGGGTTGCCAACGTAGCGAAGAGATTTGTTGATCACGCCGTGATTCTAGCTCCGGACAGTGCTTTCGGGCTCGTTGCGTTCCCGCGTCCCTAGTTTGGTTCTCCAGCTCCGCGCGGGACAATGTCCCGGACGCTACTCTCGTTGGCCGGTTTTCAGGTGATACTCATTTGATACTCATTGGCCGGCCCTGAGGGCATAGTTATCACACTATTAAAGGCACACTGTTCTTGCGGGTGGGCGAGCAAAAACCGTATGTTGTCTTCAAAACTTTGTGTGATATTTTCCGTCTACTGAAATTCCTCCAACTTCATCGCGAGTAACGCTCACCGACCACCGTTTGTTGATTTGGTAATCCCCTTGCACGATCTCGCTTCCGGGCTGCGACAAGTCGGTTGAAAATGTGAAGAGAAAATTCTTGGTGACTCGCTGCTGGATGGCGACTCGGGCCGAAGGATTTTGATTGTTCCCGCCGAGCAAGGGATCGATCTGCAAGCTAGAAATTCCTGCCAAGTGCTGAATGCCGCCGGTGACCTGGCTCGCAACTTGAGATGCGATCATGGAATCGGTAGTCTGACCGGCGGCGGCTGCCTCCTGGGTGGTTTGACCATTGGCGATCAGATTGATGATGTCGGCGGTAGCCAGCGGAGGATCGGATGTATAAGAGGTGGTCAGCTTGTCGAAGGGGCCGCGTAGCGTGATCGTCAGGTTATATTGTTCAACCGTGGATGTGGCTGAGACGTTGAGCACGGGCTCGGTTTCACTGGGGTTGTCGAAGGTGATGAGTCCGCGCTGGAGTTGATAGCGAACATTCCGGTAGAAAAGCTCTCCGGAAGTCAGATCCGTTCTGCCGATGATCACGGGATTCGCAGCGGTGCCCACTACCTGCAGATTTACCTGCCCTTCAATGCTAACTTGGGAACTAATGGCGCTCAGGTCACTCTTCGATTGCACGCTGACCGCAAGTTTAACGTTGTCAGCCAAACCAGGTTCTGAGGGCACGACATTTCCGCTGAATTGATCGCTGAACTTGGTGAGGTCGAAGTCAGGAGTGAAGGAAAGCGAATCGATCAGCACGCGGCCATTCAAAGTGGACGCATCTTTTGTTCCACTCAACGCCAGATTGCCATCAAGCATGGCGCGAACACCATCCGGATAACGGAGCCGAACCGACTTACTTTGCAGCGAAACGCTGAACTGCAAATTAGGACGGTAGGAAATAGACCCCCCAAGGGACACTTGTCCGCCTCCGACCTCGCCGGTGAGGCTGGTAAATTGCACGCTGCGATCGCTGACATCAAGAGTTCCATTCAGCTTCTGCACGCCCAGAGGAGCGGTTGGAGTGGAGATTGCTACGTCCTGAATATGAATTTTTCCCTGCACGTCCGGATTCTTCGCCGCTCCGGCGGTCCGAACGTCGAGCGCAATTGTTCCCGAGCTCTGGACATCTGGTTCTACGATGCGAAGAATACGAACGTCGATCGTGCCCTGAGCCGTGAGTGTAGGGGTTGCGGTTCCTGCCAGCGGAAAGCTTCCCTGTAAACGCAACGACGTGTCTGTGCCGCGGATTTCTGCTGGCTGAAGAGTGATGACCGAGTTCACGTAATCCGCGCGTATGGGGCTGGCAGCGCCGATCTCCAGCGATTGGTAGCTGGCCTTCAGAGTTGGAATCGTGAGATGCGCCTCGACGCGGGAGTTGTCTTTCAAAGGGCCTTTCAGAGTTGCATGTAACTCGGTCGCCCCCTGAAAGCCCTGCGGTACGTTGGGCAAGTACATCGCCAGAAGAGGACCGAGCGGCACGCTGGTGGTGTCAATGGCTGCTTCGGCGTAGTAGTCACCGCTGAGATCCACATTCGCGTGTGAATGTACGGTAGATTCTGCCACTTGCGAATCAAGCGACAGTTCGGCTCGCTGGTTGGCGACGTTCAATTGCGCTTTGAGTTGCGAAATGGATTTATCTCGAAGCTGTAGCTGCGGCACTTGCACCACGGCGGACAATTGCGGCTTGTCTAAAGTTCCAGATCCGTTGGCGGAAATCGCAAGCGTTCCCGAGATGCCAAGGTTTTTTGCCTGCACCACCTGGAGTCTCTGCAAAGTCACGGATGGAGCGTTGAGCCGCGCCATGTATGCTTTGCTTTCCGGAGTGTACGAGATGGTTCCGTTGGCCGAACCTGCAGGGAGGGTAACCTCAAGATTTGAAGTAACAGTCTTCTTGTCTGCGCTGAAGGTAGCGCTGAGATGCTGAATCGGCTCATTGTAAGCTACGGCGTCATCGATTCGGGCGGTGCCATGACCCGCCGGATTGTTCTGTGAACCATGAAACGCAATCGCTGCCGTCAAGTCCCCGGACACTGGATATTGGACATTTGCCAGTCGCTGCAAATCTGCAATCGCCATGCGCTGCACCGATAGAGTCGCATTTACCGGACTGGACGCTTGATACGACCAGTCTGTTAATGCAACGGTGCCGTTGATCTCGGCCCTACCCTGATGGGAATTCACGAGAGCTCCGTTCCGCAACACGATCCGCGCGGGGCTGGCTTGCAGTTCTAGTTTGGCAGTGCTCCATGAACTGCCTTCCACCTGAAGATTCTTCGCGCTCACCTGGCCAGTGAGCTGCGGTCTCTGCATGGAACCTTGGACCAGCGCTTGCATTGAGGCTGATCCCGCTATTTCGAGCGATTTCGCTGAATTCGCGCCAAGCGAGGAAATCATTTCAGCAAGCTCGTGCAGATCGGTGGCGTCCGCGGTAATGTGCAATTGCGAATGCTGACTGACTTCGCCTTGCGCGGACAGGGTTGCCGAAGGGATGCGGATCGAAGTGTCGCGAAGGGTGACGATGTCGCGCGGGGCGTCGTAGGAGGCGTGAATGGTCCCATTCATTGGAACCGCTCTTGAAGACTCGGCAGCACTATCTGACGCAGCCTTCATCGTAAGATCGGCGCGAGCAAGAATGTTGCTGACACTGCCTGTCCACGAAGCTTCGATTGCGCCATCGATTTTCGAGGTCAAATCTAAACGCATGACTTCCGTCGTATGAACCGCTTTCTGGGCGGCTTGCAATGAAATTCCTCGCAATGTGGTTCGTACTCGGCCAGTGGGTGTCGTATCCAGATGATGAAGCTCGATGTCCGTGGAGACTTTCCCGCCGAGCGTTTCGAAGTTAACATCTTGTGCCTCGAAAGATCCGTTGAGAAACTGATAGCGTCCTCGGAACCGGCGAAGACTAATGCGACCTTGTTTGGAATACGCTGCCAGCTCTTCACTACCCAGCTGGCCGTTCATCGAAAGACTCTGCAATAGCGTTTTGTTGGGAGCGCTTTGATAGTGAACAGTTCCGGCTAACGCCACATCCCCGGCAGGTACGACAGGCCGCGCCATCGAAGAAAAATCCTGGGTGTGGATGTGAAGGTCGTATTGGCCTTCAGCGGTGGGATTTTCGTAGTTGACTAATTTTGCGTTAAAGGAAACAACGGAAGATCCGACCTTTAACTCTGCGGAATCAACTGAAAACTGAGCGGGCGTCGCGGTGAATTTAGTGTTCAGGCTGTGCGAAAGAGTCAGTTCGTTTCCATATCGAAAGCTACCGCTATCGTAAGAAATCGTTCCTCGATAGGTCGTTGCGATCGGCTCGAAATGTATTTCAGTCCTCAGGCCGTAGAGCTCGGCATCAAGCGGAATTGTCTCGTCGTTGTAATGGACTTGACCATCAGTAAGACTGACATGTTTTGCAGCCAGATCGAAAATGTTTGTGTTACTGCTGGTTTGATTTGGAGGAGCCTGCGGCAGGTTGCTTTTGCCATTAGGACCGACCCGCATATTGGCAACTGGATGTTCAACAGCGAGTTCGCTAAGGCTGATCTTGCGGCGCAGGATCGATTCAATCTCCACTCCCACCGTCAGTTTGTCGACTTGAAGCAGTGGGGGTTCGTCAGCAGACTCGCTGCCATGAAGCGTGATGTTGTAAAGATGCGCGGTGAGAGTGGAAAGCTGGAAGTCGAAGTCCCGAATTTCTGTGCGCGCGCCGGTCGCTTCGTTGGCGTCCTTTACGATTGTGCGAAGAGCCAAATTACGAAAACCTTCGCTCTTGAGGAAGAAATATCCCCCCACAACAATGGCGATAACCAGGACACCGATAACCACCAAGCCACCGCCGACAATTTTCCGCCATCGCATAGTGTTTCTAGAAAGCCTGACCTAGAGTGATGTAATACTGCGTTGGATTGATGCCAGGCACGGGATTCAAGTTGTGCCCCAGGTCAATGCGAATCGGTCCAACTGGCGTTGCGTAGCGCAGACCGATTCCGACTGTGTTGGTGTAGTTGCTCGCGAAATTGTTGAAGTTAATGGCGCTATAAACGTTCCCGCCATCGTAGAACACGACGCCTCCCAGGTTTTTCATCACTCGCAGCGGAAATCGCACTTCCGAATTCGCGATGAACAACTGCCTTCCCCCGAGCGGAACCGTCACGTTGACGCATCCCGTTTGATTTTTCAGCACGTTGCAGAAAGGAACCAGGCGTTGCGGACCGGCTTCATCAATGGGGAAAGATCTCAACGAGGTTCCACCGCCAGAGAAGTAAAGCTGGCTGGTAGGAACAAAGCTTCCGTCAAACGCCTTAGCTAAACCAAGGCGAAGGCTGTTTGCGAACACGATGGAATGGAATGGTTTGTAGAAAGCGTACTGCCCAAAAAATTTGGCGAAACTCGCGCTGGACCCTAAGCTCTGCGGCGTGATGGCGAGATTAACCGTGGAAAAAATGCCCCGATGTGCATCGAGAGGCTTATCTCGCGTATCGCGGATCAAGGTGCTGGAGAGCGTAGAGAGATGAATATGCTGGTCCTGAGGCAGCACGAGTTCCGGAACCAACAGGTGCGACAGAACCGTTTTGTTGAAGTCGTAGCGGAGCTGCAACCGGGTATTCGTCTTTCGGTTAAGCAGTTTTTCCACCTGGAACGAAACGTCGCCCAAGCTTGCTGCGTAGAGCGGATTTTCCGATGTACGCTCCAGCGAGAAGCTGCCCACAGAACTCCATCCCGAACCCAGAAAATGAGGTTGCAGGTAGCTGGTAATTGCTCGCTGGTCAAGGCGCGAGAGCAGGATCGACCCGCTGGCGGTTTCGCCCAGTCCCCGCATGTTTCTCCGGCTAAATTCAATCGAGCCCAGAGGACTGGCGTAAGTGGCCTGGCTCGGCGCAATTTGATTATTGCCGAGTCCGATGGTTGCTCCTCCGCCAGGGAGGGCCACCGTGCCGCTAGGGACGTTGCCGCCGCGATGGGAAACTTCAAATCCAAACCCATATGTAATTTCGTTGCGCCGGGCTTCGTGAACCTTTACGAGCGTGTCTTCGGCCGTCTGATCGGTAATCGGTTTGCGTGGACCGACGCTTGACCAATCGAAGATGTTCAGGTCATAAAGGCGAGTTTCCGCTAACAGCAGTTGACCTCTTTGCATAGGCGCTTCGGTATGCAAGTTCGCGGTTTTCTGGATCAACGAAAGGCGAGTGTGCCTTCGTCCGAGATAAACGACCTTACTTACGCGCACCATCTGCTGCTCGGAAATGGCGAACGTAACATCAACGCGATGAGGATCGTTGGCGTGGCGGCTTACGATTGTTTTCACTTCCGCATTGAGATAGCCGCGGTTTAGATACGTGGCCGAGATGCGGTTTCGATCATCGGAAAGCTGCCGACCAGAATACGGAGCGCCGGCCTTCAATTCGAAACCCTGCGGAGCGGTCAGCTGATTTTCTGGAATGCTGTGGTTTCCCGTGACCTGAACGTGGTCCACCATCGTCTGAGCGCCCTCTTCGATTTCGAATGCGACATCAATCTTGGGCTTCCGCTCTGTCACCTTCGGAGCGACTTTCGCATCTTCATACCCCTTGTCGCGATAAAGCGCGAGCAGGTTATCCGCACTCTGCTTCAGCAGCTTTTGACTGATGCTGCCGTGCGTCCACACATGCGCGCGCTTGATTTGCACCGCAGGGAGTAACTGCTTCGCGGCGATCCGGCTGTTTCCATCGAAAGAGATGCGATCCACTTTGTATTTGGGACCGCGATCAATGCTGTAGGAGAGGATAACGCGATCCGCCTCCTGCTGAAGGTTGGTTGTGACCTTGGCGTCGAAGAATCCTTTGTCTTGAAAATAGTTCGTAAGATTCTGTTGTCCTTCCTGCACCAGATCAGGATCGATGGAGTGCTCGGAATAGATGGGAATAAGTTTCTTCAATTCTCGTCCCGAGGCGAAAGGAATCACGGAAAGACGCGCGCCACTCACGTGGACCAGCACAAGCGGACCGGGCTCAACGTTGAACGACACGTCCACACGATTGGTGTCTGCGTGGTATTGCGGTGGTGCCTCCTGAACTTTGCTCTCCAGCCGGTGTTGGTGTGCCAGTGAAAGCCTCATGATGGAAGTTGCCGCTTTGATTCTCTCCGGGGTATAAGGTTTGCCAGGCTTGAGCAGACCACCAATAAACCTGGCGCGCAGTGACCGCGTCTTGCGGAGCAACCACGCTTGCTCCGCAGCGGAGGTTCCGTGCACTTCCACGCTTCCAATGCGGGCTTGCTTACCCGGCTGCACCGAGAAAGTGATATTCACCAACTGGTTGGCATCATCGATCTGCAACTCGGCATGCGCTTTCGCCTCGAAGAATCCATTCCGCTGAAGAAAATGCACAAGCGCCACTTCCGCAATCGGAATGCGAGCCTGGTCGTACGGATCTTCTTCCTGAAGATCCACAACCTGCAAAAGGCGGGTGTACGAAAAAGAAGGTGCAATGCCCTGAAAATCCACCATGCCCAGGTAATACGCCGGCTCGAGAATGAAATCGAGGCGCAATCCGGAGATATCTGGAATCACATTGACCGTCACTTTTGCGGACCCTGCGGTGCGTTGAAGACCGGCAATACTGGCCTGCACCAAGGCCTGTGAATAGGGCTGCCCCGGTTTTTGGGAGATCAAGAGACGCAACGGATCCACATTGCGATGCGGATCGGCGATCAGATCGACGGCCGTGACAGTTTGTCCATCGTAAAAGGCCTGCGGGGGCGTCGATGAAAGCTGGGCTCCACCGGCGATCGAACTAAACAGAATTAAAGCTAATATTGACAAACGCATAAGTGTCGATTGACGTGGGTTCATCCGGTGACGTCCTCGCAGACGTCATTCACAAGTCACCGATGACCGAATGCGTTTAGCCTCGAGGCCGAACGAGTCGTAAAGCAGTATGGGATGCTGTTCGATGCGGATGAGTTGGTAGTCTACACCGACCCGAACGCAGCCATTTTCTGTGATTAAATCAGATTATGTTTGCCCGCAAGATTCGCGTGGAGTACGTCACCGAAAACGATCCCCGAAAGCGGCCTTGCCCCTTGCGGTGGATGGACAATTTTGCCATGCGCAATTTCACTAATGCCAGCATATTTGATGACACCCTACCCATTGCTGACGGCGCGATGGAGATAGGCAGAAACGTTCCTTTGGACCAGCTCCACGATGCCATGGAAGACTGGTTTCGCCGCAAAAGCTATTTTTCCAAAACCTCCCAGCTATGCCTCGAAGAGGTTCCAAATCTGCAAGAGAGTAATTGAATCAGCACCCTCGTGCGAGCAATTATTCGAATTGGGATTGACCTTGCCTATATAATCCGATTTGGGAAATTATTTCCCTCTCCCTAAACTCTGGGCAACAACCCGGAGTTTGAAGTAGTCTTATTTCAGGAATTCCGAAGATGGCACCCTGTTTGCTTAACTATATGAGGAGGTGCAAAGACAATGAGCAGAACACAGCTCTTCCCCCTGTCGAGCACTCGTGAAAGCACTCACCGATTAACCAGCCACAATTCGTCTAGTGAATCACCTGCCAGTTCCAAGAGCGAAAGGTTCCTCCGATCTCCGTTCGTTAACAATTCCGCGACGCTTGATCGCTTTGTCTCAATCCGCCCCAGTCGTAACAAAGCGATCGGCATGGCGCTGGCGTTTGGCGTTGGCGTCAGCTTCTGGGCCGGAATCGCGGTGATGGTCGCCTTGGTCTGGCGATAAAGCCCTGGAGAGAGGTTCGGGAGGCAGGCTCTGGAGAAAAAAGCTCTGGAGATTAAGCCCCTGAAACAGTGTCTCTGGTAGTCGAGTCATTCTCGCTAAATGGGTTGCTCCGTCCTCGAAGGTTCTAGCCCGGAGTGAAGCGAATATAATCTCGACGTGAGCCTGGCAGGGGACAAACCCCAAAAGACAGTTGGCAGGGTCCTCGGGTTGGACGTAGGGTCGCGAAGGATAGGGATTGCGGTTTCAGACCCTCTCGGTATAACGGCTCAAGGACTCGAGACTTTACACCGGCAGAACAAGCGCGAGGATCTGGCTGCGCTGGAGCGGGTAATCCGCCAATATGCAATTCAGGAGATCGTGATTGGACTTCCCTTGCGCATGAGTGGCGCCGAAGGGATTCAATCGGAGAAAATGCAGGTGTTTGCGGAAGATTTGCGAAAACGCTTCCGCCTGCCGGTCCATCTGTGGGATGAGCGGTTGACCTCAGCGGAGGCGAATCGCCTGCTGCGAGAAACCGAGCTCTCCATTGAGAAGCGTGCCAAGGCTGTCGACCGTATGGCGGCGGTGTTGATTTTGCAAGGATGGATGGAAGGACGGGGAGCTGGTCGTTAGTCGATAGTCGGCTTTTAGCACCGGGCCGCATAAGCTAATAACCATTGACGAACGACTGACTGCCGCTACTGCCCACGCATTGCTCGCCGGTAAGCCGCTACATTCTTGTCGTGCTCTTCGATGGTCCGGGCGAAACGGTGGTGGCCTGCGGCGTCAGCGACAAAATAGCAGTAATCGCTTTGAGCGGGATGCATGGCCGCTTCCAGTGCACTCCTGCCGGGATTGGCGATGGGGCCTGGCGGTAACCCCGCGTATCTGTAAGTGTTGTAGGGCGAGTTGAACTGCATGTCGTCGTGATGCAGTGCTCCGGTGTAAGTCCCGGCCAAAAGTTCGGCATAGATGATGCTGGGATCGGCGTCAAGCGCGATCCTCTTGTCTAGGCGGTTGTAGTAGACGCTCGCGACCAAGGGACGCTCTTCCGCGACTGCGGTTTCTTTCTCTACGATGGATGCCATGATTACGGTGCGCTCGAGTTCGGCCTGCATCTCATCTGGATTCCGAAAGGTTCCGTTGACCTCCACTTCGATGTGAGGTGAGTCTACCGCAGAAGGTGATCCGATCTCGGGCGTTGCGCCACTTTGTGCCGGAATCAATCCGATTTGACGCGCAACCTGGCGAAATTGCCTCACCATCGCCCCGGCCATTTCCTGCATGCTCATCATGCGGTTGAATTGATAGGTGTCGGGAAATAAATAGCCTTCCAGAGAATGCGCGCCGGGAGCCAGGTCGGCGATCAGAGCCGTGTCGGATTGCGCGACCTTCAAGAAATCCTGAGCGGGGCCCAGGCCAGCGGCTTCAACGGCCCGTGCGATATCGAACATGGTGAATCCTTCGGGGACAACGACCGTACGGAAGTAAACGTCGCCCCGAGCCAGCCGATTGTGCACGTCGATGAGAGTGATGGGTCGTTCGAAGCGATACTCTCCCGCCTTAAGAGATCGGCGGTGATGCAGGTAGTGCCAAAGGATGAATGCATCTTCACTATGGATGATTCCGTGGGATTTTAATTCCGACGCAATGTGCCTGGTGGAATATCCCGGTCGGAGCATCACGAAGGTCTGGCCCGATGGTTCTACTGGCATGAGCATTGCCCATGCAAACCAACCCCCGAACGCGAAGACAACAAGGAGCGCGAGCCAGAAAATTTTACGCACAACGCCAGTGTAACAATGGCGGCGTAGACCACGACAGTAGTGCAAACGATGAAGGGCCGGCACTGGCCTGCGGGTGCGTGGCATTTAGCAACCGGATTTCCTGCCTACACGATTTCTGTATGTTCCTTTCGAAATCTGCCCGTTCGATGCTGTGGACAGGAAATCCGGGACCACCACGAGTTCCTGCACCTTTATCTGCCGCGCTATACTCAAATGTTCTGGAGAACACCTAATCTTTCATGAGACGTTGCTCGCGCTTTTGGACGTTAATCCTATCTTTAGCTTTGTTGCCAGCCACGGGCTGTCTGCTGCGCACGCGGCCGGTCGAAGAGACGTATTCCAAAACTCCGCTCAAAGAAGCCTCTCAAACCGAACTGATCGAGAGCATCAATCACCAAGCCGAACAGGTCCAATCCCTGCAGGCGACTGTCGATATCGATACGTCCGTCGGCGGGGCTAAAAAAGGGCGCGTCACTGACTATAAGGAGATTCGCGGATACGTGCTGGCGCGGAAGCCGGCGATGCTTCACATGATTGGATTGCTGCCGATTGTGAGGACCACGGCCTTCGATATGGTAAGCGACGGGCAGGAGTTCAAGCTGTGGGTTCCGCCAAAGAATCGCTTTATCGTGGGTCGAAATGATGTGCAGTCGCATGATACGAACAGCCCGATGGAAAGTATCCGGCCCCAGGATATATATGACGCCCTGCTCATTCCTGCGATCGATCCCGAGCACGAGATTGCGGTTTTGGAGGGAAATTACGACATTCTCCATGACGCCAAAGGGCACCGCGTTTTGCAGGAGGACTACGAACTGATCGTCATTCGCAAAGGCGAGGGGGATGAAGGAATACTCTCGCGGAAGATTGTTTTCAGCCGAGTAAACCTGAAGCCGATTCGTCAATATATC
>JBAVZU010000389.1:0-18473 GCA_049588915.1 Candidatus Sulfotelmatobacter sp.
CAACTAAACTTGTCGACAATCGAACGGATTGTCGCCACATCAGGCCTGCTCGTAGCCATAACCATGCTGCTGATGAAAGTTGTTCCTGCAATCCCCGGTCACTTCACGATATACGAATGGCTCGCCCTCGCAATCTGGATTGCCCTGGGAGCCATGGTGAGACGCTCGACAGCGTGATTGCGTGAAGATGGGGTGCCCCACTTCTCTCCTTTTTTGCGAGAAGTGGGACTTCGTCAACGAAAAGCTATCGCCCACGTTTCCATGATTTAGCATAACCTCCGAAAGAGGAAACTCGATGCAGCCTCGCCGAATTAACGCATTACTTATATTCACTCTGTTGGTAGCCTCGGTTTTTCCCTCAATCGCACAATCGCCCAACCCCGCTTTCGACATCGTCATCACCAACGGCCACATCGTCGACGGCACCGGATCACCATGGTATTCGGGCGACCTCGGCATTCGCGACGGCAAAGTCGCCGCCATCGGCAATCTTGCCGCCGCGCCTCGTAAGCGCACCATCGACGCTGGCGGCAAAGTGGTTGCTCCCGGCTTCATCGATATGCTCGGCCAATCCGAGCTCACCATACTCGTCGAGCCGCGCCTTCCTTCGAAAATTTACCAAGGCATCACCACTGAAATTACCGGCGAAGGTAATTCCATCGCGCCGCTCAATGACGCCATCATTCAGACCGATCACGTCGGCTACGAGCACTATCACATCACCCCCGACTGGCGCACCTTTCGCCAATATTTTGCGCGCATCGAAAAGCAAGGCATGGGCATCAACCTCGCCAGTTATGTCGGGGCCACGCAAGTCCGGCGCATGGTTCTCGGCGACGACAATAAGCAGCCTGCGCCCGAGCAACTCGAGCAGATGAAAGCTCTTGTGCGCGATGCGATGAAAGACGGCGCCGTTGGCGTTTCCACCGCGCTCGAATACGCACCCGCTCCCTATGCCAAGACGGATGAACTCATCGCGCTCGCCGCCGAAGCCGGAAAATTCGGCGGCATCTATTCCACCCATATGCGCGACGAAAGCAACTCCGTCCTTGAAGCAATCGACGAAGCCCTGCGCATCGGACGCGAAGCCCACGTCCCCGTGGAGATTTGGCACATCAAAGTCGCGGGGAAAAATAACTGGGGACGCATGCCCGAGGTGGTCGCCAAAATCAACGCTGCCCGCGCCTCCGGCGCCGATGTCACCGCCGATACCTACGCCTATACCGCCTGGTTCAACGACTTCTCGGCTTTTATTCCGTCGTGGGCGCACGATGGCGGGACCGCCAAACTCGTCGAGCGCCTCAAAGATCCCGCTACTCGCGAGCGCATCCGCAAAGATATGCTCACGCCGTCGAACGATTGGGATAACGAATGGCAGGAGATCCCAAGCCCTGATGCCGTGATGATCGGGGTCGTGCAAAATCCGAAGATGCTTCCTTTGCAAGGCAAGCGTCTTTCCGAGATCGCGAAACTTTGGAACAAGGATCCCATGGACGCCCTGTTCGATTTCCTCATTGAAGATCCCGGCGCGGACGTCGCTGTCTTCGGCATGTCGCAACCCGATGTCACGCTCGCGCTGCAACAGCCCTGGGTTGCCATCGACAACGATTCTTCGGGTACTTCCCCAGACGGCATTCTTGGTCAGGAGCATCCCCATCCCCGCGCGTATGGAACGTTCCCGCGCATCCTGCGCAAATATGTCCGCGAAGACAAAGCATTGTCGCTCGAAGACGCTATCCGCAAATTCTCCGCCTTGCCCGCCCAGCGTTTGTGTCTCGCCGATCGCGGTGTCCTCAAAGCAGGCATGTGGGCTGACGTTGTCATCTTCGATCCGGCAACCGTGCGCGATCTCGCCACCTTCGACAATCCAAATCAGCTTTCTGAAGGAATGGACTACGTCCTGGTGAACGGTGTGCCCGTGATTGATCAATCAAAAATGACACGGGCGTTACCAGGAAAAGTTCTGCGTGGAGCAGGCTACGTGCCGTGATGCGGAAATAACATCGCGCGTTCAAAATCGGGTGGAATGATAACGGCAGCTTCGGGTTCGGCCACCATGCCGCTTTGAAGGGCCGCGGCTTCCAGCCGCGGCGAAAAGTGGCCACATAAGAAACAGCGGCTTTAGCCGCAATACAACCTCACTTCAACTGTGCTTGCGTCTCCGGCGCTGGAGTCAGCACAACGTGAGGTTCCGTCAAAGTGCCCGTAATGCTATAGACGAGCGCGGCCGCGCCTGGAACTTGCGCTTGCGTGTCCGAACTCAATTTGAAATCGAGTTCTTGCCCTAATGATGCCGTACCACTAATCTCGTACACTCTGCCGGAAGAAACCAGCGAACCGTTCTCGATTTCAATTTTCCCGTCATGCAGGTGTGCACGTCCCTGCCAGCGCACGATCTGAAACCGCGACTCATTACTCGCCAGGGAAATGTGCGGCAGTGCACCATCTCGTAGATCGAAGCGCAATGTGCCCTCTGCGGATTGCCAAAACGTTGCGGCATCCGTTCCCGACGCCTTGAACTGATAGCTGCCCCCACCAGTTCCTGAAATCCAGGGATCCTGCATCGTGTCGGCAATCTGTTGCAGAGAAATTCCCGTCAGCGTTCCCGAGCCCATATAGACCGGGGGTGCCGCAGTGAAATCTGCCTGCCATTCGCCCGAATGCCTTCCGCCCAGCAAATCGCCGCGCAGATCCGAAATCCTCATCTTTCCTCGTTCCAACTCGAGCGAAGCGGAAACGCGCTCCGCAACCAAATTGTGAATCGAGAATTGCCCGGCGTTAATTTTCCCGGCAGCCCGCAGATTGTCCAGGAATAACGCCGCCCGGGGCTGTGCGGGCGAAAGCATTTGGTACCATCGCCGCTGGTTCGGACGTGGACCCAGCCACTCCCGCAACGCGCTCAGCGAAACCTGGTCGGTATTCAAATTGAAATGGACAAGGCACGCGCCCGGCACTCCACATCCACGCGGCAAGCTTACAGCGCCCGTCCAGTGCGCCTGTGCGGCCCGAGCGTTCAGCTTCTCCACCCGTACTTCATCCGGTAGCAGCCGCAATTCCGCCGACGTTATTTCAATCGGCTCATTCACCCCCCGCACCGACGCGCGAACGCTGTGTAATTGCACCATTCCCGCAATCTTCGCCAGAGGAAATCCGGAAGGAGTTGCGGCCGCGTTCCCCGTCCAGGAGCCGGAAATCTGCAGATCCATCTGCGCAGCTCCCTCCGCGTTTAGCTTCGCGGCCTGCAGCCCAAGCAGCCCGGCTATTCGCAGCGTGTGCGCCACTTCTCCCTCTCCGTGCGCTGTCATCGCATAGCCGGATCGTCCAAGCCAGCCTCGCACTTGCGCCGGAGCAGGCCGTCCCAACGCAACCGGGAAAGATCCGAATTCAAGATGCAGTTCACCTGGTGGCGGCAACGCCTCGGAGCGCGACGCATGAGAAGTCTTATTGCTTGAGGCACTATGAGCGCTGCCCGACCCTGGACTTAGCAAAAACGGCACGCTGGCCAAACTTAACTCCGCCTTCATGCTCGCTGATTGCAATCGAAGATTGCTGATTTCGCCGCGCCCCTGAAATTGTGGTCCGCTTGCGAACCCTTGGTTGTCTTTCACTGAGAAGTTGCCATGCAGGCTGCCTGTGGCGGCAAGATCCGCCGGCAAATCTTTCTTGGCGCGGCGAGCCAGCTGCGCCACGGAGCTAACCGGCACGTTCTCCATGTTTAGTGCCAGATCCAGTTTGCGCTCTCCGGGGCGCGCCGCATCGCCGTGCAGAGTGACCATGCCATTTCCTACCGGCGCGCTGCAGAAGATTTCGCGCAGAGTTTCCTCTGCGGAACTGTACTTTCCGTCGCAATGTGCCGCCAGACCTAATCCCTCGCTGGTTGGGATGTCATAGCGGTGAAAACCCTGAATGGAAGCATCGGCTGTTACTTGCAGCGCTGCTGGGGTTCCACGCAAATTTGCCTCCAGCCGGACGTCGCCCCGCCAGCCTTTATCGCTACCAGACACAAGTTTGCTGAGTTGGCCCAGTTGTGCGTGCTGCCACGAGAGGCTGAACTGCAGCGGCGTTTCCCGCAAGGTTACGGCCCGCAGCCATGTCCCGTTCATCCGCACTGAACCGGTGTCGCTCAAACTCATATCAGTACGCAGCGGCTCCGCGGTCATCCGCACGCCCCATGCGTTTTCAGACTCCTGCCACAAAGCGAAGTCAGCGTTGAGCAGAGCATATGGTTTTTTTTCGGCTCCCGCCTTGAAGTTGATGCGGCCTGAGCTCGCCTCGATATAAGGAAATCCCGGCCGCGGCTCCCGCGTTGATTTCGCCGTGGGTGCCAGCGGAGTGCGCGCCGTGCGTTCGAGCAGAGCCTCCCAGTTCCAGCGCCCGTCGGCTCTTCGCACCAGATTCAAACTAGGTTCGGTCAAGTCGAGACGCGAGATGTCCAGCCGTCCGCGCAGCAGAGAGGTCAGCCGCACCAAAGCCGTCACCTCCGGCGCCCGCAGCATCGGCTCCACGCCGAATGCCGGATCCTCATGGATAACCAGATTTTCGAGATCGAACCCGGGCCTCGGCAGGAACCGCAGGTGCACGGATCCAATCTCTACCTGCCGCGCCACCGCCCGGCTGAGGGAACTTGTGATGCGCGCCTTCAGCCCGGAAACTCCCGGCCGCACAAAAAACAACACGAGCATAATAAGAGCAGCGCCGGCCGCTGCGCGCCGCTTATAGGAAAAGGATTTCACTTCACTACTCGCAGCGTCCGCCGCCATCGCGTCTCATCAAAGAAGTGCAACACCACGTGTGCCAGGAAACCAATACGGTCGCCGAAACTGGTCTTGCGGTATTGATCGCCCGGGGTTTCAAAAGACCAGTAGATGAACATGGGACGGCCAATAATATTTTCCTGCGGAATAAAGCCCCAATAGCGGCTGTCCAGGCTTACGTCGCGGTTATCGCCCATGGCGAAAAAACGCCCCGGGGGCACCACCAGGTCGTCGCCCTGGATGTGCATAGGCAATTCCGGTTCCCAGCACGGATACACGTTGTAGCTCTCCGATGGCGGCACCGCGGGAAAATTATCCCGGTAGGGGTTCGGATAAGTCTTCGCATCCTGCGAGTGAATCACGTAAGGCTCATTTAACTCTTCGCCGTTGCGGTACACCGACCCATTCCGCAAATGAATGCGGTCGCCGGACACGCCTATGATCCGCTTCACCACGTATAGTCCCGGCTCGCACGGCGCAAGAAATACCACAATGTCGCCCCGCTTTGGCTGCCGGTACTGAATTAGCGGCCCCACCCAGTTTGTCTTCGGTGCAAACTGAATCCGGTTGACGAAGACGTGATCGCCGATCAGCAGCGTGTTCTCCATCGAACTCGAAGGAATCTCAAATGCCTGCACCACGAAAGTAATAATGAACAGCCCCGTCACCAGCACTGCGGCAAGAGAAGACAGGAACTCCACTGTGGTCTCACGCGGTTTCTCTTCTGTTTTTGCATCGACATCCACTTCGTTCTTGATTCGACTATCTTTTTTCGCCACCGTTATGTCCCGTCTTGATTGCATATCTGCACGGCTTATCTTAGCCGCGTAAAGATCAATTCACCAGCCGCAGCGTTCGGTGCCAGCGCGTGATTTGAAAAATGTGCGTGACGGCGTAGGCCAAATGCGTCAGTTTGCCAACCGCCGAATTCGGCGTCGTCACTTCGCTGTCAGGCTCTTGCACCGACCAATAAATCAGTAGAGGACGCCCGATGATGTTGGCTTTCGGCACAAAGCCCCAATAACGGCTGTCATAACTATCGTCGCGATTGTCTCCCATTACAAAGTAATATCCCTGCGGAACAATCAGCTGTCCATCCTCCACCAGTTTTCGCAATTGCACCCACCACTCCGGCGTTTCTCCCGGCGCCACATCCATTCGGGGAAAACTATCCCGGAACAAATCATTGGCCGGGCGCGTGAAGTTGGCGTAGGGTTCTTTCAGCGTCACCCCGTTTACAAACACTTGCTTGTTGATCATCCGTACCCGGTCTCCAGGTACTCCGATCACGCGCTTCACGAAGTGCTGCGTCGGATTCACCGGATAGTGAAACACCACGATGTCGCCGTTATGCACCTGGCTGTATGGCATCAAGTAGTCTCCCAGTCCGCCTCCGCCATAGCACAGCTTGTTCACCAGCAGGTAATCGCCCACCAACAATGTGTTCTCCATCGACGGAGAGGGGATCTGAAACGCCTGCACAATAAATGTGATCACAAATCCCGCGATCACTATCGTTCCTACGAGCGACTGCAGCGAGCTGACAATACCCCCGCCCGCGGCCCAAGCCGTTCGGCGATCTTCCGCCAAAGACTCGACCAGCACTTCATGCCCTGAAGAGGTCATTGATTCCATATGTTCCTGCACGTTATTTCTCTGGAGACCGCGGTCTCCGCGCCAGCCTGTTTTCCGCCGGTTGCGGCCGCGAAGCGAGGTAGGATAACAACTGCCGCGCCGCATCCTGCTCCGCCGCCTTCTTGGTGGAACCTTGCGCGCGTCCCACAAACTCCGCCTGGCCATCCGCCTTTTTCCCGTCCAGGCGAACTTCTACTGTAAATGTCTTTCGATGTTCGGGTCCTGCTTCCTCCACCAGCACATAAGAAGGCTGGGCCGCTCCCAATCCCTGTAGGGTTTCCTGCAGAGCTGATTTGAAGTCCGTCATCGGTAGCGCGCCGCCTTCACGCTCCATGCGCTCCAGCTCGGGCGCGAGAATCTCGCGCAGAATGAATTCGCGCGCCGGTTCCATTCCTCCATCCAGATAGATCGCCGCCAGAATAGCCTCCAGCGCATCCACCAGCAGCGCCGTCTTGTCCCGCCCGCCGCTTTTCTCTTCTCCCCGTCCGAGCCGTAGATAATGCCCCAGCTCGAGCTGCTGCGCCACTCGAATGAGATGCCGTTCGCTCACTAGATGGGCCCGCACTTTGGAAAGTTCACCCTCGCGAAAATGCGGAAATCGATGGAACAATGCTTCGCTGATCACTAACGCCAGAATCGCGTCGCCCAGAAACTCTAGCTGCTCGTTGTCGTTCACTCGATATTTGTTGTCTCCTCCGAGTTGAGACTCCTGCTCCCGCGCCTGCGAACTGTGGGTGATCGCCTGCTCGATCATGCCCCGGCGGCGAAAATGGTAGCCCAGCGCGGTTTCCAGCGCAGTGATTTCCCGTTCTTTCATGATGAAACTACTATGAGATCCCTCACCCAATTGGCTCGGGAGAACAGCCCGTCCCTGAGCGAAGTCGAGGGATGCCGGTCAGAGCCAAACAAGACTACCTTCAGCCGTGCAGGCCTCAGCATCAGGCAGCGGCGATAAACAATCCCCGTGCGTTCATGCGCTCCGCATTATTTCGCGGTCGGCTCGCTGATGCCGCCAATTAACTGCACCAGTCGATCCTTCTCCTTGCGCGCCGCATCCCCTGCGTTCGTTCCTGCCTTGGTCAAATCCACCGCCTGATTGGCATACTTCAATGCATCGGGATACTTGCTTTGCATATCCAGCGCCACCGACAAACGGAAGACTGCAATCGGATCCGGCTGCTGCGGCAACGCATCAATCGACTTCTTCAGATTGTCTTCCGCGCTCGCCCAGTTCTTGGCATTGAAATCCAATGTTCCCAGGATCGCGTACGCCTCGGAACGCAAAAATCCTTTATAGGCATCGACCCTCTCCGGCGGTTGCCCAGCCGTCGGAACATCCGTGTCTACGGTAACCAGGGCGCGCTGCGCGTCTTTCCTGGCTTCGGCTAGCCGCTGATCCTTGTCCATGTCGGTTTCGCGCGTGCGTTCCGCCAGCACTTGCGCCACGCCCAGCAATGCCTCCGGGTCATCGGGATCGTATGTCAGGACCTTCTGCGACATCGCCAGCATCTTGTCCGCATTGTTGGCCTGTTGGTAGGCGTGCATCACAGATTTGTAGAGCAGGGGCCGCAATTCGCTGTCCGCAAACTTGGCCGCAAAGTCATCCGCCGCTTTTTCCTGTGCCGCCGGATCGGTGATCGCCGCGGCAGTTTTATACGCGTCAAACTCCGGCTGCGTCTTCGCCTGTGGCGGACGCTTTCCCGCAGGCGCACCCTGTCCCGCCGCCTGCCCCGCACCTTGTCCCGCCGCTTGCCCCGCCGCTTGCCCCGCACCCTGTCCTGAGTTCGTGGCCGGAGTTGCCGTACTGCTCTGTGCAAAGCTCCAGCCAGAAATTCCCAGCATTGCGATCATCGTGATAAGTGCTGTTCGCTTCATACTTTCTCCTTGAAACTGCCGTGCCTTTATTCGACTTCCACCTCTGCATTCCATCAGTATTCTAACTGCCGTCCCCATTGTACCCGCGTGCTGCATTACTGCGGCTGAGGCTTGGCCGGGGGCTCGTAAGCCTGCTCCAGCCCTCGCTGCGCCGCCGCCTTCACTTCCGGCAGTTGCCCCGCCGCGTTCAGCGCAGCTTGGTACTGCTGCAGCGCCGCCTCCCGGTCTTCTTTCATGTCCAGAATTCTACCCAGATACACATGCGACCATCCCACCACCTTCGGATCCTTCGACGCTTCAATCGCCTTCTGGAAATTGTCCTGCGCTCCGTCCCGATTCTTGTTGGCCACGGCCACTTCCGCCAGAATGAATAGCGCCCGTCCCTGGTCGCCGATCTTCTTCTCCAACGCCTGCTGCGCCAGCTCCTGCGCTCCCTTGGGATCGCCCGCCGCCAGCCGTTTCTCCGCCGCCAGCAGCATCCGCCGCTCTTCCGGACGCGACAACTGCACCAGCTCGGGCGATGTCCGGTTCGCAAACTGAACCTCCGAAGCCGCCCTTTCCTCTTTCTTTACGTCCACGCCTTCCAGCAGACCGCTGTATGCTCCTCGAATTCCCGCCGGATCTTTTTCAAACACCACCACCGCGTCGTAAAAATATCTTGTCAGTATGTAGCCTTGCTTCACCGCGTCATCCACCGCCTGCGCCCGCATCGCCTCTTCCGCAGCCTGCTTCGTTCCCGTGGTCCGAATTTCGATCGCTCGCACCAGGCATTCTGTCACCAGCAGTGAGATGTCCGTCTTGAAACTCTCTTCCAGTGGCGCACGCTTTACGGATTGCAGTAGCGGCTCCAGCCGCTTGATCGCGGTGTAATGTTTTTCCGCCAGCGGATCCAGTTCGTAGTGCAGAAACGTATGCCGGATCTGGTCCATCTTCAGCGCGGAACGCGGCGCCAGTCCCGACGGCGTGTTCGGGGCCGGAAAAACGATCACGTAATAGTCCGCTCCGTAATTTCGCGCATCGGTTTCATTTGGCGAGCCCATGAAGTCAAGATAGATCGTGAACCTTCGCCCTAAATGCTCGGAAGACGGTAACTTCAGATAAATCTCGGTATCGAACACCATCTTTGCCAGCGGCTCGTGATAGCGATTCATAGCCGCAGCGTAATCGTTGCGGTGGCGCTCCCATATCGAATGGAGGTTCACTTTTTCGTAAAAGTGTTCGAGCTCAGCTCCAAAACCCGCGACCCCGGCCGCATCTGGAGGCAAATCCTCTTCCTTCGTCCGCGGCACAAAATGCGGTGGCCCATCCACATAGAGCGCCAGCGAAATGTAGGGGGACAAGCTGTGGTTCGTGTTCCTCTCCTCGGTATGGGTCAGGTAGAATTCGCACACCGCCGTCCGCGCTGCCTCCGCCTCCTCCGACTCCCGCAGTGCTCTCTGCACTTCCGCCCGCACATTGCTGCGCGTGGCATCCGAGATGGTCAGGTCCTGGTCGTACCCACAGGAATTGAGCGCAGTCAGTACCGAAAACAGCGTCTCACTCGTATCCAGCAAGATAGGGGACGACCGCTCCTGTGCGGCACAAAACGGCACCAGCAGCCCCCACAAGGCCGCAAACAGTGCAATTCGTGCTCGTAAACTCAGGAAACCCTCCACAGAATCAACGGCGTGCCGGGCGGAGAACACCCTCAAGTGTAAGGACTTCGCTTCAGAGGGTCAAACCGGAAGACATTTTCCGAGATAAAGCCTCCAGGAAGAGCACCCCTCCCCGGCCCGGTATGCCGGATGCATGAGAGTCTGTTGCAATCCCCATCCGCCTCACGATCGCATCAATGAATTCCCATTTCCGGAAGACCTACTGCTCAGGCGAGAGAAATCTTTAAAACCCAATCGCACTCTTCAATATCGTAGTTAGTTATGTGCGGTAGAAAGGAGATTTTCGTACTATGAAAAACTGTGATTCGCGAATGGGCGACTATGACTTCAGCGGTTTAGAACGGCTTCTTAGAATTCTCAGGCAGATCTTGCTAGCGCAAGAAGTTCTTCATCACATCTCAGCAGCCAGAGCAAACAATATCTCCCTTGACCAATCAACGTGCAGCGTCTGTCGCAAGCCAGTCAAGTTAGAGAGCACCAGCATATGCGCGGATAAGAGCGGGAAGGTCGTCCACACCGACTGCCACGCTCAAATTATGATTGATAGGAGCAGAGCAACTTTGCGTTATTTGCGCTGTTAGCGCAAACTTGCACTTGCACTCTGCGGCCCGAGCTAACCGCTCGGATGCCAGTCGGGCGAGACTTCAAGCCAAAAAATGAAAGGTGATCGTGAGGGTCGGAACGCCAGTTTCCTGGTCACTAACCCATGATCACCTTGGGGCTTTCGTGCACCCAAATTCGTTCTGACATCAGGCTATCGCGTTGCGCGGATGTCTACAATACAGCAAATCCCGTACTAGGGGAGCTAGCTTAAAAGACGGACTCTTAGAAAGAAAAACAGCGGAATGTGATTCTTAAGAATCCCTTATACGAGCCTACCCCGGCTCCTAAGCGTGCCTTTTCTGCCGATAGACATCGAAGAGGAGCGACGGTATTATTCTTCACGTCCTTCCATGCTCAAAATTTTACTCGTCGAGGACAGCAAATTTCTGCGGCTTGCAACCGAGCGGGCTCTTGCGCGCGCTGGCTATGACATCAGCAGCGCCGCCGATGGAGCTGAAGCTTTGTCTCTGGCGCGCGAGAAATTGCCCGATCTCATCCTCCTGGATATGCTGTTGCCCAAAATGAGCGGCCCCGATGTCCTCAAAGCCCTTAAATCGGACCCCGCCACGCAGGCGATTCCAGTCGTAGTGCTGACTAGCATGTCCCAAAAGAACGCCGCTCGCCTGCAGAACGACGGAGCCTTGGCTTTCCTCGAAAAGTCCGCTCTCGCGCTGGACAAGGGCCCCCAACACCTTCTGAACGCCCTAAAGGAGATTTTTAGAGATCTCCCCCGGGCACAGACCCGTTCCACCACCGCCTGAGTGTAGCTGCGGAAGAGTTCGCATCCTGCTCTGATTGGAACGCTCATGCAGGCATCACTTTGGTCAACACTCTTGGTTACCATTGTTATTTCAGTCTCCGGGAACTTCACCCCTCCGGCCGGAGTCTATCCCTTTGAGCGCACCGACGGCTCACCGATCTGCTGGTCGATAATTTTTCGTCCCAGACAGGGGTGGATAATCCTATAATCAGAGGACGCCTGCATATGGCGGGAGCAACCACCTTGGGAGAATTAGCCAGCGCGATCGGAGCTCGAGCAGAAGAGGCTGCGATTGTCGCGGAGTTGAAGGCCGGCTCGGAAACCGCTTACGCATGGCTAATGGGTGAATTTCAGCGTCCGGTGTACGGACTCGTCTACCGGATGGTCAGCGATCCTGCCGACGCCGCTGATACCACGCAGGATGTCTTCCTGAAAGTGTTTCGCGGCATGAAGCACTTCAATGGTGAATCCAGTTTGAAGACGTGGATCTATCGCATCGCCTTGCACGAGGCCGCCAATCGCAAGCGCTGGTGGTTTCGCCACAAGGCACATGAGACCTCCATCGAGCCGTCGGAATCAGACGGTTCGAGCGCGGATGAGGCCGTGCAGAGCGCGCTCACCGATCGCCATGAGTCGCCTTTCGATAACGTGGCCCAGCACGAACTGCAGCATCGCGTGGACGCCGAATTGCGCCGCCTCGCGGAGCCTTATCGCACCACGCTGATCCTGCGCGATCTGGAAGAGATGTCTTACGAGGAGATTGCGGAGATTTTGCAGATTTCGCTGGGAACCGTGAAATCCAGATTGACGCGCGGACGCCAGGCCCTCAAAAAGCGCCTCGTGCCCTATATACGCGAGGTAGGCGGAGAGCTGGGGCTGATGATGCCTGAAGAAGAAGACGAAGCTAGGGGCTCGCAGGTTTGTGGAGGGGGGAGAAAGGTCGAGGTGACGCCATGAAGCACATGGCCAAAGACTCCGTCATGAATTGCGCCGACGCGAACGAACTGTTTTCTTCGTATCTGGATGGCGCAGTCACTGGGACCGAGATGCAAGCCGTGCGCCACCATCTCGACTCCTGCTCGAACTGCACCCGCGAATACTCTCTCTTGCGCAAGACTCAACAATTACTGGCCCGCTCCGGGCGTCCACAAATACCCTCCGACCTTGGACTCAAGTTACGTCTCGCGATTTCGCGGGAAGCGTCCCAGAGTCGACGTCCTCGCTATGAGGGCCTGCGGGTCCGCCTCGAAAACACTTTGGAGGCGTTCATGGTACCGGCTACCGCCGGCTTGGCTTGCGCTATCGTCATCTTCGGCCTTGTAGCCGCCATCGTCGCCATCCCCGGTCAGTTGCAGGCCAATAATCAGGACGTGCCGCTCGTATTAAACACCGGCCCGGAGCTTCTACAGAGCGCGTTCGGCTCCATGAGTTCCATCAACGCCGAGTCCCTCGTGATCGAAGCCTATGTCGATTCCCATGGCCGGGTCGATGACTACAAGATTCTCTCCGATCCTGGCGACTCTCAAGAACTTCTTCCCCAGGTCAAAAGGATGCTGATCTTCACCACCTTCCGCCCCGCAATGTCGATGGGCCGGCCCATTTCATCGCGCGCGGTACTCTCATTCTCGCGCATCAGCGTGCGCGGCTAGTTACCCCGTATTACCCGCTTTCCTGTAGTCAAATAGGACAGAAATCATTTTCTTTCATAGGGTTCCCGCTGTATAGGCTTATATCGCTGCCCGCGCTAAAGTGTGGCTTATCGGGGCTGGCTCAACCCTCCGAAATCTCATTGCGCGGGAAGGAGTTGCGTGGTCCGCATACTTTTGGTTGATGACAACGCAATGATCCGCTCTCATCTTCGGGCTATCCTGGAGAAGCAGGAAGAATGGGTAGTCGTCGGTGAGGCCGAAGACGGCCGTCGCGCTATCGAGAAGTGGGGTGAATACGCGCCCCACGTCACCGTGATGGATTTCGTCATGCCCGGAATGAATGGCTTGGAAGCTTCCCGGCAACTTTCTCAACAACATCCCGAAGCATCGATACTGATGATCACGATTGACCCTTCTCGCCAATTGGAGCAGGAAGCGAAAAAAGCGGGGGTCAAGGGACTGGTCGCGAAAGCCGATCTCCGCGCCATGTCTGCAGCTATGGAAGCATTGCTGAGGGGAAATACTTATTTTGACTGGGCGTCTGCGAAGGCCTTCGCCTGACGTTTCGTCAGCCCGCCCCGGAGATGCTGGTTTCAATCGGCAGCGGCGCCCTAACTCATCCTAAGCGCCACGCCTTCTTGTACCCCACCTACTCCCTGGATGGCATATCGCGCCATCCGCCGTTCTTATTCCGCTATTGAATTGCCATCGAGGCGGTTAAGGGAAATCTCATTGCGCGTGGGCGAGCACTCTGGTAGCCTTTTTACGGACTTCTTTTTTGATCATCCGTCATCATCGTTGCGACCGCGCATCATTGCCCCTGAGCGAGCCAAGCTCGCCGAAGGGTCCGCGGCTCTCGCCACAATTCAGTACCGAAGCAGCTTTCTAAGGAGAACAAATCTTGGCCGCATCCACTAAAAATCGCATCCTATTCACGTCTGAATCCGTCACCGAAGGTCACCCCGATAAGATCGCCGATCAGATTTCTGACGCCATTCTCGACGCCTGTCTCGCCGACGATACATCGAGCCGCGTCGCTTGCGAAACTCTTACCGCCACCGGCCTCGTCGTCATCGCCGGAGAGATCACCACCAAGGCCTACGTCGATTTTCAAAACGTAGTCCGCGGCACCGTGCAGGCCATCGGATACGACAACGCCCTCCACGGCTTCGATTGCAACACTTGCGCCGTCATCTCCAGCATCAACAAACAATCCGGCGACATCGCCATGGGCGTCGACACCGGCGGCGCCGGCGATCAGGGAATGATGTTTGGCTATGCTTGCAATGAGAATGAAGAGTTAATGCCGACGCCGATTTCGCTGGCCCACAAGCTGACCATGCGATTGTCGCAAGTGCGGAAAAATGGGACACTGCCGTTTCTGCGGCCGGATGGGAAGTCGCAGGTTACGGTCGAATATGATGCGAAGGGAAACGTTATCCGCGTGGATGCGGTCGTGATTTCCACGCAGCATGCCGAGACAGTTACCAATGATGAATTGCGCGCGGGAATTTTGAAGCATGTGATCCAGGCGGTGATCCCGGCGCATTTACTGGATGCGGATACGAAGTATCACATTAATCCCACAGGCCGTTTCGTGATCGGTGGACCGATGGGAGACACCGGACTGACGGGCCGGAAGATTATCGTAGATACTTATGGCGGAATGGGTCGTCACGGCGGAGGAGCTTTTAGCGGAAAGGATCCGACGAAGGTGGACCGTTCAGCCGCTTACATGGCGCGGCACATTGCCAAGAATATTGTTGCGGCGAAGCTGGCGGATCGCTGCGAAGTGCAGCTGGCTTACGCCATTGGCGTGGCCGACCCCGTGAGCGTGCGGGTGGAAACCTTTGGAACAGAGAAAGTAAATCCGGAAGTGATTCCGGATCTGATTCGCGCGAATTTCAAGCTGACTCCGCGGGGGATTATCGAGTCTCTGGATTTGCGCCGGCCGATTTACAAGAAGACGGCGGCGTATGGCCACTTCGGACGCAACGATCCCGACTTCACTTGGGAAAAGACCGATAAAGCTGCGAAGTTGGCTAGTGACGTGGGCTCGCGGGAGACGGCGGGGGCGCGGAAGTAGTCAGCCTGATCGCGCGTCGTGTTTTGGTGGTTTATGCATTGCGGGCGAGGGCGCCCGCGCCACATCAGCAGACACGTGAGCCGGAAGTGTTATTCCCCTAAGAGTATTTTCAAGATGCCGAAGCCAGGTTCGATTCGTGTATTCTGACAGAGCACTTGTATCGACTATCTTCTTTAACAAACTTAACTTTCCGAAATGAACGCGCCACAGGAGGCGTATGTCGACAGCAGCACAAATCAACTCCGATATTAAGAGCCTGGAACTGGCCGAACTGGGCAAGAAGCGCATCGAGTGGGCGAACCAGTCCATGAAGGTGCTGCAGATTATCCGCAAGGAATTCATCAAGAACCAGCCGCTGAAGGGGATTCGCATCTCGGCTTGCCTGCACGTTACGGCCGAAACGGCGAATCTGGCCATCTGCCTGCGTGACGGTGGAGCGGACGTGGTGCTATGCGCGTCGAATCCGCTTTCGACGCAGGACGATGTTTCGGCCAGCCTGGTGCGCGACCAGGGCATTGCAGTCTTCGCCATCAAGGGCGAGGACAACGATACTTATTATCAGCACATCATGGCGGCGATCGATCACAAGCCGCACATCACGATGGACGATGGAGCAGACTTGGTCACGATTCTCCATACCAAGCGCAAGGACAATCTGGAAGGCGTGATTGGCGGAACGGAAGAGACGACGACGGGAGTGATCCGGCTGCGGGCGATGGCGAAGGAAGGCGTGCTGAAGTTTCCCATCGTCGCGGTGAATGATGCCGATACCAAGCATCTTTTTGATAACCGGTATGGCACGGGTCAGTCGACGATAGATGGAATTATTCGCGCCACGAATTTCTTACTGGCTGGATCGAAATTCGTTGTCGCCGGTTATGGCTGGTGCGGACGCGGACTGGCGAGCCGGGCGCGCGGCGCAGGCGCGGAAGTGATCGTAACTGAAGTCGATCCGACGAAGGCGCTCGAGGCAGTGATGGATGGCTTCCGCGTGATGTCGATGGCCGAAGCCGCCAAGATCGGCGACGTGTTCTGCACGGTCACCGGCAACAAGAGCGTGCTGACTAAGGATCACTTCGAGCTGATGAAAGATGGCGCGATCATTTCTAATTCCGGACACTTTAACGTGGAGATCGACATTCCCGCCCTCGAAAAAATGTCGTCGTCGAAGCGGACAACGCGGACGTTTGTCGACGAATACTCGTTGAAAGACGGACGCAAGATCAATCTGCTGGGCGAAGGCCGTCTGATCAATCTGGCGTCGGCGGAGGGGCATCCCGCGTCGGTGATGGATATGAGCTTCGCCGACCAGGCGCTCTCCGTCGAGTACATGGTGAAAAATTACAAGTCTCTCGAAAAGCGCGTCTACAAAGTTCCCGACGAACTCGACAAGCGCGTGGCCAAGCTGAAGCTGGAATCGATGGGGATCAAGATTGATCGGCTGACGCCGGAGCAGGAGGAGTATTTAGCGGGGTGGAGCGAGGGAACTTAGGACACTCAGCAGTTGGCATTTAGCCAGGCGGGGCGGCGTGAGCTGCCCCGTTTCTTTTTAGAGGGCAATTGACCGTCAACTTCCTGTTTGCCCGTTATCGATCCTCGGTATTATTCTGCCCCTCAGCTGTCCAGGTTGAAACTCTGAACGAATCAAGGAGAATCATGCTCAAAATCATCGCGCTTGCTTTCGCAGTTCTCGTAGCCGGCCTTTTCTGCTCTGCACCCGTGGCGCAAGCTCAGGTTGGCATTGACGTAAATATCGGACCGGCTCCCGTGTGTCCTTACGGGTACTTCGACTATGCCCCCTATGACTGTGCTCCGTACGGCTACTACGGGCCTGATTGGTTTGTTGGCGGAGTGTTTCTCGGAGCAGGCCCGTGGTTTCACGGCCCTCACGGCTTTTACGGACATGTCGATAACCGGTTTGATCCTCATCACGGTTACGCTGGACCGTTGCCGGATCGCGGGGCGCAGCGCTTCTACCATTTCCAGGGAAATGAGGCGCGAGATGGGCGAGGCAACGTAGGCGAAGCCGGCCATGACGCGAAGGGTGAGCACGCGCTCCCCGGATACCGGGGTGGTGGCCATGCTGGTGGTCACGGCGGCGGGCGCCACTAGAGCGTAATCCGAGTTACGCGATTCGAGATACGCGATTCGGTTTGAACGATCCGGTCTAGCGAGATACGAGATAAGGCGCGGATGCGTCTTATCTCGTTTGCGCTCCGCAGCTATTGGGAGCGTCTCCTCGCGACAACGTGAATAAACTTATCGAATGGTGCATCTGCCCCGTGCCGCCAAGGTCGGTCTTACTGTCCTATTCGCGATCTGGCGTTCAACCCTCAACACAGTACCCGTCGAGAAGCCGATTTCACTCTCTGTCGGACATACACGAGAAACATTCGCCGTGAATTTCACCGGCACTTACAGGCTGGAGATCGAGGCTGAACGTAAGCTGCCGCACGCAACCCTTCAGTGTCTATTGGGTATCCGCGATTACATTCCCGAGGGACAGTGCAAGAACATTCCACCGGTTCTCCGCTTCGATTGGGTACTGACAGAGGATGGAAAGACTGTGAAAGCTGGTTCTTCCGACTCAAGCGTCGGCGGAGTGTTCACGGATGCTACAGTGGCGAATCAATTTGCGTGGTTGGACGGCAAGCGGGGACACCACTACACAATCGACTTAAGCGTATTGCAGGATGGCTCGGAATTGTCCATCGCGAACCCAAAACTCCGAATCGGTGTTGACGAATCCGTGTATGAGGGCTTTATTTTCCTTGAGTTGATTACGTTCGGCTGGGCGATTCTGGGGTGCCTGATTGGGGGAGTAATATTGCTTATCTCCTTCCTGCGCGCTCGAAAGAACAAACGTGGGACTCCTTCGCTCAACTGTTGAAATAATGTTACAACAAGCGACAGATGACCTCACCATAGCTCATGAGCGTAGTAATATCTTTTCTCTTTTCCCCAGCCTAGAACTTTTGCCTGATGCAGCAGTCTCCGCTCCTGTGCTTCTTTTCGGTAAACTCTCTCCCACTCGGCAATAGGAATTTCCTTTGTCCGGTCGCACCACCGAGCCGCGCAAGTCGGTCCTGAAGGACTCTCGCCGGATGCTTGAATAGATACTCACATTCGGCGCGTTCTGCGCGAATATCGAAGCGCACTTGCTGCCGATGAAGTGCCCAATCCATGAGTTGGCCTAGTATGTGGGTGTGGAGTCGAGGGACCTTACGCAAACTGCTTCTGTCGGATTTTACCCCAATGAGTGAAACGGCGATTTAACAACAGTGTGGAGGCCGATTGGAGGGTGCTACTGCGTTAGACTGTTTTCGCCCCCATGACAAAAGAAGAGAAGAAGCGCCTCTCTGCTGTTCTTCGTGCGACCGAATACCTGTTTCTTGAAAACATCGCACTCAAGCTGCTGCTCGAACATCGTCAGGTTGCAAATTGGCAGAAGCTGCT
>JBAVZU010000390.1:0-8310 GCA_049588915.1 Candidatus Sulfotelmatobacter sp.
CTATAGGAAATGATCAACGGCGGTGTGGTTCCCGGAGGCAAGCTGCGGACGCTGGTTTGAGCAATGGCTGTGATTTGCGCGATTGCTCCCTGCACGTTCGTGCCTGGGCGGAAGAAAACTTTAATGATGCCCAATCCATACACGGATTGAGACTCCATGTGTTCAATGTCATTAACGGTGGTGGTGATGCCGCGCTCGGAGTTGGCCACAATGCGGTCGGCCATGTCCTGCGGTGACATGCCGGTGTAGAACCATACAACCGAAACCACGGGAATATCGATGCTGGGGAAGATATCGGTGGGTGTCCGAAGAATCGTGATCGGCGTCAGAATGATGATGACGAGCGCCATCACGATGAATGTATAAGGACGCCTTAAAGCTAACGCTACAATCCACATCGGTTCGCACCGTCCGAACTCAGATAACTCAAATAGGGCTTGCCCACGCGGATGCCCAGCCAATCCGCAGATTTTGGTTTAGATTCGATACTATCCGTATTGGATTCTAAAACCTAGCGCTGATTCTATGATAGGGTAGCATTATGCGCTTGAAATTGGAGGGTCACGGCAATGGCAACGGAGCCGGGCCCAAGCGTCTTCCAGGAAGGCCTCGAAGTGAAGAAGCGCGATCAGCCATCCTGCGCAGCACGCTAAAGCTTCTGGCCAAAAAGGGCTTCTCGGAGTTGACGATTGAAGCGGTGGCGGCCCACGCTGGGGTCGGTAAAGCCACGGTTTATCGCTGGTGGCCTGACAAAGCAGCGCTCATCGCAGACGCTTTTGCCAGCAGCACCACTCGAAAACTTCATTTTTCCGATACGGGTTCCGTTCGAGACGACATGAGCCGGCAAATGCGCCAGCTGGTAAAGATTTTCCGCAGCCGGCGCGGACGCATTGTCTCGGCTATGCTGGGAGCGGGGCAAAGCGACCGAAGTCTCATAGCAGCTTTTCGGGAGCGCTTTCTCATGCCACGGCGCCAGGAAGCCTATGCCACGCTGCGCCGCGCAATCAAGCGAGGCCAGTTGCGCAAGGATATAGATATGGACCTCCTTCTGGATTCGCTATACGGGCCAATCTATATGCGATTCCTCATCCAGCACGATAGCCTGACCCCCAAATTTGTCGAAGGCCTTTGCGAATTAACCTTGGGCGGTTCTCTTCCCCGTCCGAAGGCGCCGCGCGACCGCTCGGCTTAGTCGGGATCGAGCTGTTTTCGTCTCTCCCGCTGCTCCTCGGAGTTCAAGACTGTACAAACCTGGCCATTTGTAGAAGAATTTGTCACTGCCAAAGATTCGAGTTTTCATCTGCGAGGGTTCTCCCTGTACTTCAGGCCCCATACGCTCAGCGAAGCGGTGACCGTGCTTGCCGACTCCGGCGGACAAATCCTGGCGGGCGGCACCGATTTCTTTCCCGCCCTCGGGGAGAGGCCGGTTCGCGGGCCCGTGGTCGACATTTCAGCACTCAGGGAACTGAAAGGTGTGGTCTGCGATGCGAACTACATTCGGATCGGCGGACTAACCACCTGGACACACTTGGTGAGAGCTCGATTGCCAAGATGCTTCGATGGTTTGAAAGCTGCGGCGGGGGAGATTGGCGGGATTCAGATTCAGAATCGCGGAACCATCGCCGGGAACCTTTGCAATGCGTCTCCGGCTGCGGATAGCGTTCCGAATCTTCTGGCGCTTGATGCTGAAGTGGAACTCGTTTCGCATGCCGGCACGCGGCGCATAGCTGTTGCCGATTTTATTGTGGGGAATCGAAAGACGCTGCGCCAGCGCGGCGAAATTCTCTCTCAAATATTTGTTCCGAGAACTGTCGAGAATGCAGCGTCAATGTTTCTTAAGCTGGGAGCGCGCCGTTATCTGGTGATTTCCATTGTGATGGTTGCCATTGTGATTGAGAAAGATGCAATCGGAATGGTGCGCGACGCCCGCGTTAGCGTGGGTTCGTGTTCAGCGGTGGCGCGGCGGCTTACCGAACTGGAGCGCGTGCTCGTGGGCGAGCCGGCTGAAAGTTTGGGATCGCTCGTTACCGCGGACCACCTGAAGAGCTTATCGCCAATCGATGATGTTCGCGCGACCGCAGCGTACCGCCGGGGCGCAGCTCTGCGGTTGGTCCAGCGCGGGCTCGATGAATGTGCAAGGAGCGCATGAATGGCGACCACTGTGTCCCGGTCCGCTACCGCGTGCGAGCTCAAGTTTACGGTGAATTGCGGAGAAGTGTCAGTGGCCGCTTCTCCCGCTCAAAGACTTTCCCGAGTTCTACGCGAACAGCTTGGATTGACCGGAACCAAGGTTGGTTGCGATGCCGGCGATTGCGGTGCATGCACGGTATTGCTGGACGGGGAGCCGGTATGTTCCTGTCTGGTCGCTGTTGGCCAGGTTGAAAATTGCACGATTACCACCGTCGAAGGCCTCAAATCGAGGGCGCCACTATTCGATCGCTTGCAAAAATCATTTCTTCGCCACGGAGCCGCGCAATGTGGGGCCTGCACGCCGGGTATGCTGGTGGCGGCCACGGCGCTGCTCGAGAGAAAAGATTCGCCCTCAAAAGAGGATGTGATGGATGCGATCGGCGGGGTACTCTGCCGTTGCACGGGATATCGAAAGATCATCGATGCAATTCTCGATACGGCAATTCGCGGTGTTTCCTCGCAAAGTGGCGAAGTTGCATCTCCACTGGCTGGCATGTCCGTTGGTCAACGTCTGGTTCGAGTGGATGGAAAACACAAAGTTGACGGCACCGAAATCTACGGTGCGGACCAGATTCCAGAGGGAGCGCTTACTCTTCGTGTCATTCGGTGTCCTTATGATCGGGCCGAGTTTCGCTTCGGAGATCTGAAAACATTTGCGGCATTGCATCCCGGAGTAGAGGCCGTGCTTACGTCCAAGGATGTTCCCGGGGAAGATTGCTATGGCGTGATTGCGCGCTTCGCCGATCAACCTATATTCGCCCATGAAGAAAACGGCGCCCGTTTTCGCGGAGAAGCTGTGGCTGCGATTGTGGGGGAAGCCGAGGCGATTGAAAGTCTTGACCCACAGACTTTCCCGGTCACCTGGGAAGAGTTGCCGGCGCTGCGAACGATCGATGAAGCGCTCGCGGAGCGCGCTCCGATGATCCATCCTCATCGGCCGCATAATATTCTGACGGGCGGCCGCGTTGCGCGTGGAAATTTGGATCAAGGCTTCGCAGAATCAGACGTGGTCGTGGAAGGGGAATTCGAAACTGGTTTTGTCGAGCACGCTTGCATCGAGCCAGAGGCGGGTTTCGCAAGGCGCGTCGGCGATCAAATCGAAATCCAAGCCTGCACACAATCGCCCTACATGGATCGTGCGGACATCGCGAAGCTTCTGGGAATCCCGGCTGATTCGGTGCGAATTATTCCGACAGCCGTCGGGGGCGGCTTCGGAACCAAGCTTGATTTATCGGTTCAGCCGTTTCTGGCACTCGCTGCATGGCGGCTGGGGCGGCCTGTACGCATGGTGTATTCCCGCATCGAGTCGATCCAGTGCACCACCAAGCGCCATCCCGCTCGCATACGTTGCCGCGCTGGAGCCAGGAAAGACGGGAAACTTCTCGCGCTGGATTTTGCCGCTGACTTTAACACCGGCGCATATTCGTCGTGGGGCCCCACGGTTGCCGCGAGGGTTCCAGTGCATGCTTCCGGACCGTATTTGGTTCCGCATTATCGGGCGGTAACGCGCGCGATTCACACCAACCTGGTTCCAGCAGGAGCTTTTCGCGGCTTTGGAGTGCCGCAGATGGCGATTGCGCAAGAGCAACTTTATGACGATCTTGCGATTCGCCTGGGCATCGATCCGCTGGAGTTCCGCATCTTGAATGCGCTCGACGATGAGACTCCAACTGTCACCGGACAGATCATGGGAGAAGGCGTCGGGATCCGCGCTTGCTTCGAGGCGTTGCGTCCGCGCTGGAAAGAAGCGCGTGCCAAGGCTGAGGAATTCAATGCGAACAGTGCCGGGCCAATTCGCCAAGGCGTTGGCGTCGCGGGAATGTGGTATGGATGTGGAAACACTTCGCTTCCTAATCCTTCCACCGTGCGCATCGGACTGAAATGTGATGGCAGAATTGCGCTGCACCAGGGAGCGGTCGATATCGGCCAGGGCTCGAATACCATTGTGACGCAAATTTGCGCCGATGCTTTAGGTGCGTCAACCGATTGCTTTGATTTGATCTCCGGAGATACTTCAATCACACCCGATTGCGGCAAGACCTCCGCCTCTCGCCAGACATTCGTCACCGGCAAAGCTGCGTATGCGGCGGGGAAAGAGTTGCGGAGCGGTATCCTGCGACTGGCACTTTCGCGTGGAGATCATAAAGAGAATGATAGTGCTACGATCGATTTTGGCCACGCCATTCTCGAAGTCCGCCAGGGCGAGATACGGCGCAGAGTTTCCTTGCAAGACTTGCCGCTTGATCGGTACGGTTACGTCCTAACCGCAGAGCAGACTTTCGATCCACCGACCAGCAAGCTCGATGAAAACGGTCAGGGCATTCCGTATGCGGTATACGGATTCGGCGCGCACATCGCCGAAGTAGCTGTCGACGTGGAATTAGGGACGGTGCGCGTTTTGAAGATCGTCGCAGCGCACGATGTTGGCCGCGCTATCAATCCAACGTTGATTGAAGGACAGATCGAAGGCGGAGTCGCACAGGGTCTGGGCATGGCGCTGATGGAAGAATTCTTTCCAGGTAAAGGCGAAAACCTGCACGACTATCTGATTCCTTCGGCGGGGGACATTCCGCCAGTCGAATCGATCCTGATTGAAGATCCTTCTTCGATCGGGCCGTTCGGGGCAAAGGGCATCGGTGAACAAGCTGTAATCCCAACTGCACCGGCAATCCTGAATGCGATTCACCATGCCACCGGCGTTCGTATGCGGCGGATTCCAGCTACGCCGGATCGCATTCGCGAAGCCATCGTTGCCGGCGCCTCACGCAACCACACTGGAGTTCCCCGTGGCTGACGATGACGCCATCCGCTGCGATGCCTGCCCGGTGCTCTGTTACATCAAGCCCGGACGAACCGGGGCATGCGACCGCTATGCGAATGACAGTGGGCAACTAATAAGAATTGATCCGCATGTGGTTCTTGATCGTGCCCTGTCACGCGGCGATTCGGTGGTTCCTTTCCTTGATCGCAACCGCGAGTGGGATGGGAACATCGTGTGTGGCCCGGACACTTTCATTACTGCCATCGGTGCGGGCACGACATATCCCGACTATAAGCCCGCGCCATTCATAATTTCGTCCGCGGTGCAAGGTGTGGATATGGTTACGGTCGTGACCGAGGGCATCTTCAGCTATTGCGGCGTCAAGTTGAAGATCGACACCGATCGATACCTGGGTCCAGAGACGAATTTGGTGCGGGCGAAAGGCGAGCCGGTTGGCCACGTCACTACCAGCGAGTACGGTTCGCAGATGCTCTCACTGGGCGGTGTTCGACATCTCACCGGAGGCAGTCGCAAAGAGGGCGTGGTGACGTGCGAAACGCTGCTTAATCTTTGCGAACGCAAGCCGGTGGAACTCGCGATTGACCAAGGCGCCACTGTAATTGTGGAGGCGGGAAAGCCACCGGTGGTCGACGGAATTCATGAAGAGCGGATGCGCGTGGGATGCGGCTCGGCCACCATCGGCATGTTTGCCAAGCAATGGCACGGCAAGGTCGATGAGGTGGTTGTGGTCGATGACCATATCACCGGGGTGCTCTCGCAGCATCAGGCTGGCAAGTTACTTGGTATTCCAGAAACCGGGATCGAGATGAAGGGACGCCGCTCCACTCCCGGACGTTACTTCCGGGTGGCCGAACCGGGAACGAAATGGGGCGGCACGGACATTGAAGATCCTCTATCCATTTTGAAAGAGTTCGATCCGGAGATTGCGTGGCCGAAACTGCGGCTGCTTATGGTGAGCACAACGGGCGAACACTATGCCTATTTCGAACTGGACGACGCACTGCGCCCGGTGGAAAGGGAGTTGCCCGCGGAGCTCAGCGAATCGGTCGCGCGAATCAAAGAGAATTGTGAGCCCGCGCTATGCAGCGTTCTGTTCATGGGCGGAGCCGGAGGTTCCTTAAGGGCGGGCGTGACGGAGAATCCGGTGAGGCTTACGCATTCGGTGCGCGATGCGCTTACCCGCGTCACTTGCGGCGGCGCGCCGGTTTACGTGTGGCCGGGCGGTGGCATTACCTTCATGGTTGATGTGACGCGCATGCCCGAGAGTGCGTTCGGCTATGTGCCCACCCCGGCGCTAGTGGCTCCGATCGAATTCACGCTTAAGTTGAATGACTATGAAGCGCTCGGCGGCTATATGGACCACGTTCGTTCGCTTGACTCTGTCCTTCAAGCGGGGCGCCGCCATGTTTCCGCCAATCCAGAGAATCCGTGGCCGCTCTCCAAGGCGAAAACGCCAGGGTCTGATCTGTGAGGCCGCGAGCGCAGATAAGACTCTTGGCGGACGGTTGCCGTTTGCACATGCACGACGGGCCGATCGATCTGATCGTCGAGGCGTTCGGCGCTGCTGATGAAGTTAACGTTGCGTATCAAGCGGCGGCGGAACGCTTTGTCGCGGTGTTGGACGAGCTCTGCGGCGAGCTTTCATTGCTGCGGCACCCGGCAAGAATCGGTGGCACGGGGCCTGTGGGCGTTATTGCAAGACGCATGGTGGACGCAGTTTTGCCATACAGTGAACGTACTTCCATTACGCCGATGGCGGCAGTGGCGGGCGCTGTTGCGGAAGAAATTCTAGGGACCATGACTTGTGCAGCAACGCTTGCCCGGGCCTATGTTAACAACGGAGGGGACATTGCATTGCATCTGGCGACGGGAGAGCATTTTGTCGTTGGCATGGTAGAGCGGCCGGATCGTCCGTCACTGTTCGGCAAAGTTGAATTGCGCGCGACACAGCCGGTGCGAGGCATCGCGACCAGCGGGTGGCGCGGTCGCAGTTTCTCGCTCGGCATTGCTGATGCGGTCACGGTTCTTGCTGACCGTGCCGCTATGGCAGACGCGGCCGCAACCATTATCGCTAATGCCGTGGACCTGCCTGATCATCCAAGCGTGATGCGTGTTCCTGCGAGCAAGCTCGCGCCGGATAGTGACCTGGGTGAAAGGCTTGTGACCACCGAGGTCGGCGAACTTTCGCGAGGCGACATTATCACCGCGCTTGATTCGGGCGTCAGTGCAGCGGATTCGCTCCTCGCCGAGGGACTGATTCGTGCCGTAGCGCTACACTTGCGGGGCGTAACCAGAGTGATTGACTTCAACTTTTCAACGAAGGAGCGAACCGCAGCGCCCTCCGCGGCAGTTCTCTGTTGACTCTGCGATGTTGGCTTTTGGGCAATTAAGGCAGACGCGGAGAGCGTCGAGAACTATTGCCGAGGACTAACGCGGAAGACACGGGAGATGTGCATCACTGGAAGTACGCAGCGCAGGAGATTATTCCATGCCTGAGGTCCAGGTTCGAAAAAGGTTCACCGCGGTCGAGGAAATCTTCCATGAGGGCGGCCCGGTCTCGTCCGTGCCATTGCGCCGCGCAGCCGCGCTGGCCGTTATCCACAATCCGTTCGCCGGCAAGTATGTAGAAGAGATTGCCGGCTTCATGGATGATCTGAAACCCCTCGGCCTCGAAATGGCGCGTGCTCTTGTTGCGGCTCTCGGCGGAGATGCAAAAGTTGTCGAAGGCTATGGCAAAGGAGCGATCGTCGGCGCGGCGGGCGAGCTTGAGCACGGTGCGCTATGGCATGTGCCCGGCGGGTATGCCATGCGCGAAATTCTCGGCGACGCGAAGGCGATTGTGGCCTCGACGAAAAAAGTCGGCGGCCCTGGCACTCGGCTCGATGTTCCCATCACACATATCAATGCTTCGTACGTGCGCAGCCATTTTGATGCCCTGGAAGTTGGGCTGGCAGATGCTCCGCGGGCGAACGAGATCTTGCTGGCCCTGGTGATGACGACGGGTCCGCGCGTCCACGCTCGCGTCGGCGGACTGAGAGCCTCGGAGATCAAGGGAGAGGACGGACTGCGATGAACGTTCCTACCACGGCGAAGATTCGCAAGATCGTAACGTTCGTGGAAGAGACGCGGACGGAGATGGGACGGAACATCGATCCTCCAACTCGCCGAGCCGCTGCAGTTGCCGTTATTGAAAATCCGTGCGCGGGAAAGTACGTGGAGGATTTGGCGGAGTTGATGACGATCGGCGAAGAACTGGGCGAACTGCTCACGCTGCGCGCGGTTGCGGCTCTCGGCATTCCGGCAACCAGCGTTGAAAGTTATGGCAAGGCCGCCGCTGT
>JBAVZU010000391.1:0-8888 GCA_049588915.1 Candidatus Sulfotelmatobacter sp.
GACGTGGACGGGTTATGGACTTATCTGAACGAAAGGGGGTTCGACCCGGAAATTCCGCACGACGCTTCTTGGGGAGCACGCTATTTCCACATGCCCGATCCAGACGGCCACCAGTTGTCGTTTGCGCGTCCGCTACAATGACTCGCGGAGAATTACAGTCGCCGGCCCGGCGAAATGATCGTCACCCGCAGCTTACGCCAGCCTCCTGGCGCAAACCCTCGGAGATGGCTCGCACGGCGAACTTCGCGCCGGAATATATCGTCACGATTTTTCTTGTGCTTCTGATGCCGTCGCTGAACTATGAATCGCGCTGAAAGACGATCCCTTTCGGCGTTTAGCGAACTGCTCTTGGCCTGCCAGGCTTCAGGGTATCCGGCTCAGTCTCATTCTGGCCGCCAGTCGCAGGAGGCTGGATCTCGATCCCCTTCGACCTCGGTCGTTTGATTTCCCGCCAGAAAGTTGCCGAGGCCGCATCTCGGCTGATGCGAAGTACCTTGGCAACTTCCCTCCAATCAAATCCTCTGCTACGCGCGGCAAGCATGATTCGACTCTCATGAGAAAGATTGCGGCCAGCGTTCGACATACTCCGGTTGGCGAACTGCGAACGATGAAATCTCTTCGCATAGCGCCGAAGCTGTGCGGTGAGCAAAGAGGTCGTACGAAGATGACGCGCTCAGACGAGGGCGACAGTATAAGCTTATTCGGTCGGGACGTGCGATCGGGGATGGCTGGCATAACAAACTGCTCAGCCAACTGGCGCTGGTTCAGTCTGCTGATCTGCGCGCGCAGTTCCGGTACTGCTTTTCCCAGTTAAACCCACTTCGAAACATTTCGTTGCGGAGAGAATGTCACTTTCTTTGCAGGAAAACATCTCTTCTCCTCAGCCCGAGTCCCCCTATCCATAGCGCATTCGGCCCATATTGCCCGATTATTGCACCGACCCCTGCGTCAAGTGTTTGGCGCTCAGCGCGTTTCGGGCTGTCGGCTGAGACCCGGCCGCACGGGCCGATTTTTGCACCTAAAGTCGCCCTGCACGATTTCCTGCAGCAAAAAAAATGTTGAAAATCAGCTCGGCTGTGGATATACCCTGCGCGCTACCACTTGGCCCAGATGTGGACCAGATCGATCCGCCAACTTCGTAGCGCAGCATGTTCCGAAGCAAATCGGCCCATGCGCTTTTGCAGCAGGAGAGGAGGTATTCCGGAGGCGTAGAGACGAGTACGTGTAGTCAGACCTGGGACGTTAACTGCCATCAGGACCCAGCCCCCGGAAGGCAGCAGTATGGGCGAAGCCGACAGTGTCCGTAAGCGCCGTATGTTCCGCTGGCCGAAAGAAGCAAGAGAACTGGTCAGGGAATACAAAGAGCAAATTAGCAGAAGCCAGGAGCACAACGAGACCGGCCGGCGAATGCTGGTCACAAAGCTGGCCGCGATTTCCGGAAACCCGCGAGACGCCTGTCTGCGGTTCCTTTGCGAGTTGGGCGTCAATCAAAAACGGGCGTATCGCGAATGGACAAAGCCTGAGCAACAGCGCCTACTTGATCTGATTGTCACCATGCCGGTAGAAGAGGCCGCGAAGGTCCTACGGCGGCCCTCGGGGTCCGTGCGCTCGATGCTGAACCGGCTGGGCATCGGCGGCAAAACAGGACGAGAATGGTTCACCAAGTTCTCACTCTCTCGCGCATTGCACACCCGCCCCGACGAAATACAAAAATGGATCGACCTGGGTTGGCTCAAGTCGCGCTCCGTCACCAGCGTCGGAACGAAAGCCAATATTATCCATCCCGATGATTTCTGCGAGTTCGTGAAAGAGCACGGGCGCGCCGTCGCCAGCCGGCGTCTTTCCTATGACGCACTGTGGTTCGTCCAGAACTACGTGTTTCCGCCAAGCCACGCAGAACTGCTGTCGGTGAGAGGAACTTATAAGAAGCAGGATGCAGACGATGAGACCGCGAATGCAGAGTCTCAGTCGGGAGGCGTTTCTGAAGAAGGCGGCGGACAGGAAGGTGAGCTGCGCGATGTCGGCAGCAAATGAAATCTCAATCATCAGGCGAAACGAAGAACACTCCCCGAACGCCAGCGAGGAAGCAGGGAGCAGCGGGTCAGGAGATACAAACGGTGAGCGCGCCGTGGACACGAATGGCCCGGCGGCTGTGAGGCGACGTCTGCCGGACGAGCGCCACAGCTTGACCCATCACTTTTCTGTGGGCGGGCAGGAAGGCTATGTCACAGTCGGCTTGTACCAGGATGGTCTGCCAGGCGAACTGTTCATCAGGATGGCGAAGGAAGGCTCGACGGTTTCCGGGCTCATGGATTCTTTCGCAACCGCAGTGTCGCTGGCGCTGCAGTATGGCGTCCCGTTGCGGGTCCTGTGCGACAAATTCAGCCACACACGGTTTGAGCCGAGCGGGTGGTCGGGCAATCCGAAAATTGGTTATGCCAAGTCTCTAACTGATTATCTATTCCGATGGCTCGAACTGCGCTTCCTGAAAGGCGAGCAGGGACTTCTGTTTGAATTGCGGAGGCCAGCTCAACCGCAGCGTGAGGTGACCAGTGTGGTCGAAGGCTTGGGGCAGGTCGCAGAGCTGGGGGATGCACCCGCCTGTCAATTCTGCGGCTCACTGATGTTGAGAAACGGATCCTGCTATCGCTGCATGGAATGCGGCAGCACGAGCGGTTGCTCATAAATTGACGAATTAGCGTATCTTCCGCTGGCGTCGAAATGCCTATCTGATTCCTGCGCACATTCCTTATGGTCGCCCAGGTCTTCGAGCACCTGTGAATACTCTGTGGAGAAGAGGAACGAAATTTGGGTAGTGGTGCAGTTTGAAATCCACAGGGCTAGCAATGGAATCCGACCTGTGGGAAACTGTCCCCATGGCAAATCTAAAGCGCATCCCCAAGGTCGGCGACAGGGTGCTATCCTCGCCTCGAAATTCAAGCTTCGTCGTCGTGGCCGTACATCGCAATCCCGACGTGGTTGATCTTAGCCCACTGAAGGGTTCTGCCAAACTGGATTTGGTGGAAAGAGGCATTCCGTGGGTGACACTCACGTACATCGACGAGCTGGACGAAAGCCAGAACGCGCTACGGGTTGTGAGAGAAGCTACCGAGGATAGCTAGACCACCTAAGATCCAAAAGTATTTGGCACGATGACTTGCTCGGGATTCTTCGGCAGTTTCATGGCACCGCCGTTAATTTCCTCGTGCGCCTTAACGTTCGCTTGTAGAAAGTCGGCGAGGATCTTCGCTTCAAGCCAAGTCATCGTCACCTGAACATTTTGATCCACGATGACCTTATCGTCCTTGATTTCAGCAACCTCTCCGAATACCAGTCGAACATCAAAGCTAGTGGTAGCCATTGCGAAGTTGTTGCAGTAAACCCGCAACATTCCCTCTTGTGGAGTGCGGTACTCAATTTGCTTCTGCGGTTTTGGAGTTGCTTCAGCGTCCATAAATTTTTCTCACAGTCCCATAGCCATGCCAATGGCTTGTGTCGAACTTGGCGGGGCGACGGCTGCTTTCGCTTCTGTTGCCGCTGTATCCTTCGGAAAAGTAAGCACAGTGGCGCTCAAGTCTTTCGTGGAATGATTAGCTGGACCTGAATATTCTACGGTCTCTGTCAGCAAGCTATCTAAAATTCCCTGCTCCGACTCTTCTTGAAAACTCGGCGGGGCAAGCGAAGTGGTGGACAATCCTAGATCGAGAAAAGGTGTTCCGCTTACCCACTTTAAGTGTTGGCTGAAAGGTACGAAGTGGACCATCAAAGCTACGTCGAAAGCTTCAGCCAGTCGTTTGAGCGTAGTGATTGTGGGGTGGCCACGCTCTGGTGATTCAAGCCGTGAAATGGCGTTTTGATTCATTCCCACCATTTCCGCCAATTTCTCCTGGCTTAAACCCTGTCTATCACGGAGAGCGCGTATTTGAAAGGCAATCCCTTTGTCGACATGAGAAGCTACAAAACTAACCCGAGCCTCGGGACTCTTTTCGAGCCTGCTGAGAAGTTGCTCTATAGAATTCAAATTTGTGGGTTTGTGCATCTCCACGGTCGATTGACCGTTTACGTTTTGTTGCTTCTCGTTTTCCTGCTTTGTCGTTTCTAGCTTGTTTGTCATGCCCAAGAAGCAGGGTGTAGACCTGCCGCCCAAGTGCGCTTGGGCCGTAATAGCCGTAGACTCTGAAAAAATGCGTGGCAGTTTCAAAGCGTACCTCGCTTACTTCCTCCCCCTTAAGGGGATCAAATTGTGGTTTCTTCCAGCACGCAATGGGGAGGTGTTGTAGGTATCCGAAAGTATCTCGCGCCTGATCCTTGGCATCATCGGGTAGGAGATCAAACCAATCCTGAACAGGCGTGTTCTCAGTCAACCACTTCAGCCCAAAGAATCGCCAATTCCAAGGCTCAAAAGACATAATAGCACAAAAAATATCTACATCAATAAAAATATATCTTGCTTATACATCAATTTTGATATATATTTTGTAAGTCACGGAAACAAAAGACTATATGAACATACTAGCGACAACAAAACGGGCGCAAGTCGTAACTGCTCTCGTAGAGGGCACCTCCATCAACGCAACTTGCCGAATGACGGGAGTCTCCAAGCATACCGTACTGAAACTCCTCAAAGATATAGGGTGCTCGTGCGCAGCTTATCATAATGCCCACGTCCGCAATCTCCGCGTGCGGCGCGTCCAAGCCGACGAGATTTGGAGCTTCGTGTATGGGAAGGATAAGAACCTTACGGTAGAACAGGTGCAGAGCGGCCTTGGAAGCGTTTGGACATGGAAAGCGATTGACGCCGACACAAAGCTGGTCATCTCGTACACAATCGGAGATCGCGGAGCGGATACCGCGAAAGCCTTCATGCAGGACGTTGCATCGCGGATCAGCAATCGGATCCAACTCACCACAGACGGCCATCGCGTGTATGCAGACGCTGTGGAAGGAGCGTTTGGCGCGGATATTGATTACGCGATGCTGGTCAAAATCTACGGTGCATCGAATGAGAATCCCGAATCCCGCTACAGTCCTGCAACCTGCATCGGATGCCGCACCGGAGTGCTTGCCGGGAATCCCGACCCTGACTACATCTCAACGTCGTTCGTGGAGCGTAGCAATTTATCAATGAGAATGGGGATGCGCCGTTTTACGCGGTTAACAAATGGCTTCAGCAAGAAAGTGGAAAACCACGGTCACATGGTTGCACTCTATTTCATGCATTTCAATTTTTGCCGCGTTCACAAAACGCTGCGCGTGACACCTGCTATGGAAGCAGGACTAGCAGATCACGTTTGGACCATCGAGGAATTAATTGACCTGCTGGGCTAAAAGAGAAACGACCGCTTTCGCGGTCGTCGGGTCCAACGTTACGCACGTTGGAGCTGCTATCAACGTCGTTAATTTTACGAGGTTTCGCGAATGGTTGTCAATGACCAAAGTAACGCTCAGAAGTCACGTGTAATCACATACATCGACGGCTTTAACTTGCATTTCGGCCTCCACGCTAAGGGCTGGAACAAGTACCAGTGGCTAGATTTATGCAAGCTTTCGCGAGCGCTTATGGAGCACGGTCAGAGCCTCCAGCTTACAAAATATTTTACATCGCGGGTTCGCGGCAACATCGGAAAGCAGCAAAGACAAACTGCTTATCTTGACGCACTCACTACCTTGGATCGGTTTTCCATCTTCTGGGGAAATTACCAGCCGGATCAAAAGCAGTGCCAGAAATGCGGCCACTACGCCTACCATCCAATCGAGAAGAAGACTGACGTCAACATCGCAACACAGCTCCTCTGCGATGCATTCCACGATTTATTCGATACTGCTCTCATTGTCTCTGGCGATTCGGATTTGGTGCCTCCGATTGAGGCAGTCAAGGATCTGCATCCCGCAAAGCGCGTGGTCGTCGCGTTTCCCCCTAAACGTTTTTCTTCTGAACTGGCACTCCAGGCTCATGGATATTTCAATATTTTTGAAGCTAAACTCAGACAAAGTAGACTGCCTTGGAAGGTCACGCTCCCATCCGGCATGCAGGTCGAGTGCCCTTCTCAATGGCGCTGAAATTCAAACTGCACCACCACCGAAATTTGACCTCCCATTCCTTAACCAGTAGCGATTCAAGGGGTTACATTTCCGATTTTTGCTTCATCGCAACCCGCCAGTTGCACTGAAAACAGGCGTTGACAATCTACAACCAACTCTCTAAGTTTGCTTCCGTCGACGGCTGAAAGGGTTGGCTTAAATAAAACTTTGCCAGTCTGAAGTAGGCTGAGTGATCAGCCCGGAAGGGTGACCCGACGGGCAGCCAGACCTGAAAAAACCGACGGCCCTGCGAGGGGCAGTTGGGGTTTGGGACCGCGAAAGCGGCGATCGCATCAAAGGGCTGTGACGGTGCATGTCTCCACGCTATTAGCTCCCTCGCAGGAGCTGGCGGCTAGAGAATAACCAATGTCACAGCCTTTTTATTTTTCCCGCGCTCTCGGCGCCGCAAGCCCGGTTTCCCAGAAGAAAAACATTCTTTCCCGCCGCGCCATTTTCAGTAGCAGAAATTGTGAAGTACCATTTCAAAGGTGCTCGGTCGTGGGGGACGGCAATTGCCAGACTCGTTCTGTGAGAGCCCTGAAGCCCGACGTCGCACGCGACACACCGCGACGTTCATGGGTTTTGAACCGGTTGTGTACGTAAAAAGATTGCCTGGCCGCTTTGTACGATAATAGGAGACATGGCGGCCAGGGTCGAGATGCAGAACACGGGCGATCCCCGAACTCACGGGGAGATTGCAGCCCTCATTGAACACGTGCTGAGTGACAGCCCCGGAGAGTGGCACGTGTCAATCGTAGGATCTCGCGCAAATGATAGCTGGGAAATGAAAGTGGAAGGACCAGAGGGTTTCGAGCGCTCGTACACTTTGGTTGGCAGCACGGGAGAGCACCAACCCGTAGCGATTGCGAATCTGCTCGGTAAGTTGCTGCCGGCAAGCAAGCCATGACTTGCTGTTCCCGTTTGCATCCTCGCCAAACCCATCCTGACGTCGGGCCCCGGTCAGAATAAGCTAGAGTCATATTCGAGAGCTGGAAGCGGAAATGCGCAAGAGTCCGAATTCGCGTCATCTCGACGAGCACATTTCACGAGCGTTGAACAAGATCAGGAAACCGAGCACCGCAGAAGAGATTACCGAGTTGCTCAATCGTGACCTCGAACTCGAAGATCGGCCCTTCAAGACAAAAGAAGTCGCAGACTGGTTGCGGAACACCGGCGACACAACTTTCACGCTCTATTGGTCAAGGACTCGTCCCCGCAGGTAGCGCTTGGGGTTTGAAAGCGGCTGGCTATTGTTTGAACTTCAACGAGTGAAGCTCGAGGGCTCGCTGCAAATCCCGATCATCGGGTCGAATGAGTTCGGGTTGCTGCACTTGGATTTGAAAGGGCTCGAACAGAGCCCAGTTCTCAATATCGTGCCCGTACTTTGAGCGGTAGTAGATTCCCGCAAAGCCACCGTTAAAAACAATCCGGGACACGAACTGCGTCAGAATCCTTGGAGCCGTTTGTTGCAGGACCGACGCGTCGAACTCCTCGACTCCAAACTTCTTCAAATGGATTGCCAATGACTTGCGCAAGCGGCTGATCCATTCGCTGCTGCAAACATCGGCGTAGTCCTTGTCGGTCGTGGCAAGTCCCATAATCCGCTTCTCGACCCATTCGATCGGCACTTCCCCAAGCGGACAGTAGTCATCCGCTCCCTCGATCTGAGCCAACTCCGCCAAAAGTGTGGGATCGATGCGGAATCGAGCCAGGGTTTCGACGAAGCACCCAAGTCGCTGCGACGACGCGTAGAGAACACGGTAGGTCGCATCCGGGTCGTCAAAGCGGTTGCCGAAGGTTCCGTCAGGCCCTGCGGAAGCCCAATCGGGGGGAGCCCAGGGATCAGGCTTCCTTCCTAATCTGTAAATCACGCCGGGGGCTTTCACGAATTGCTATCCTCCGGCTAAGAAGGCGCGCGCGGCGCCAAGTATCTCCGGACCTACGGTCTCCACGTCCCCTTCTCGCAAAAGCCGGGCGGGCACGCGATCCCCTAGCTCCGGATTCAGACCCGTAAACCAAGCCTGAACCACCCGTGGTCCCTCATGATCGCTAATCACTTTCGCCAGCCGATAAGCGAGCCGCAATCTTTCATCGACTCCCTTGTACGGCTCTGAGCCGGCCATCCAGCGCTCTATCGCTCTTGTGTCTTTGACCGAAGCGATGTAGGCCGTCAGTTTCTTTCCCAGAATTGTGGTCAACTCCGTGATGAGTTTGGAAAAATCCAGAGTTGTGGCTTCCCGATACGCCAACAAATCCGGTCTTGCCGGGGTCGATACTGCCATGTCTTGACCTCCGAACCCAATGCCAGCGTATCACAATGACGTTAAAATAGCAATATAATAACAAGCAAATACCATGACCGTTAAATCGCCGTAAAGCATTGAAAACAAGCGTAGACGGCGCTATCCCTCACTTGTTTCGCTTGTTTTTCTTCCATTTTGCCCAGCGTGCACGCTGGGCCGCGCGATTTTCTTGCGAGCGGCCGCTGACATGGGCCTCCGCACCTTGGGCATGCGAGATCCCTTAGACTTTCGCTCCAGCCCTCCGAGACTTCCCAGGGCCGCCAGCGCCGCCTTCAGCCGCTCCATTTCTCCGTGCACGCGCTGTTTTTCCTTCCGCAATTGCCGGATTACTCCCGTCAGGTTCGTCATAGTCCCCCCTCGGACAGGCATTGTAGCAGCCCATCTGAGAGGCTCTCCTTCCCGATTGCCACCCTTCCGATCCCCACATACCAACGACTGATTTCGCCGATTCTCCCTGGAGGAAATATGAGGCTTCGCCGCAATGAGTACTGCCCAATCCACAAA
>JBAVZU010000392.1:0-4595 GCA_049588915.1 Candidatus Sulfotelmatobacter sp.
ACCAAGCGGCTGCAAGCACGATTAGGGTGACAATACCGATTGCATCGTTGCCCAACGCAGAAATGCTCACAGCATGGGTAAGATCCGGAGGCGGGGCGGGGATGAAATTTGCGGCAGCCATTCCGGTGTAATGCATCGCGGAGACAGCGGCTCCCATCACGATGGCGCTGCCAAGCCTTCGCGGAACACTCCATCTTGTCTCCTCTCGCAGATCGAACGCCAGCAACAGCGCAATTAGACAAAACAAGGCTGCGAGCAAGATGGAAGCCGTAACCAGAAGCGGGGAATATCGGGTGATGGCGGGCAACCGCATTGCGGCCATGGAGCTGTAGTGAAGGCCCGCGATGCCGGCACCCATAATGACGCTGCCGGTCAAGGCTTCACGCCGGCCCATCTTCTGGCGGCTCGCCACATACAGCCCGAAGGCGGAGGCGAAGATGGCCACCAAGAGCGAGGCTAGAACTGTCGGCCAGTGATAGTCGACGGGCACCGGCAGGTGGAAGGCCAACATCCCCTTGAAATGCATCGCCCAGATGCCGAGGCCCATCGCAACCGCGCCACCGCTCAGCCATGCTAAACGAATCCAGCCGCGTGCGGCGGTTACGCGTCCCGTAAGGTCGAGCGCGGCATAGGACGCGGCGATGGCTATAAATACTGAGAGCGCCACTTCGCCATAGTCATAGTAGCCGACCAATGCTGCCTTACTGGAGACGAACACCAAATCTCCTTCGCCGGGATTTTGGATTCCCGAACTTCGAGCCGCCAACGGCTCGCCAAATTGCCGGGTAGAGCTGCGGGCCCGCACTCCTGCGCACGAAAGTCATATCACAACCGAGAATATAAAGACGAGAATATAAAGACATGTTGACAAGTCTCAGTCCGGAATGATGCAAATCGCAACAACTCGTGCTTTTCGCCCTACCTAATCTTGACAATTCGAATTCGCGTGTAATGTCACCGGGACGGTGTCGTGCGTCACAGTCTTTACCGCAGAGCGCACGTGGTTGGCATTGGAAGTAGTCACCATTGCTGGGCGAGAGGTGGGAAAGGCAACCGGGCGTCCCTATGCCTGAAGCCTTGCTGCCGCTACCAAGGCCTGTCCCAGACTCAAGCCGCCATCCCCGGATGGCACTTCCTTCTGCATGGACACCTCAAATCCAGCTTGCGACAGACGTGCTTCGAGCCGTTGCGACAGGTAGATATTGTGAAAGGTTCCGCCACTGAGGCACACACGGTGGAGAGCGGTTTTCTTTCGCAGGAGCATCCCCAACTGGGCGAACCCCTCGACCAACCCGTTGTGAAAACGTCGGCTGATCGCTGCCACAGAAAGATTCCGATCGAGGTCATCCAGCAGCGCTTCAGATAAGCGCCCGCGTGCCGATGATCCACCCATCACCGTCCGGCACCAATTCCAGAGGATATCCAGTTTCGTCCTGCGATGCCGCGATGGTCATCTCCAGTTCAATCGCTGTGGGCCTCGTAATTGACTTCTTGACGAATTCCGATCAACGTGGCCACGGCATCGAACAGGCGTCCGCAGCTTGACGTGGGAGGCGAATTCACGCCTTGGTCCATCATGCGCAGGAGAATGTCCACCTTTAGCCGATTGAGTTGGCGCGCGAATGGAATGTCGGGCTTCAGAAACCCCTGCTAACTTTGGGGGTCCAGATGAGTGGGTTGCGCTGGATGGATCAAACTTTCGGGCGGTCAGCAGCGTTGGTAGTGTGCGAGAGCGGGAAGCCGTAAAACGCTATCTCGAGTCTTTAGAGTCGGCGGACCAAGATGATGAGGAACTGGTGGTCGAGCCCAGCGAAGTCGCCGAGGCCCTGAAGAAACTGCAGGAGCACAGAGAACCGGAAGCACACTTCATGCGCAGCCCCATTGGCGCCAAAGTGCCCGCCTACAATGTGCAAGCAGCCGTCGATAGTGAGCATGCGTTGATCGTGGCCCAGCCGGTCACGACCGAAGCCACCGACAATCGCTGCCTGTTGCCCAAGGCCGAAGCTGCGCAGGCGGCAGTAAGTGATTCGGAACAAGTCTTGCATGTGGTCGCCGACGCAGGCTATTCCAACGGAGAACAGGCGGAGGCCTGCGAATCCAAAGGCATCCTTCCGCACGTGCCTGCCAATCGTGGCGTAAATACCCAGGGCGATGGAAAGCTGTTCGACCGCAGCGCGTTCGTCTATCAACCGGAGCAGGACAGTTTTCTCTCTCCCGCCGGACAAACATTAAAACGCGATCAGACATCTCGGAAAGACCGTTCCGTCCACTACTCAGGTCGACCCGAGATCTGCGGAGCTTGCCCGCTGAGATTCGCGTTGCACTGAGGGGGCAAAACGCATGGTATCCCGCCACTGGCATGAGGAGGCGCTTCAGCGCATGCAGCAACGAGCTACGCCGCAGGCAATGCGCCTACGCTGCTCGCTCGGCAAATTGCGCGTACGTGAACCGCTGATCTCCACATACGATCGCGGTCTTGTGCGGAAACTGCTCCTGAGCGTAGCGAAGACATCGAACCGGGGTAAGAGGGACTATCATGAGCGCTTTCAATCACCGGTAATGAAGTCCAACTGAATACGCGGGGCATGGGCGGAGCTTCAACCCTCCCAGAGTGCCTCGAAACAACACATCGACGCGCCATTCCACTGGCAGTCGACCTCGCGAACCGCCCCTTGGACCGAAAAGAGGGCTAACAGACCTTTGATCACCCCGACGAAATACTCACACGGAAGCGGAGATCCTTTGCGATAGATCAACATCCGCATCGGGTCAACACATGGCCCAGGCGATACGCCGCCGTAGGTTGTATCCAAACGATAAGCACGCTCAAGAAGGTCAAAGCCGTCACGCACGGTCTTCTCCTCGAATAGCCCTGGGCTAACACGTTTGTATGTTGGCATCACGAGCATGCCGATTCGTTCTGCCGGAACTCCTGCCCGGACCGCGCGGTCAAACATCACGATCAGGTCTCGAGCCGGGTACCATTCGTCAGGTAGATACGTTGGCTTGCCCAGCGCGTCCTCGATGTCATGGCGGATCTGTGTGCTGCCTACAAATTCAATGGACACAAGAAGTGAAGAGTGGTATCGACCTTTCAGCTTGCCTTGGAAGGCACGCAGAAATCGTTCGTGCTCGGGGTTCTTCGCGTACGCGATCTCTGCCGGAAGCGCTCTCACCGCCGTCTGTGCTCCTAATCATCATTCTCAAAAGGTGAGACGCACCCCAAGTTGAATCTGGCGCTTGGGAAAATCGGAGGTGAAGCTCAACGGTTGGCTGGGGTCCCCTGGCGTTCCATGTACGTTGAATGTCGTCGAGCCGGACCCACCCTCTGTGGTGGGAATGGCAAACAGCGGACCCACTTGGTTGTTCACGCTGGCATAGTTCGTTCGATTGGCGAGGTTGAATCCTTCGGCGGTGATGAGTAGAGTGGTTCTCTCTCCTAGACTGTGATGCCAGCTCAAGCGCGCGTCGAAATCAATGTAATTCGGACCAAGACCGGAGTCGCGCGGCGCACCGATGGGGCGACCGTCCGTGGGATGATTGTCGCCGTTGGTAGCCTCTCCGCTCAGCAGGTTGAACGGATGTCCGCTGTTGTAGCTGAAAATTGGCGAAAATTGGAAGCCGGAAAGCAGGCCCTTCCAGGGGCTGTCGAAGACACCTGCGATTACCACTTTGTGCCGCTCATCGAAATTTGACAGAGCGCGCTCCGCGCCCAGGTTCAGGTTGTCCTGCGGTCCGTAGTCGCTGTTGAAGTCGGTGGTTGTATCGATGGCTTTGCTGTAGGTGTAGTTCCCCATCAGCGTGACACCTTTGCTGAACTGCTTCTTGATTTCCAGAATGCCGCCTTGATAAAGAGCCGACGCTGCTGCAGTGTATTGGTTGTTCTGGACAACTGCTGGGTTATAAAAACAATTGGCCGGGCTGCCTCCTTTTGTAGGGTCACACTTGGCCGTCGTCTGGCCCAGCGGATCAAACTCAGCGAAGGAGTTCCAATCCCGGTAGGAGACCGTCCGCCCATTGGCCAAGGTTGCCGAGACGAACCCTGGATCTTGCACGTTCGTATCGATCGCAACTGGCAGGTGCGCCGTGTGGGAATAGATGTAGCTGGCAGACAACGATAACCCAGGAGCGATCTGGCGCTCGATGCCAAACTCAGCCTGTTGTGAGTAAGGGCTGCGGTAATTGGGTTGGTTGACAAACAATACGCTGAGCAGCGGAACCGGGCCGCTATTCGTCGGGGTGAAGAAGCCGCCGGGGGCAGTGCTTAAGTCAGTGGGAGTGATGCACGCATAAGCGCCGGCGGGCGGCGTTGTGCAACCGAGCACTCCTCCGAGATTGGATTGCCCCGGGTTGTTGTTGTTCAGCAGATAGTTGAAAACGCCCGCCGAATTAACGGCGCCTAGTTGTGGAACGCCGGTGAGGGTCGCCAAGTTGATGGGATCGACATAAATTCCGATTTGCCGGTTGCAAGGGCTGGGATGTGCGGTATCGCTCCTTCCACCGGCATCAACCGCTCACGCAGGTATTCATCGATGCTTGGAACTGTGTTCGTGTTCGTCATAAAGAATTCGGCGGCAGTGCACTGTCTACGGTTC
>JBAVZU010000393.1:0-2804 GCA_049588915.1 Candidatus Sulfotelmatobacter sp.
GTCCTGGCTCATGGAATCCTGCTTCATGGAATCCTGAGCGAAGGCTGACATGGAGGCCATCAAGATACACGCCAGCGCGAAACTGCCGACAGACTTCTTCATAATCTTCTCCTTGAGGTGAGTATTGAGTTACGACGTCCGGCAGGTTTCACCTGCAGGCTATGATGGGATGTGCGGAGGGTTCGAAAGTTACAAAGAACGGGGATCGTCAGCGGCTAAAGTCGTTTTGCTTTGGATACGGACTTCCGGATCTTGGAGTTGAGCAGGCATCCGGGCCTCCGGGCCGCGCATGTGTCAGCAGGCGAGTTGGTCGCGAGAGAGCTTCAGTCCGTTCAAGTTCCCCAGCGCGGTGACGGCGATCGATTCTGTTTTGAAGAACTCCTGTGCGAGGCTTTGCAAGTCTTCGACGGTGACGGCTTCGATCTTCTCAATGAGCTCATCGAGATCCTGGAAGCGGTCAAAATACATCTCCTGGCGGGCCAGGTTCGACATGCGTGCCGTGCTTGACTCAAGCGAGAGCATCAGGCTGCCTTTCAGCTGGTCTTTCGACCGGCGGAGCTCTTCTTCGGGTACGGGCTTGTTTTTGAGGTCTCGAAATTCGTTTACCACCGAGCGAACTACCTTCGCGGCTGAGGCCAGCGAAGTGCCGGCGTAGACGGCCATGCACCCGGTATCGCGATAAGGGTTGAGGTCGCTGTAAATCGAATAAGCCAAGCCCTGGCGCTCGCGAATGTTCTGGAAGAGGCGCGAACTCATCCCTCCGCCGAGAAGCGTATTGAGAACATAGCCAGCATGGCGCTTCTCGTGGGCGATTGGATGGGCGGGAACACCGATGCAGAGCTGTACCTGCTCGAGCGCTTTCTTGTTCCGCAGCACGATGCGGGGCACGATTTTCGGGGTGGCAGAGTGGAAGCCGTTCTTCGCCGGCTTCAGATGTTCAAAGTGCTTGATGACGAGGTTCACGAACTGGTCATGATCAAAATGCCCGGCGGCGGCCACAATAATGTTGCCGGGAGCGAAGCGGTGATTATAAGTCTCAAGCACGGCCTCACGCTCGAAACGCTTCACCGTCTCTTTGGTCCCCAGGATGGGCTTACCCAGGGGATGATCCTTCCAGAAATTCTGCGTGAAGATTTCGTGGACAAGGTAATCGGGATTGTCCTCGTCCATTTTGATCTCTTCGAGGATCACGCCGCGTTCCCGGGCGATGTCTTGGGCATCGAAGACAGGGTAGAGAACGAGATCCGAAAGAATTTCAAGAGCGACGGGGACATTTTCGTCCAAGACCTTGACGTTGAAGCAAATGCATTCTTTGGAGGTGAAAGCGTCCATGTTGCCGCCAATGGAATCGACTTGGCGGGCGATCTCCTCGGCAGTGCGGTGCTTGGTACCCTTGAAGACCATGTGCTCGATAAAATGAGAGATGCCGTTGGCCTGCGGCGTCTCGTCGCGGGAGCCGGTCTCCAACCAAATGCCGATGGAAGCTGAGCGGATGTGTTCCATCTGCTCTGTGATGACCGTGAGGCCGTGGGGCAAAATCTGACGGCGAATATTGCGAACTTCTTTTACCATGTCGATGTCGAATCGAAGATGTCTAGCGCAAAGCCTTCTGATGCAAAATGTCCGAGGCCGAGCGATGCTAAGTTAGCTTTGCAGACTTCTCAAGGAGTAACCTACTATTCTTACACATCTTAAGGGGAGAAGGGGTAGCGGTAATAAATGATGTAGTTATCCTATATAAATCAATTACTTATATATACTTATAAATGTTAAACATCATGTTTTCTCTGTGACATGGCTGAGACTGTGACATCAACGCTGCTCGGAATGGACCGGGAGGAGATTTCCGCTCTGGTTGGGGAAGCGGACGAACCGAGCTACCGGGGTAAACAGATCTCGGAAGCGGTGTACCGCCAGCGAGTGGAGTCCTTGGCCGAGATCTCCACACTGCCGCTGGGTTTTCGAGAATGGTTGCAGCAACGCGGCGTCACGATAGGCGCGCCCCGGATCGAGAATAAGTTTGTATCCACTGACGGCACGGTTCGGTATCTGATTGCGTTTGCTGACGGGGAGAGTGTCGAAACCGTGTGGATGCCTGAAGGCGATGGTGGGGAAGCGGGCGATGGAAGTGAGGCCGGAGCGGAGGTTGATCAAGCCGTAGGTGCAGGGCGCGCGTTTGGCCGTTCCACGATTTGCATTTCCAGCCAGGTGGGTTGTGCGGTGGACTGCCAGTTCTGTCTTACCGCACTTCTCGGAGTGAAGCGCAATCTGACGCCGGGAGAGATTGTCGGTCAGGTTGGCGCGGTACTCAAGGATCAAAAGATTTCACCGCCCGAGGACCGCATCAACCTGGTTTTTATGGGGATGGGCGAGCCGTTCTTGAATTACGAGAATTTCATGAAGGCGTCGCGGTTACTCGTGGAGTGTGTCGGGATTGCGGAGCGGCGAATGACGGTGTCGACGGCGGGAATCGTGCCCCGAATCCACGACTTTGGCAACGAAGGGATCCGGCCGAAGCTTGCGATTTCCTTAAATGCCTCGAATGACGAATTACGGACGCGCCTCATGCCGCTGAACAGAAAGTGGAACCTGGAAATGCTGATCGGCGCAGCAAGAGAATTTCCTCTGCGAACGCGGGAGTGGATCACTTTCGAGTATGTGCTGCTCGGGGGCGTGAACGATGAACCGGAGAACGCGAAGGAAGTCGCTGAACTGTTGCGCGGCGTGCGGTGCAAGGTAAACCTGATTGCGCTGAATCCAGGGCCAGGAATCGAGTTCACGACTCCAGGCGCAGAGCGGGTGGC
>JBAVZU010000394.1:0-1733 GCA_049588915.1 Candidatus Sulfotelmatobacter sp.
CCTGTTTGCTTTTCTCTTGCACCAGTTCGGGTAAGATCACTTTCCGCAGCGCATCGATTTGAGGCTGGCTGCGGAACAGGCAGGTTTCTCCGATCGTGACTTCGTTGAGCAATTGCCGGATTTCCGCTTCCCGGCTGGCGTGCGCGGTTAACAGATCCCAATACTCACGCGGCGTATGGACTCCCAGCTGTTTCATGCGCCTCGCACAGGCATCGGCCATCAGGTATAGCTTTTCTTCCAGCTGAAAAATGCCGCAAACTTTGTACACCAGATCGCGAATTTGCCGGAAGACAGGGTCAATGGCTGCAACAGACCTAGCGGGCGTGATTGAAGTGCTCGTCATTTGGATCGATGCTCCAGGACAGCGCGTTCGTCTTGCACGGTAAAAGCAGAAGGCGCACGGCTCTGCACCACACGGCGAGTAATTTCCTGGCCCAACTGGTCCAGGGGATAAACGGCATCTGCGTGCCCGGAGGCATGGACGAGGCCAGGCATGCCCCACACAACGGAAGAGGCTTCGTCTTGAATGATGACTTCACCGCCGCGCTCGCGAATTCGCTGCGCCCCGTTCACTCCATCGGATCCCATTCCTGTCATAACCACGGCCAGCGCATTCGCTCCGTAGACATCGGCCACGGAACGGAACAGCACATCGACAGAAGGGCGGCAGGAATTTTCCGGCTGGTTTTGATTCAAGTCCAGTCGCGCGCCCATGGCCGAGCGTTTCAGCGTCATGTGAAAATTTCCCGGCGCGATCCACGCCTGACCCGGACACGCCGTTGTATCCCCGATTCCTTCCTGAACGGCAATAGCCGAGCGCGAAGCAAGCCGCTCGGCCAGCAAGCGCGTGAAAGTCGGCGGCATGTGCTGCACCACCACGATAGGGACAGGAAAGTCCTTCGGAATTCGAGGTAAGACCTCTGCAAGCGCGTTGGGCCCTCCCGTAGAGGTTCCTATCGCGACGATCTCGATGCGGCGGTGAGCCGGCCGTCGTACTGGCACGGCTGGACGAGGCGGGGGCAACGGCGCGAGAGCGCTCGGCCGGGTGCACAATGCCTTGATCTTCGGAATCAGTTCGGCGCGAATGGCAGCTACCGCCCCGGCCGAGCTGCCGGTATTGCTGGGTTTCGTCGCATAATCGGACGCCCCAAGAGAGAGAGCATCGAGGGTTGCCGCCGCGCCCCGCTCGGTGAGAGTGCTGAACATGACCACGGGCAGTTTGGGATAAAGTTTGCGGAGTTCGGCCAGCGTCTCCAGGCCGTTCAGTACTGGCATCTCGATATCAAGGGTTACGATGTCGGGATGCAGTTGCGCAATTCTTGCCAACCCAATGTGCCCATCGCTGGCGGTGCCCACTACCTCAAGTTCAGTGTCGGCGGCCAGAACTTCGCATAGCACCTTCCGAATCACCACTGAATCGTCGACTACGAGGATGCGAATTGGAGCCATCTCTGTATTGCCTTCGTTCTTTTGCGCAAGATCCGACATTCGTCGAACTACATCCCCGCCCGTGCCGCCCGGCTGTGAAGAGAACTCTCTAGGACCGCATCGCCGCATGCTTTCGTATTGATCTTGAACTGCTCGACCAAGCGGCGAAGTTCGGCCGAGGTTTCCACCAGCTGCTGCGCTGCTTTCTGCGTGTCGTTCGCCCCGCGCGACGTGCTCTCCGCCGCTTGCGCCACTCCCGCAATGTTGCTCGTGATCTCCCCGCTGCCGTGCGCCGCTTCGCTCAC
>JBAVZU010000395.1:0-3017 GCA_049588915.1 Candidatus Sulfotelmatobacter sp.
CTGGCGCAGCACGTGGAGCAGCTCGAACCTGAAACGCGCTTTTATATGCTCTCCACCATACGAGAGTATGCTCGCGAACGCCTCGCTGAGAGCAACGATGAAGCTGGGACCCGTCGTGCCCATGCCGCGTATTATCTCGTCCTCGCCGAAGAGGGAGCCGAGGAATCGGTCGCCCATCCCGAATGGCTTGACCGTTTTGAGGTTGAGCACGACAACTTCCGCATGTCGCTCGATTACCTGATCAGAACCGGCGATGCCGAGTGGGGTCTTCGCCTGGGAGCTGCGCTGTTTCGCTTCTGGGAAACGCGGGAGCATTTCAGGGAGGGTTATGACACGCTTACCAGGCTCCTTGCATTGGAAGGGGCAGCGACGCGTCCGAAGCTGCGTGCACGCATCTTGTTCGCAGCTGCGGTTCTGGCTGGCGAGCAGGGCGAATACGCCTCTGCGCAGCGACTGTTCGAAGAGAGCCTCGAGACTTGTCTCGAACTGAACGACAAACGGGGTGTTGCGGTCGCACTGAACGCCTTGGCCGTTAACGCTCGGGACCGCGGTGACTACATCCTTGCGTGCATACTGTTCGAGCGATGTATCGCAATCTGGAAGGACCTCGGCGATTCCGCTGACATTGCCCGCTCCCTCAGCAATCTCGCCAGCGTGCTGAAGTTGCAGGGTGAATATGCACGCGCATCCTCGCTCTACGACGAGTGCCTGGCGATCTTCCGTAGTGTTGAGGATGGCGCCGGGGTCGCCTGGACTTTGAACTATCTGGGCGACGTGGCTCGGGAGAAGGCGGACTTTGTTGCCGCACGATCATTTTGCGAGCAGAGCCTGGCGGCGTTTCGCCAGTTGCGGGATGGCTGGGGAATTGCGAGCGCACTTTCGGACTTGGCAAACCTGATGTGCGATCAAGGAAATAACGCCGAGGCACGACGCCTCTATGGCGAAAGCCTCAGGGTATTTCAGGAGTTGGGTCACAAACGCGGAATCGCAAGGGTGCTGGAATGTTTGGCAGCGAGTGCCGCAGCCCAATCGAATGCTGAGCAATCGCTGCATCTAGCCGGAGCCGCCGCCGCCCTTCGCCAGCAATTGGGCGCGCCGCTTACGCCTGGCGAGAAACGCAGGCTCGAAAAAGCTTTGGAATTTGCCCGCCGAACCCTTGGCAATGCCGCAGGTCTGAGGGCATGGATGGAAGGTTGGGAAATGCCGGTTGAACAGGCGCTTCAGGAGGCGCTTAGCTGCGACGAGGCTCCACGTCCTTGAACTTAGGTCAACCGGCTGTGCTGGGATCGATCAGGCGCCGCACTGCCGAGATACGATTCGCCGGAAAACCGCCGCGGCGTGCATGTTCGCGAACGGTATCTTCGTCCGGCGCCAGGTAAACGCAATACACCTTATCGCCGGTGACGTAGCTGTGGAGCCACTTTATTTCCGGTCCCATCTCCTTGAGAGCGCCTACTGACTTTCGGGCGACTTCCTGAAGTTCCGCATCCGATAACTTACCCGCACCCGGGATTTCGCGTTCGATCACGTATTGGGGCATTGTCACCTCACCCGACGGTCATGGTAGCAGTTTTTTTCCGAAAGCGTATCCCATCATGCCGTGTGCTTTGACGCGGGTCGTTTCCGAGATTGATCTGAGAGTCACTCGCTCGGTCGAATATTCTGATTGACTCGAAAAAAGTTTCTGGGGTCGTACTTCTTCTTGATTTTCGCCAGACGCCGATAATTATCGCGATACGTGGCTTGAACGCGGTCCTGACTTTCTTCCATCATGAAGTTTATGTACCCCCCTCCCGCCGAGAACGGATGCAAGGCGTCCCAATATTCCTTGCACCAGGCAATAGTTTTTGGGTTATTGGCGGGGTCGGGGTCCACGCCCACGATCACCTGAGCGAACAAAGCCTCACGAAAACTGTACGCCGTATCGTTCTTGCCAACCCGCCGTGGCGCGCCGTTGACTGGATAGAGATGCATCGTAGAGTGCAGTGTGGGTACCTTGGACCCATGTTCAACGTGCCGTGCGATAGCCTCATCGCTCAATTCGGTAAAGTAATCTGCTCTCCAATACCATTGAAGGCCGGGAACGAATAGTGGATCAAAGATGCTTTGCACAGCCGGAAATGGCGCGTCCCCTACGTGGTCGAAGAGCGGGTTTCCGAGGGACCGCATCGGCTTCAAGGCTTGTTCGGCCTGTTCGGGAGAGCCAGTGCAGCACCAAACGATTCCGCACACGTTCTTGTGGTGAAGGTGCTCAGGGAACATCGGAGCGGGCGGGACGACCAGAAAAGCAAACCAGCCGTTCACGTACTCCGGGGCCTCCTGGATGAAGGTTCGGTAGGCGCGGAGGACGCTCGCGGCCTCCTCGAGCGGCCAGAACGTCGGGCCAAAGTGGACGTTCTTGACCGGTTGGAGCCGGAATTCGAAGGAGGTGACCACGCCGAAATTTCCACCGCCCCCGCGTACTGCCCAGAACAAGTCCGGATTTTCCTTGCTGCTGGCTGTCACGAAGCTGCCGTCGGCCAGAACCATGTCGACCGCGAGCAGATTGTCGATGGTCAGGCCGAATCTACGGGTGAGATAACCGATACCTCCACCCAGAGTTAGTCCGGCCACTCCGGTGGAGGATATGAAGCCGCTAGGCGTGGCCATGCCGAAGGCATGGGTTGCATGATCCACATCGCCCCAAACGCAGCCCGCTTCAACACGGACCGTTTTATCCGCCGGGTTCACGCGGATGCCCTTCATTCGCGAGAGGTCGATCACCAGGCCATCGTCACAAGTCCCTAACCCCGGACCGCTATGTCCGCCACCACGTATTGCGGTCAACATCTGATTGTCCGCGCCAAAACCTACCGCAGCCATGACGTCGGCAACATCCACGCATCGCGCGATGAGCCGTGGGCGTTTGTCGATCATGCCGTTATAGACTTTGCGAGCGGACTCATAAGCTGCATCCGTCGGCTGAATCAGCTCTCCCCGAAAAAAACCCTTCAACTGATCGATGGATTGTGCAGGGA
>JBAVZU010000396.1:0-9747 GCA_049588915.1 Candidatus Sulfotelmatobacter sp.
CATGGTGGACTGCCCGAAAAGTCTCTGGAGGGGCGCCAAATGGTTTCGAAAATCAAATAGGTATTTTCGCGTGCTGCTGGTTGATTGCGCCCGTCTTATTCTTCTCGATTTCACAATCGAAGCTCCCCGGCTACGTTCTTCCCGCACTTCCTGCTGGGTCGCTTCTTTTAGTGAATTACGTGAGTGATCATCTGAAAAAAGTGCCGGCGACTCCACTACCAGCGTGGATGGTAATTCTGCACGCACTCGTCGCTTCGAGTCCGATCGTTCCGGGGTTGCTGATTGCGTATCTCATCACGCAGCACCGTTTTCCAGGAGGCCAGCCAATGCTGGTTGCTCTCGCCATAGCATTTGTACTCTCTGCCGGAATTGCGCTGACTCTGGTGCGCAAGACTGGCCTTCGCATGCTGCGCTTCGTCACCCTGATTCCTGTCGTACTCACTGTGGGGGCGGTGCTAAAACTCGGTTCTAGCGCTCTTGACCAAACTCTCTCAGCGCGACCGCTTGCTCATGAGATCGCCAGTGTCGAAACACGTCCCTTGCTGGTGGCGGTTTACCACGTGCCCCGGGAACTGGAGTATGGCCTCACCTTTTATCGCAACCGCTTAACGTTCAACTACGATTGGGGCAGAGTTCCGCAAGAAGAGCATTTCGTGGTAGCCCCGGAAAATTCGCAGGTGGAAATCGCGAAACTGGTGGTCGGCCGCCGCGTGTCGTATCTTGGCCACTACGCCCCGCGGCATGTGGATTATTATTGGGTTGCGGCCGCACGGGCAAATTCCCCGTAGTAGCAGCCTTATATGGTGCCGCCGGCGTTCCGCCCGTTTGCCTCCCGTCCTCGAACGCACTAGACTCGGAGTTCTGCCGCCGCGAATGGAGTTCGCAGGAGTTCCGTGGAGATTCTCGACCTTAGACATTTTTCCTCGGTGGATGTGCGTCCCTTGCTTGACGATGAGTCGCGATTATGGGCCAGCCTGCTCTCCTGGGACTACAGTGGGTCGGCGGAGATGATTCTGCGTTATGTAGATGCAAAAATTCTTCCCGGCTACGCGGCCATCGAGCGAGGCCGCATCTTTGGTTACACTTTTTTCGTGTATGAAGGCAGCAAGGGCGTGGTCGGAGATCTGTTCGTGACCAATGGCAACCGTCTGCCAAATGCCCGCGACGTCGAGCTCAAGCTGCTGACTCATGTGATCGAGACATTGCAGCAATCGCCGGGAATTCACCGCGTAGAAGCACAGTTGTTGGCCCACGAATCGGGAAGCGTCGCTCGGCCCTTTCTCGATCAGGGATTCCAACGGCATCCGCGTCTGTTCATGGTTGTAGAGCTCGGAAAAATTTCTCCGGTCGCGGTTCACACGCATCCGGAGATTGAAATTCGCCGCTGGACCGAAGCCGATTATCAACCCGCCGCTGCAGTAATTACAGCGGCCTATCGAGGTCATGTTGACGCACAGATCAATGACCAATATCACACTCTAGGTGGTTCGCTTCGTTTTCTGAATAATATCGTGCGCTTTCCGGGATGCGGTTTATTCGATGCGGAATCGTCATTCGCAGCTTTCGATCGCAAGGCCCGGAACTTAATCGGCCTGATTCTATGTTCGCGCGTGCGCGGCGACGTCGGGCATGTGACGCAAGTCTGCGTGCTTCCGGAATACCGCTCGCGCGGTATTGGCGAGTCGCTTCTGGCCGCAACCGTGGGTTGCCTGAGGAAGCGGGGCTTTTCCATGCTCTCGCTTACCGTTACCGAGGCGAATGCGCGCGCCGTTGCTCTCTACCGGCGCCTGAATTTTGAATCGAAGAGAGTGTTTGACGCTTTCGTATGGGAAGGATAAGCGCTACAGGTTCCTTGCGGCTGGCTTCTTGTCAACTCTTCCTGGTGATGTTTTTTGATCGATCTATCCGGGGAAGCCTCAGCTAGGGGCTAGGAAGCCAGAAGCTGCCGTTATCTCCGTATCAGCCACATGGCCCAGCCGGCCACGATAAGTCCGCCAATGAACATCGCGAAGCAAAACAAGCCGTAGCGAATCATGTCGCGCGGAGTTTCACGGTGCGTGATGCCGAAGACGATTGACGCAAAAAGTGCGAACACAAAAGCCGCACTGAAGTGAGTAAGTTGCACGGTCATTGTTTCTTCCCAATGGCGATATGGTAGGCATCGGCCACGGCAATAAAATTCAGAAGCCCGGCGACAATCATAAATTTAGTTCCGTAGTCCGCAATCGCAAACGCAATTGCCCCCTGACCGCCGTTCAAAGCGAGAGTCGCGATGTACAATCCGCCCGCGCCTAAGTCGCCGACGAATCCGAGAATATCCAGAATATCGCCGCCGTTGGCCTTGTACACGTGGCCCTGCATCAGCAACCCAAGTACGAACAAAGTTGCAATTGAGACGAGCAGCAACAGGCCTCGAATCCAGCGGCGTTGAATCAGGTGCCCCGCGCCGGGAATGAGCCAACCCAACGCAGGTGCGATTACGGCCATCATGCTGGCCGGCTGAGCCGGTTCCACCGTTCTTGTTTTAGTTGTGCTGGAATTTGCCATCAGATGATTACGATCTCGCGTTGGATGTTCCCGGTTACTTCGGCCGATTTAGGACGCACGAGCATGTTGACTTCGCTGCGCACGCCAAATTCCGGCAGATAGACACCGGGCTCGATGGAGAAGCAAGAGTTAGGAAGAATCTGTCGCTCGTCGTGAATTTCCAAATCGTCCATGTTGGCCCCATTGGAATGCACGTCGGTGCCGATGGAGTGTCCCGTGCGATGAATAAAATAATCGCCGTAGCCTTTTTGCTTGATGTGGTTGCGCGTAGCTCGATCCACTTCCCATCCTGCAATCGGCCGTCCTGCAGCAATCGCTTCCGTCACCTTCTCGATGCCAGCGTCACGTGCGTCGCGCACAACTTCGAAAACCTCGCGCATACGGTCGGATGGGGTGGGACCGACAAAGCCCATCCAGGTAACGTCATAGTAGACGGCGCCCGGAACATTTTTCTTCCCCCATACATCGAGCAGGATCAGATCCCCTTCGCGAATCGGTACGGGATGATCGTCGCGGGGCTCGTAGTGCGGGTTGCCGGCATTCGCGTTAACCGCCACAACCGGGGGATCATCCGTGACCAGATTCTCGCGGCTAAACGCTTCCATGAACCACTGCTGGATTTGATGCTCCGTTGTTCCACCGTTGCGCACGCGTTTGCCGATTTCCTTGAATGCCGCTGCCACGATCGAATCCACACTATCGCGCGCCGCAAAGTGCGTCTTGATCTGCTCTTCGCTCCACGTCGCTTCGAATTGCGCCACCAGGTCCGCAGAGCTGACTACATTCTTGCCTAAGCCGCGCAGCAATTCGACCGTTCCGGCATCGACAAGAGAAATCGTGAAGACAATATTATTCGGCGAATACTGCATGGCAATATCGCGGTAGGAAGCGAGCATCGACTTCAGCGTGTCGAACAATTCCTGCCATCCGGAATATTGGCGCTTGCTGCCGGGCAGAGAATCGAGGTGCCCGGCTTCAATCTTGTGCACCAGTTTCACCGGTTCACCCTGCGCTGGGATCAGGTAAAACCAGCGCCGAGTGACCATCAGGCTCTCCCGCAACCCTAGCACGCGATAGGCAATCGGGTCGCGATGATGGTGGTCGTAAAACAGCCACGCGTCGATATTGCGTTCGCGCAGCACAGGTTGAATGGCAGACAAGTCCATGAGCAAACTTCTATTGTAAACAATGGGCTGGCTTTGAGCGAATCAACTGCGGGGGCGCCCATTCTAGTTCAGGCCAGGATTTTTTGTTTGGTTCCTGGGGGCAGCGTCTCGCAGGCCGTACGCAAGACCAGTCGCGGCGCGCTCCCGCGAATTTTCATCAAGTATGGAACCGTCCGTTTGGGGTCAAACTTCGCGGTCTCGCGAAGCAGCCAGCCCAGTCCTTTTTGCACCATGTCATCTTCATCGGAGAGAAGAGAATCGGAGAGTTTCGTGATCTCGGGGAAGAACATCCTGGCGCGGGCGCCGCGGATCAGCGCCACACAAGCCGCTCGCCGGTGCCAGCGCTTCGGAGACTTCGCCCAGCGAAAAACCGTCTTGGCACGCGCTGATTTGGATGCGACCATCGGAGCGATGAGGCAATGCACAAGAGCATCGTGATCCGCCCAACTGGCGATGCGGTCAAGCCAGGACTCGAAAAGTTCGAATTCTTTGTCGCCAAATTCCGTGTCGAGTTTTTCCAACAAAAATACGGCGATAATTTTTTCCTCCAGCACCGAGCCGACAAAAAGCTGATCGGCAACGTCGATCAGAAAATTAAGTCCGTATTCTTTTCGAACTTCGCGCCGAAAACCAATAGCGGCGCGACGCAAGTCCGCTGTGTACCAGCCACGGGATTTTATTTCATCCTTGAAGAACCAGTGTACGCCGGAAGCGTGCTCGGCGGAGCCGCCATCCCTTAACGACCCGCGGATGTTCTTGGCTACCTCTGCGGGCGTCATCTTTTTCGGGGCTGCGGAAGGTTTGTTCACTTGAGCGCCTCGCATACGCAGCTTAGTGTGCCGCAAGGGCGGCCACTCTGAAATATCTGTCATAAATCCACAGCAATCCGGTTGTAACCAGGCCGACTATGGTCACCGTCCACCAGATTTGGGCCGGACGGTGCGCGACCTCGCCGAAGTGATGCATGAGCGTTCCACCGAACCATCCGCCGATCAGCGATCCAATCCCGATCGGAAGGAATGCGAAGCCCATGTAAGTCCCCTGTTGTCCCGGAGGCGCAAGCAGGGCGATGTATTCGTAGTAGCGTGGCTGTTGCGTGATTTCTCCCAGCGCAAGGACAAACAGCGACAGAATCGCTCCCCGTATCGTCGGATGAAAAGCCAGAATCAACCACGAAACCGACGTGATCAGCGTTCCCAAAATCACGGCTTGAAAAGCTGGGATTCTGCGCGTTAATAGATTTACCGCGAGCGTAAGACAGATAACGGTTAAGCCATCAGTCACCAGAATGATTTCAACATCCGCACGCGGGCTGATGTAGCCGTGAATGAAGCCGGGCAAGCTGATGTATTGCTGCCAGAACACGACCCAATAACCGGTGAAGATCACGAGAAACCACATGAACCGGCTGATGCCGGCAAGCACCAGTACAAGTAATCCGGCCCAAATCCACCAGGCAACATTGAAAGCCGGATAAACCCAGAGACCAATGCGAAGCAGTAAAGCGACGATAAGCACCGGAAGAACCAGGCGATAATTGCCTACAACTACGCAGAAATTCCGTGCGACCGTGGCAATCGAAGGCGGAGGAGCGTCTCCCGGCCGCCGCGGTTCATGAAAGAAGAGCAGCACGAAAAAAAACATCGCGAAGACACTGAGCGCGGCCACACGGTACACACTCTCGACGCCCAGATGGCGATGGGCCCAAGAGGCATAATAGGGCCCCGCAGCGCCGCCGATGTTCACCAGAGTGTAGTAAATCGAATATCCGATGGAGCGGACGTTCGGCTTCGAAGCGCGCGCTGTGGTCCCAACCACGCAAGGTTTCACGAGTGAAATGCCGAGTGCGGGCAGGATGAGAATGCATCCGACGAAGAGTTCAAGCGGCATAGCATTGCGCACCGGCGCGAGCCAGGGGGCTCCAATAGACCCAATCAGAAAATACGCGCCTGCGAGAATGAGATAGGCAAGCGAAAGAGCGCGTCGGAAGCCTAGCCTATCGGCCGCGGCCCCGCCGAAGATGGCGAGAAACCACACCATACCGCCGAAGATTCCGGTCAGAGTTCCAGTTTGCTCCGCGGAAAAATTCAGCTTTTCCTGAAGGTAGAGCGCGAGCGAAGCAAAAGCGCCGTAGTAAGAAAGGCGCTCGAAGATTTCGCTGATATTGGCGACCCAGAAAGGTCGCTCGAATCCGGTGCGAATCTCCTGCAAGCGGTCGAAAAAGCTCAATGATTACTCCCTATGATTCGCTGGTGGCTCAGCGTGAAAGCCCCCAATATGGCGGCACTACCCTACAATCCGCCTGCGTAATTCTTCGGCTGAAAGTCCCGCTACTCGAATAGTCTTTGTGCGGCTGTTGTGGCCGGAGGCAATGGTAACGGAAGAGCGCGGTAGCTTCAAAAGTTTCGCGAAGAATTCAATGCAAGCTTCGTTGGCTTTGTTCTCGGTCGGCGGTGCGGTGAGCGAAATTTTGAGTGCATCCCCGAGTTCGCCGGTGATAGCGTTTCTCTTGGCACGGGGATGCACTTTCACGGCGAAGGTTGCATTGCCTTTCGAATCCTGAACGAGAATCACACGCCCAACCTGAGTGAAAACGCAGTCTCTATCAAAAGAAGCGCGCCGACCAGCGGGATCTGCGGATTGTGCAACGTGCGGAGCTTCCCGATGCTGGCCATCAAAGCAATCGCGAACGCCAGCATCGTTACGTTCGCAGTGATGCAAAAAAGCCTAAGGCCGTGCACTCGGCCACTGTTGCGAAGGCGCAGGATATTCAACATCGCGGTGAATAGCAATGCAAGATCCGTTCCGAAGATCCAGATCCTGCCTGTATAAGTTCTTGGTACGAGTAGGCAATCCGCGATTGCCAGCACAAAGATTGCACCCGCGCAAAGCCGATCAATAAGTTCCATGATTGTCTGGGCCTCTGTTTGCGCAGTTTACCCAGCATTAGCGAAAGGTTTCTAAGCTTTTGTTCTCTCGCCAAAAATTGCCGTACCCACGCGTACGCAAGTCGATCCTTCTTCAATCGCCACTTCGAAATCGTGCGACATGCCCATAGAGAGCTGGTTCATCGAAATGCCTGGTAGTTTGCGCGCTGCAATCGTATCGCGCAACTCGCGCAGCCTGCGAAAGTAAGGCCGCGCGTCCTGAGGATCCTCCGTAAAAGGAGGCACGGTCATTAGGCCGCGGAACAACAGAGCCTCCAGCCGGGGCGCGGCCCTCAGCAATTCTTCGAGCGCAGCCGAATTCGCCAGACCGGTCTTTGCGGATTCGCCGCCAATGTTGACCTCCATGAGCACCTCAAGCTTCTTGCCAAGCTTGCGCGCCGCTGCATCCAGCTTCTCCGCCAACTTCAGTGAATCGACTGAATCCACAGCGCGAAATAATTCCGCGGTTTTTTCGGCCTTATTCGTCTGCAGGTGTCCGATCATGTGCCACTCGCAATCTTTCAGATCTGCGAGAACCTCGGCCTTGGTGGAAAACTCCTGAACACGATTTTCTCCGAACAACCGCTGGCCGGCGTCGTAAGCTTCGCGAATACCCTCTGGCGGCTGCGTTTTGCTGACTGCCATGAACTTGAGTTCATCTGGAGAGCGCCCGCCACGCCGCGCAGCCTTGGCGATGCGCTCGCGCACTGCGGCAAGATTTTCGGCGATCGACACTGAAGTGATTTAACCACAGGGGACACACAAGAGCACAGGATAAGACTGTCATCGTGTCCGCATGTAAGCGTTGTTCCCGCCAAAGTTTACATAATAGCCGTCGGAGGCGCCGGTTCGTCTGGACTGCCGGCGTTCGCCAGCGGTACCCGCACCATCGCCAAAATTAGAATCACGAAGGCGGCGATCGCTGCCCAGATGGAAGGTGTCCAATGAACCAGGGTTACATTTTTCCCCGATCCCACCAGTCCGGCGATTACTAACCCGCAAAGGGCTTCGCCTGCGATCAGTCCGGAAGCAGTCAGCACGCCGGCGTTATCGACGCGGGCTTTTTGTGCATCATTGTAACCTCGCCGGTCGCGCAGTTTATCAGTGACCCAGCGGATCACGCCACCTACAAAAATTGCAAACGTGGTCCCCAGCGGCAAATACATTCCCACCGCGAAAAGCATCACGCTCTTCACTTCGATCATGATCATGGCGATGCCAAGCAAGATTCCCACTATCACCAGCGGCCACGCCATATCACCGCCGACAATACCTTTGGAAAGCATCGCCATGAGTCCGGCCTGAGGAGCGGGCAAAGCCGCGCTGCCAAAGTGATACGCCCTGTCGAGAATTGCCAGTGGAACGAATAAGACCAGCGATGCCACCACCACGCCGAACAAATCCCCAATCTGCATTTTCGAGGGTGTGCCGCCCAGGATGTGCCCGACCTTCAAATCCTGCAGCATCTCACCAGCAACTGCGGACGACACGCAGACGACAGCCGCCACGCCCAACACCGCAGCCACCCCGCCGGTGCCCGAGACTCCAAGAGCTACCATCAACAGCGCGGCAATCACCAGCGTACAGAGCGTGAGCCCTGATACCGGATTGTTGGACGACCCGATCAGGCCTACCAAATTTCCAGAGACTGCGGCGAAAAAGAAACCCAAAACAATCATCACCAGCGCGGCCACTACTGCTGCGCTAATCACCTGCGACGTAGACAGATTTCCCGCAGCGCCGATGAAGTAATAGTAAAGCGCAATCATGGCCAGGAACACCACGCCCACGCCGGCAAAAACTGCTTTCGCCGGAAGATCGCGATCCGTACGATTTGTGGCGGCATGCGCGGCAGCAGACTTCTTCAGGTCCGAGACGGCGCGCGCCATCCCTGCGCCCAATTGCTTGCGCATTTTGAACAGGGTGTAGGACGCTCCTACCAGCATCCCCCCCACTGCAATCGGCCTCACGATCGAGTAATAGATGGCTCCGGCCAGTAGCGGCCACGCAAGAGTACGTCCAGCAGGCTGTGCCGCCTGAATGTAAGGACCAATCGTGAAGGTTAGAAGTGGAACCAGGAGTCCCCAGGCCAGCACGCCTCCGGCAAAATTGAGCGCCGCCAGCCGCGGACCGATGATGTAGCCAACCCCGAGATAGGCTGGGCTAATGTCAGGTGCAGTCAATAGCGTCGCGCCCCCGGTTACTGTTGTCGCCACATTGGGATTCGTACCTGTCCGCAGCAGCAGCTTTTTGCCGAGCGCACTGATGGTGACAGGAAACGTATTGTTGGCCGAGAAAACGTTGACGGCCCCCAGCAGATACATGAATCCGCCAAAGCCCATGTTGGCGAAGAGAATTTTGGCCGCCCTGGCGCCTTGCTGCCCTGCTTTGTGAATCTCGGAAGCAGCCACCGACTCCGGATAGGGAAGGTCTGGATCCTCCACCATGACGCGACGCAAAAGGGTCACGAACAAAATGCCAAGCGTGCCGCCGATGATCATCAGCGCCACCGAGTTCCAATATTTTTCCCGTGTCAGGCCCGGCCAAATTCCTGCCATCACAAATGCGGGGATCGTGAACACCGCTCCGGCCGCCACCGATTCGCCAATCGAGCCTACGGTTCGCGCAATGTTTTCTTCCAGTAGAGAGCCCTTCATCAGACGTAATAGAGCCATTCCGATTACCGCCGCTGGATAAGTTGCCGCAATCGTCATCCCGGCTTTCAGCCCGAGGTACGCGTTCGCCGAACCAAGAATCGCTGTCATTACCAAGCCGATCAGCAATGCGCGAAAGGTGAACTCTTTCATCTCCATGTTCTCGGGAACGTATGGAACATGCTTCTTTGGAACAGGTTTGGCGACCGTACTCATGGGCGAACTCCTGGCGACGGGATGAGTCCCGAAAATCTAGCTTTATGCAAAACAGTAGAACGGCGCACGTTAGCATGCGGAGAGGTTGCTTTACAAGGGCGATGCGGCTCAGTGTCGTTAGCACATGATATGTCCGGTTGAGATAGCAAGTGATCTGTCCGCTTTGCAGGCGGCGAGGGTAGGAGAGCATGGAGGGCATGCTCTCTTACACACAGGCCGCGATGGAGCGGACGATGA
>JBAVZU010000397.1:0-27922 GCA_049588915.1 Candidatus Sulfotelmatobacter sp.
GTGGTACGCTGCCATGTTCGCGAAGATGAGCGAAATGTCGTACCGGTGAGAAAATTTCCCATTTGCCATCAGCGTCCAGGTCGCCAGGTGTACGCAAGCCGAGATGCCTAACCCGAGTGCAATGCCGAACGGTGAGCGCCTCCAACTCAATTTGAAATAGGCCGCGAAAACAAATAGAAACAAGATCAGTCCACACTCGACCATGTATACGGTCTGTTCAAGAATATGAACACGTGACACGATTGCGTAGGCGCTGTTCTTCGGCGTGTAGGCGGCAGCCACCGCAGCCACCAATATAAGAACCACTCCCGCCCCACAGGTAAGCAATTTACCCAGCTTGGCTATGGAAGAATAAAAACCAAACACCTGGCTGAATATTTCGCCGATGAGGGCGAATTTCAGAACAGCCTCAATCATCAGGCCTACCCCAAAAATCTGCCACCAGGTTGCTGGACTCACGGATGGAAGGATATCGGCAACGTAAACCGTGAGTTGCTCAATTGTAGTCACGGCGGCAAAAATCACGAAAATGGGAAATTGCTTCTGTAAACCACGTTTCCAGGCGAGGAGGACGAGCGCGAGCAGGAAAACATTCGGGGCGACCCAAAGGTAATGCCAAAGAGGTGAGTGCGCCTGCAGCATAGCCTAGCACGGAACTATATCTCGACTTGCCGCAGGCGACAATATCTATGCGATTCGTGTCCGTTTTTTGTAACGCTATTCACGAATCAGGGCTTGCATAACTGCGATCCCCCACAATTGCCTCCGCCTCCCCCACCGTCGGCGAGCGCCACGGTTGGTATTACCAGAGCACTGAGGAACATCAAGGTTGCAGCGGCAGCAACTAATAAGCTTTTCACGGTTTTTTCTCCTTGTTTCAGAAAATTGACCGTGATATTTTCATGGCGGTTCAGCTTTTGGAAAAGTCTCTCGATCTGGTATTTTGTTCGGAAAACGTAACAAGATGACTCTGGAATCCGCCTTGCGGGATGTGCGAGAAACTACGCTGGCAGCGATTTCTGGCTTGCTCGCGAAACTCCGTTACCTGGGTTCGTTGCACTGCCACGAAGGCGGTTACAGGCATTGGGGGATGGCGCAGGTCCATGGAGAGGAGTCGTCGGAGCGCGCTTTGAAGGCGGCTCACTCGGAAGTATTGTCCACCGTGCTGCGGACACCCATCTCAGACTTGCAAGAAGATTTATTTGATTCAACGCGAGCCACACAAGAAACTGCGAGTGCTTGCCTGGAGGATATGCGGAAACAATTCAGCCAATTGCTTCCCGCGCCAGATGCCGCAGCATCCGCCCGCCACCTCAACTCAGTGCTGGTGGCGCTTTCGAGTCTGGAGAAGAACCGTAAGGCTGCCACTCCGCCAGCTTTATAGCGATCCCCACAACCTGTCCGATGATCTCCGCTTCCTGAGGATGACGCAGGATTCGAACCTGCACGGGCGAGAGCGGATGCGGTTGCAGTATAAGGTCATCGCGATGCATGCCGCACCAACAGCAGGTGTGCCCATCGCGAGTTTCCACGAAATAAATTGGACGTTCATACTCCGATCGCCAAGTTCCTTCCACGACCTCGTTCTTGGCTTCATCGACCTGAATGAAACTGCCCGGCGGAAGAATTGGGAACATCGTGAAATCCTGGATGCCGATGTAGCCATATGTGAATTCGCTCCGGGCGAATTGAGCTAGATATGACAAGGGCACCAATCCCCATTGTTCCACCATGCGGCCGAGATTTGTGGTGCGATGCTCATCAAAGCCGGGATCCATGCGGATGGGCATTTGTACTGAGGATAGCCCGGAGAGAGCTTCCGACACATGCGATCTCGGAGGTGCAATGATGCTGAGATCGGCGGCCATATTGTTCATATCAACGCCGTACCATGCCAATAGTTCGCGCAGATCACGCCGGTAAATCACCGACAGAGCATACAAACGAAAGATGCTCGGCAAAACACCCTTGGTTTCAATGTCGGACAGACGGCTCGGTGGAATGGAGAACTCCTCATTGCGATACTTCTCCGCCATGCGCGCGCTCGAGGTCTCGATGTCGCGCATGGTTAAGCCGAGCTTCTCGCGAAGAGCCCGCAAACTTTTACCGGCTGGCAGTATGGAAGGCCTCCATAAAAGATAGGAGCATACACGAAATTGCCGCCATAATAACAGAGGTTAATTTCCCGTTATGAGTTACCCACAAAAAAGGCCGGCTTGGAGCGTGTTGTTACGAATTCCGAACAAGGCTCTCTTCAGTTCCAGCCTCGTCAATGAAGCCGTCTCGACTAAGAGACGAAACGTGCCTCAGTAAAAGCGGCCACAGTCCTGGCTTGTATGTTGTTCGGATTTCGTAACAAGAAAGAAAAGCAAACTACAAAACAGATGGCCGCTGGATTGAACCCATGAATTAGGACCGTTACTTCGAATTCCGAGGTGGAACCCAACCACTGTACTCGGCAGGATAATCCGCCAAATCGAATACTATAGTTCCATGCCCGACGCCTACATCCTCGGTATCGAAAGCTCCTGCGACGAGACGGCCGCAGCGGTGGTGCGTTCCGGTGAGCAAGTCATTTCGAACGTAGTCGCGTCACAGATTTCAACCCATCAGCCATATGGCGGGGTTGTGCCGGAGTTGGCATCACGTGAGCATTTGCGCGCGATTGTTCCCGTCGTCCGCCAGGCGTTGGCTGAGGCCAATCGCACTTACCAGTCTGTCGACGCGATTGCTGTGACTCAGGGCCCCGGGCTCGCCGGAGCGCTGTTAGTGGGAATCAGCTACGCGAAGGCGTTGGCCTTCGTCCTCGAAAAGCCAATGATCGCGGTTAATCACCTCGAAGGCCACATCCACGCCGTCCTATTGGAAGAACGTCAAAAGGGCAATCGAGAACTGCGATTTCCCGTGCTGGCATTGGTGGTCTCAGGAGGACACACTCACCTTTACCTCGCCGAACAAAGGGACAGTGGGTGGACGTACGAGAACATCGGCCACACTCGGGATGATGCCGCAGGAGAAGCTTTCGACAAAGTTGCCAAATTGATTGGTTTAGGTTATCCCGGAGGCCCGATCATTGACCGCCTCGCTCCGTATGGTGATCCCGAAGCAGTAAAATTTCAGCCTTCGCAAATAAAGCACCGCGATCGTCGCGATCGCAGGGGAGAGAAACAAGCCGACACGGATCGACCACGCTTCGATTTCTCGTACAGCGGCATCAAGACTGCTGTGTTGCGCTATGTTGAAGTTCACGGCATGCGAGATTCCATCGAGGCTCGCCGCAAGGCTCTCGCAGCGATCCCGAAGCCAAGGCTCGAAGACTACCTGGCGAATTGCGATCGAAAGACTCTCGATCTGGTGGCCTCGTTTCAGCGCGCCATCGTACAAGATCTGGTTGGGAAAACTCTAGAGGCAGTTCGGTTCTATAGTGCGGCTACTCTTTTTGTGACGGGTGGGGTGGCTGCAAATGGCGAGTTGCGCAAGACTTTCGAACGCAATGGAACTCAGGAAGGAGTAGAGGTGTATTTCCCATCGCGAGGGCTTGCCACCGATAATGCCGCTATGATTGCAGCGGCCGCCTATCCTAAGTTCCTGCGGAGGGATTTTCCTGCAATGGATTTTTCCGCCGAAGCGAGTCTGGTTTTGCGCTAGTCTTTGCGCCAGCGCAAGCTAAACGCTGGAATCGTCCATCTGCCCGGCGCATTGGTGTTGACCTTTTCCCATTACTGCGTCCAACGCCTTTCCCAGCTGGATCTGAATGTCGATGTCTTTATAGATTGCGAAGTTTGCGCGCTTCTCTTTTTCGTCGAAGCCGCTGGCGCGGCCCGCAACGATGATGATGGGAATTTTCGCCGTCTCGGGATTTTCTTTCAAGGCCGTAATCAACTCGCTGCCTGACATCTTTGGCATCTGCATGTCGGTAACGATTACATCGGGATGAATCCGTTTCAGAATCTGCAGAGCCTCCATGCCGTTCGTGGCCGACTCCACCTGAAAGCCGCGCTCTTCGAGAGACCGGCACACGGTGTAGCGGATTAACATGGAGTCGTCGACTACTAGTGCTACTGCAGGCATGATTTTGCACAGGGCGAAACGCACGTCCCCGGCCAGCAGACTAGCAGAGTCTTTTCCGCCGCAACAAGCAGGAAAGGAACCCAGTGATTACTTCAGTGTCATTCTGGGACTCGGCGGATCAATCCCACCTAGGAATCAAGTGCCTCTTCTTCACCGCTTTCCTCGATGCTCATGTCTTTCAATTCGCTCGATTCAAAGACTTCGCGGCATTCCAGGCATTCCACGAATTCAGCATCTTCATCACGGCTTACAATTTGCACGCGCGGGTGCTTGCAAGGCTGCTGTTTTGTATCTTGAGGCTGGGAGGACGGCTTTGAAGTCATAAACCCGGAAGAGTCGCCCTCATGAATGAGAGAGGGATCGAGCACGACAATTTCCCGGTATTTTAGCCCTGCTTCGCCACTTGTCAAGCCCTTGTTTATGAATTTTCTGGCTTGCTCTGTAGGCCTGCCCTTAGAATATTGGCCGAGACCATTCGTCTGGGCCGTTACGGTTCGTGTGCCCCTTGACGGCCTTGGCTCGAACCTAAGCCGCTCAAGCCTCAATAGTTACTGTTCGATTCTTATAAGTCCCGCTGACTGGAAGCACTTGCGCCTTTCGGGACTTTCGACGTAGAATGAACTACGACAGATTTGGTCGCAATTAAAGCCGACCGTTAAGGTCGGAGTTCCGCCATTAACCGCAGGTTTTAATGGAATGCTTAAGTTAACCAAAAAGGCGGATTACGCGTTGATGGCCATGAAGCATTTGGCCGACCACGCTCACGAAGGAACTCGCAGCGCAAGCGCGAAGGACGTAGCCGACTCTTTTGGCATTCCACCGGAGGCATTAGCCAAGATTTTGCAAAAGCTGGCCAAGGCAGGGCTTTTGCAATCGCAACACGGGACAAATGGCGGGTACAGGCTGGCTCGTGCGGCCCACACCATTTCGGCGTTTGAAGTAATCCAGGCGATTGACGGCCCATTGTTTATTACTTCCTGCGTCACGGTTCGGGGTGAGTGCGGACAAAGTGGACGCTGTAACATCCGTGAGCCGCTGCGCAAGGTGAATGACAGCATCGAAGCAGTTTTGAAACGCATCAAGATTTCCCACATGAACGAAGAAACTGAGGCAGCTCCTGAGGCTGTCCTGAAACCAGGCGAACTGGTCACCATTATTTAGACATCGACCTTAAGGTAGGAGAAGCATTCATGAGCACCGACGTAAAAGTTCCCCAGCAGTTACCATCAACGCTGCATGCAGCACCCCAGGGAGTGACGTTGCCCATTTATATGGACAATCACGCGACTACCCCTATGGATCCGCGAGTGCTGGAGGAAATGCTGCCGTTTTTCGTGGAGAAATTCGGCAACTCCGCCAGCCGCAATCACTCGTTCGGCTGGGTTGCGGAAGAAGGCGTGGAGACAGCGCGCGAACGCATCGCAAAGTTGATCGGCGCCACCACCAAAGAAATCATTTTTACTTCCGGTGCCACCGAGAGCGACAACCTTGCCATCAAGGGCGTTGCCGAGATGTATCGCGAGAAAGGCAACCACATCATCACTGCGGTCACCGAGCACAAGGCGGTGCTCGATACCTGCAAGCGCTTGGAAAAGTACGGCTACCGCGTGACCTATCTGCCGGTGCAGAAGGATGGCTTGATTGATCTGGACGACCTGAAGCGCGCCATGGATGACAAAACGATACTGGTAACCATCATGGCCGCGAACAACGAAATCGGCGTGTTGCAGCCGATCGTTGAAATCGGCAAGCTCTGTCGTGAACGCGGCGTGATCTTCCACACCGATGCTACGCAAGCCGTCGGCAAGATTCCGGTGGACGTGAACAAACAGAACATCGACTTGATGTCCATCTCTGCTCACAAAATGTACGGTCCGAAAGGCGTCGGCGCGCTGTATGTTCGCCGCAAAAATCCGCGGGTGCAAGTCTCCGCAATTATTGATGGAGGCGGACACGAGCGTGGCATGCGCTCCGGCACCCTGAACGTTCCCGGCATTGTTGGACTCGGCAAAGCCTGCGCCATCGCATCGGAAGAGATGTCGCGAGAAGCGCTTCAGTTGAGCTCTCTGCGGGATCGCCTCCGCGATCGCATCATGAATCGCCTCGATGAAACCTACATCAATGGCACCATGGAACACCGTTTGCCGGGCAACCTGAATATCAGCTTTGCTTACGTAGAGGGCGAGTCGCTCCTGATGGGAATCAACGATATCGCGGTTTCCAGCGGTTCGGCATGCACCTCCGCGACTCTGGAGCCATCTTATGTATTGAAGGCTCTGGGCACGGGAGACGACTTGGCGCACAGTTCAATCCGTTTCGGCATCGGACGCTTCAATACTGAAGCCGAAGTGGATTACGTCGCCGACCGTGTGATTGAAACTGTTGAGCGCCTTCGCGAACTTTCTCCGCTGTACGAAATGGCGAAAGAAGGCATCAATCTGAAAGACGTTAAGTGGGCGGGGGAGTAACGGAGTATCGATATCGTACCGATAGGGACTTGAAACTCGAATGGTTTTAGCAACTGGGTGAAGTCAGAGAATCTTTTAGGAGAAGCAGATGTCATATAGCGACAAGGTAATCGATCACTACAACAATCCGCGAAACGTTGGTTCCATGGACAAGAACAGTGCAGACGTGGGCACCGGGCTGGTGGGCGCACCGGAGTGTGGCGACGTTATGAAGCTGCAGATCAAAGTGAATCGCGACACGAACGTGATTGAAGAAGCCAAATTCAAAACGTTCGGCTGCGGATCCGCGATCGCCTCGTCTTCATTGGCCACAGAATGGGTCAAGGGGAAAACGGTGGATGAGGCTCTCACCATCAAGAACATGGACATCGTGAAGGAGCTTTCGCTTCCGCCGGTCAAGATCCACTGTTCCGTGTTGGCCGAGGACGCCATCCGGGCCGCCATCGGCGACTGGAAGAAAAAGCAGGAGAGCGCCAAGCCCGTTACGTCCGCTGTGAGCCAGTAGGGCCACGGAAATGGGCAGCGCGTCAGGGCGTATGACAACAACTGTGATGGAACAAACTACGCAAACCGCGCAAGCTTCGCAAAGCGCGCCAGCCAAGGGCATTCAAGTTACTGAAAAAGCCCTGGCCAAGGTGCGGAGTGCGATGGCCAAGGAAGGTATCTCGCCCCAGCAGGGCGGATTGCGCCTCGGCGTGCAAGGCGGCGGTTGTTCCGGTCTGAGCTACAACGTTCGCTTCGACACGCAGCCACGCGAGCGCGACCGCATCTTCCAATTCGGCGATGTGCGCGTGTTCGTGGATCCAAAGTCGTTCATCTATCTGCATGGCATGATCCTCGATTACCAGGAGACGCTGATGCAGCAAGGATTCGTCTTCGTGAATCCCCAGGCCACGAAGTCCTGCGGCTGCGGAACGTCGTTCTCGGCCTGATTGCGTGCGGATTGACTGGACTGTGTGGCGCGGGCACTCTGCCCGCGAAGGTTTACCAGGCGCGACTGTCCTCGCCCAGCATTCTGCGCCCTGGGCTCGCACCGGTTCAAGCTGCTTTGTTGTTGTGTGCGCCAGAGAAGGTAGGCAGGAATGACCAGGTCTTTGACCACGATCACCGCGAAGCCCGTGCCCGAGGAAACTCAATCGTGCTGGTCCTGCGGAACCATGCGCGCCGTGCACTTCTGTGAAGCCTGTGGCAAAGTTCAGCCCCCGGCGCCGGTGGACTACTTCACGTTTTTTGCCCTGCCAAGGAAGCTAAATCTCGATGTCGCTGCTCTGGAAAAGGATTTTTATGACCTTAGCCGCAAGCTGCATCCCGATATCAATGCCCGAGCAGGCGGCCAGGAGCAGGAGTGGAGCTTGCAACAGAGTTCTTTGCTCAACGATGCGTTTCGCACCCTGAAAGATCCAGTCAAGCGCACGCAGTATTTGTTGAAGCTGGAAGGCGTGGAACTCGAAGAGCAGTCGAAGTCCGCGACCGAGTTGGCCCGTTCGACAGGCCAGATGAAGAAGCAGATCGTTCCACCCGATTTGCTCGAAGAAGTTTTCGAGTTGAACATGCAACTTGAAGAATTGCGCGCGCAGAAGAAGATGGGGGAGGACGATCCGGCTCTTGTCGAAGAGATCGGTCGACAGAAATTCGAACTCGAAGAGAAGCACGATGCGCTCCTTCACGAGTTGCAGGAGCGCTGGAAGATATGGGACGGGATGATCCAGCGTGAGCAGAACCGTCAACCCGTTTCGGAAGAAGAGCGCAGGCAAGAGCGCAACAAAATGGTGGATTTGCTGAACCGCCGCAACTACATTCGCAATCTGGTGCGGGACGTGAGTGAGGCGCTGGAGCAATAGCATTCAGCAGTCAGCAGTCAGCATTCAGTCCTACGGTGTTGTGGATTTTCGCTGACCTCGCCTGGCTGAATGCAAGTGCTGAATGTTGAATGCTTGAGACTGGACAAACTGAACTGTATGGCAACTGACCGCATTGTCGGTATCGACTTGGGCACCACGAACTCTCTCGTGGCGTTCATGCAAGGGGAGATCCCTGTCGTGATTCCGGGCGACGACGGTTTGAATCTTGTTCCTTCAGTGGTCGCGCTCGATGAGAAAAATCAGTCGGTGATCGGGAATGCTGCCCGCAAATATCTCACGGAGACGCCCGACCGCGCCGTTTACTCCATCAAGCGCCTGATGGGACGCGGGGTTGACGACGTTCAGGAAGAATTGAAGTTTTTTCCGTTCCGCCTTGCGGAAGACTTGCAAGCCGGCGAGGTCTTGCGAATCCAGCTAGGTGAGAAGACATTCACCCCGCCGGAAGTTTCGGCTCTTATTCTGCGCCACCTGAAGCGCAACGCCGAACGTTTCTTCGGTGCGCAAGTAACAAAGGCTGTGATCACTGTTCCTGCCTATTTCAATGATGCCCAGCGTCAGGCGACGAAAGATGCAGGGCGTATCGCCGGCCTCGAAGTCCTGCGCCTGGTGAACGAACCAACCGCGGCGTCGCTCGCCTACGGTCTCGACAAGAAACAAAACGGCATCATCGCGGTCTATGATCTCGGCGGCGGCACTTTCGACATATCCATCCTCAAACTGCATGATGGCATTTTCGAAGTCGTTGCCACCAATGGCGACACGCATCTTGGCGGCGATGACATTGACAACCTGCTCATCACGATTGCGCTTGACGATATTCGGGGCGATCTCGGCCTCGATTTTCGAACTAAAGATCTGCGTCGCAACGCCGAAGCTGTACAAGCCATTCGCAGAGCCGTGATCGAGGCTAAGATCGCGCTCTCTTCGCAAGCTTCGGCAAAACTCGATATAGAATTGCCCGGCGGCAAGCGTTACTTGCGCGAGATCACGCGGGAACAATTTGAGCAACTCATCCAGCCTATCATTGACCGCACTGTTGTCCCCTGCAAGCAAGCTTTGAAAGATGCCGGGCTGAAGCCTGAACAGATCGACGAAGTGGTTCTGGTCGGCGGATCCACACGTATTCCCAAAGTTCGCGCCCTGGTGAAGGAATTATTTCATCGCGAGCCGCACACCGATTTGAATCCCGATGAAGTCGTCGCGCTCGGCGCCGCGGTGCAAGCCAACATTCTCGCAGGCGGCTCCGAAGCCACCGAGAACATGCTGTTGCTTGATGTCACCCCTCTTTCCCTGGGAATTGAGGTCGCTGGCGGCGTTACCGACAAAATCATCTTGCGTAATTCCACTATTCCGGCATCTGCCACGCAGTTCTACACCACGCAAATTGATGGTCAAGCGAATGTCGCGATTCACGTGTTGCAAGGCGAACGCGAGTTGGCAAAGGATTGCCGATCACTGGCGCGTTTCGACCTCAAAGGCATTCCGCCGATGGCGGCAGGCATGGCGCGCATCGAGGTGAAATTCCTGATCGACGCCAATGGAATACTTCACGTCTCCGCGCGTGAGCAGCGCAGTGGTAAGGAAGCGGAGATCCAGGTCCAGCCGAGCTACGGTTTGACCGACGAGCAAGTCGAGGGCATGATCCTCGATTCGTTCGACAGCGCGGAAGAAGACTTCCGGCAGCGGCAAGTGATCGAAGCGCGCAATGAAGCCGCGACCATCCTCGCCGCGCTCGACAAAGGCAAGAAAAGCCATGCCTGGGGCCAGTTGACCACCGACGAAAAGAAAAAGATTGCCAAGATGGAGAAGGCTTTGGGTGCGGTAAGCGCTGAAGACGATTATCAAGCCATCCGCAAAGCCATCGACGTGCTGAACCAGGGTACAACGCGGCTGGCGGAACTGATGATGGACTCGGCCGTTTCAACCGCATTGAAAGGCAAAACTATGGACGAAGCCGACCTGGGCGAAGGCCCGACGGCTCCGCATCCAATGGCGAAGGCAGAGTTTGAGTGATTGTCATGCAAGCAATTGTCATCCTGAGCGGAGTAAGGCTTCGCGAAGGCGAAGGTTTACGGAGTCGAAGGATTCCTGCAGTCGCATAGATTCCGCAGGGAAGGTAGTTGGTAGGGCGTAGAGATCCTTCGGCTTCGTTCATTTCGCGCGTAGTGCGAAATGATCTGCGTTCCAGGATGACAAGAAATGATGACAAGAATAAAGACCGAGGTAAATATGTCAGACGAAAAATCCCAGTCCGCAGGCACAGCCACTGAAGAGGCTCCCGGCGAAAACACAGTCCAGGTCACGTTTCTGCCCGAAGGCAAGACGGTGCAGTTCGAGCACGGCCAGCTGCCTTACGAAGACCACGGCAAGGAAGAGTCCATTCTCGACGTTGCACTTAACTATGGCGTTACTCTGGACCACGCCTGCGGCGGCAATTGCGCCTGCACCACATGCCACGTCTGGGTCAGGGAAGGCGCTGAAAATCTTTCTCCAATGGATGACGATGAAGCCGACCGTCTGGACATGGCAGCCGATCTGCAGTTAAACTCCCGTCTCGGTTGCCAGGTGCAGATTACGAAGCCCGGTAAAGTAGTCGTTGAGATCCCAGCCTGGAACCGCAATTACATATCGGAAGAACATCATTAAAGGGGCTTCCCACTTCCGGTTTTCGAGTTTTGTGAAAACGGATGTCGCGAAGCCGAATAGCGGAAGCCCAAAGCCGATACCAAGGAACTGCATATGCCGAAGCCTCTCAATTGGGACGACGCCGAAGACATCGGCATCCTTCTCTCCGAAGTCCATCCCGAGGTTGACCCGCTCACTGTCCGCTTCACCGATCTGCACCGCTACGTAACCGAACTGCCGGATTTCAAAGGCGACCCCGGAGCATCGAACGAAGGTAAGCTTGAGGCTATCCAGATGGCCTGGCACGAAGAATTCCAGGACCGCACACAAAGTTGAACGAGGCAGCGGATGTTAGCCCGCTGCCCCGTTCCCGCCTTAGCGGTTGGGACCCTCAAAACGACTGGACGTAGTAATCCGGCGACCCGACCCCCGTGGAATCGTCGTAGCCCTCTACAGCTGGCAGTGCGGCGGCGCCTTCGCCGTCGATGCCGAGCGTGCGCAGGTATGTGATGAGCGGACCCGTCTTGGTATACGGGTCTGTGTAGTTGTTGCGGACCTCCGCCAGGTAAGGGATGCCAAACGGGTGATCCGTGACGTCGTGGAAGGCGCGCGTCCCGTACCGCTGGTAGATAGCCGGGTTGGCGAAGCCGAGCACATGCCCGGCGGCCTGCTGTGCGTCCGCTTGGATGCCTGCGAAGGTGGGGCAGGACAGGCTCGTCCCGCCGATCCGGCTGAGAGAAAACGCGTACGTGGTGCCGTTCGGCTGCAGTGTGGTCTCCCCGATCAGCAGACCTGTGCTCGGGTCAGCCAGCGCCGATACGTCGGGCACCACTCGCATTGGGACCGGGCTGGTCGTGCCGTCCGGCAGCGCAGTCGCGAGGCTGTACGGCACCACGCCCCTCTGGTAGAAGGGTTGAGTGAATGCTGTGCTGACGCCACCTCCGCTAGAGCCGTCGTAGTAGTCGGGGTAGAGGCCGGGCGGGGTGTACTGCCAGGACGTGCCGCTGGAGGCCAGCGGGTCAAGCAGGGTGCCCCATGAGGTTTCGAACTCGTAGTTGTTGAACGGACCAATGGCGAGGCTGGTGCCGCCGACCGAGGTGACGAACGGGCTGGAGGTCGGCCAGTCGACCTGCAGCATGTCCGAGCCCCCGTCCTCATCTGGGGACTCGTAGCCGCTGTCTCCCGAGGAGAAGAAGAAGCCGATGCCCTCGGCCGCGCCTGCCTTGAAGATCTCGTTGTAGACCGGGATCAGCGTCGCCGAATCGTAGGGCTCGCCCCACGAATTGCTTACGATGCTGGCCAAGTGGTTGTTCACGATGAGCGCCAGCGCGTCCCCCAGGTCCTGGTCGGTGCAGCTGGCCGCGCCGATGTAGTTAACCTTGGCGTCTGGTGCCTGGCCATGCACTGATTCCACGTCCAGCGTCTCCTCGCCATACCAGCCTTGCGCGTCGCACTCGTCGGGTGCGGTGTACTCGAAGGTGCTGGCCAGGTACTGGGTGTACTGGCCGTGTTCGAACGGCCGGTCGCCGGTGATCCTTGCGTACTCGTTCGCGTCGCTCAGCATGGTGGGCGAGGCGTAAGCGTCGACGATCGCGACTGTCTGGCCCCTGCCGGTCATCCCCGATTCGGCGACGTGGTAGGCGCCCCGAATCTGGCGGGGCGTATAACCGCAGTTCGTCCACGGCTGGGGCAGGCCGTAGGCAAAGGGCTCGTTGAACGCGATCACTTCGCCATAGAAACTGGAGCACGGCGGCGCGATCCAGTAGTTCGGACCTGGCGGCGGGAGTGTGTCGAACGGCCTCATATAGTGAGCCGCCGTGTCCAGGCCGCTGACGGTCAGCACGTCTCGCGCGAGGCTGGCCGGCGCGGTCGCCGCCTGCTCGGGCGCGCGGTCGGCCTTCTTGTCCGGGCCCAGGAAGGTCCCGAAGGTAACGCCGAACGCCTGGGCCGTAGCATGGATCGATCCGCGTACGTCTATATAACCCGCGACATGGTCATCGACCTTGGTCACGGTCAGGCCGGCTCCGACTAGCCAGGCCTTGACTGCGCTGATCTCTGCAGCGCTCGGACCGAACCTCGCCCTCACCTGCGTCGGCGAGAGATAGTGGCCGTAGAGCGCGTTATCCGGCGTGGAGACGGCGGTCGCGTAAGCAGACAGGCCCGCCGGATCCTGGCCGGTCAGGTAGACCCGCGCGGACACGGTGCCGCTGGTAAGCGCGGCCTGCGGGATCCGCCTGGAGTCGTTCGCCCATGCGGGGTGAGTGCCCGCGATCGCCGCACGCGCCGGCGCTTGCTGCGCCAGCACTGCGGGAGTCAGAATGCCAGCTGCGAGCGCGCAAGCGGACCCTGCTGTCACGGCGGCTGCTAATACCTTGTTGACGTGTACCAATAATATTCTCATGGATTCTCCTCCTTTTCGCTGCTTTGTCGTGCTTGGCCCAACTGCGGTCAGGTTTTAAGTTAGTCCACGTGCTTAGGACGCAAATGTATTGAGATGAAAATGATGTCGATGAATTTGATCTTCGATTTCAAGGCATACCTTGCAACCTACAGGCTCTGAGGGACGGATCAGAGAGCCTGAGTCACTGAACCGAGAGAATAACGCTGGGAGGATATGATGCGACGGCGAAAACACACACATAGTAGTTCGATATACGATTTTCGTCTACTCGGTTTTCGTCATAAATCTGTGGAAATCTGTCGCGCCCTTGGTCCGGAGGGCAGCGTTTCAGTACCGGTGGCTGCATACTCAGACTGAAGAGAAACAAGAAAGCGCGGCCGGAGCCGCGCCTTTATTCCTGGAAAATATTCCTAAAGATCTATCCAACGGAAGCTGGGACCGGTTCTTCCACGCTTGCTTCGCGCAAAAACTTCGCTGCCTCCTCCGGCGGTGTCGGATTGATGTAGAAGCCTGTGCCCCATTCAAACCCCGCCGTCTTCGTCAGCTTCGGCATGAATTCCATATGCCAGTGGTAGTGATCGTTGGTCGGATCCTGGGCCGGTGAACTGTGAATCACCAGATTGTAGGGCGGATTATCCAGAACCCGGTCAGCCTTGATCAGCAAGGCCTTCACCGCCTTAGCTAAATTCTCGAACATGTGAGAAGAGGAATTCTCGAACGCCGATTCGTGCTGTTTTGGCAGAATCCAGGTTTCAAACGGAAAGCGGGGGGCGTAAGGAGCAATGGTCAGAAAATTCTCATTCTCCGCCACCACCCGGCTTCCATTTTCTGTCTCTTGCCGAATAATGTCGCAGAATACGCAGCGCTCCTTGTACAGGAAGTATTGCTTCGCGCCCTCCAGTTCCTGGACCACGTTGATGGGCAAAATTGGCAGCGCGATCAACTGTGAGTGCGCATGCTCCAGCGAGGCGCCTGCCGCCTCGCCATGGTTCTTGAACAGCAGGATGTACTTGAACCGCCGGTCTTTCTTTAGATCGAGAATGCGGTCTCGAAACGTCCATAGGACATCTTCGATCCGCTTCGGAGGCAGCGTCGCCAGACTTGCATTATGGTCCGGCGTCTCAATAATCACTTCGTGTGCCCCGATACCATTCATCCGGTCGAACATCCCCTCGGCCTGACGATTCAGTGTGCCTTCAATTCCCAGTGCCGGAAACTTGTTGGGCACCACGCGCACCGTCCACCCTGGGCTATCCTTCTGCGAAGCGGGTCCGCCGTTCGATCCCGGCCGGTAAGCTTGAATCTCGGGTGGTGTCTTGCTTTCGTTCCCGTAGCAAAAAGGACAAAATCCACCCTTCAGCTTCACATTCTCCCGGGCAAAATCGGTAGGACGCTTCGCCCGGTCTGTCGAAATAATCACCCAGCGGCCAACAATCGGATCTTTTCTCAGCTCGGGCACTCAAAGAACCTCTCGGTCAAATTCGGCGAATTCTCTATTTTATGCCGTCAATGAGGAATTGCGAAACACTTCAATCTGCGGACGGCCGATTTTGGACCCTGGATAGTATACGCTGACCACGTCGAAGCGCCACTGGCATGAAGGTCGAAAGCGCCGGAGATACTCCCGTACCACTGCTGCCACCTCGCGCCGTTTATGGCGATCTACCGCAGCTTCTCCGGGCTTCACGTCACGCGTGGTTCGAGTTTTGACTTCCACAAAGCAAAGGATGTCGCTTTCCCAACCAATCAAGTCAATCTCGCCCCGGCATCGGGGCGTACGGAAATTTCTCGCCACCATGGTATAGCCTAATTTTCTCAAGTGGAAATAAGCCGCTTCCTCACCGAGTCGTCCAGTACGCTGGTGTGCCGGAACATCATGTGGCGGCAGAGTGTGCGCAGCCAGCCAGTCCAGACCGCGAATGATCCCGTGCGTAACCCCTCCCGATAGCATGAGAAGACCCCAATCTAACTGTACTTGTGGAAATGCATTTTTGACGTGACACAAGAACAATAAACGGGGTTAATCCTTTACCGCTCCCAAACCGGGACCGGTAGGCAGTGCATGAGAATGATCCTTATCCAGAGCAAACGAAATCAATCATCATTACCTCCTCGTCGGAAGTCGATCGTCGGCACCTGAGGATTACGATGAATCGGATAGGCTTGGGCAGTGAAAAGGGCGTGGTGGACTCAGCCGGTTTTCGGTGAAGATTGCACTCACAACGTCCGGCTGCCGCGAGTGCGGCCGCATCGTGATGAATCCCTTTCGTTCAACAGCTTCCCCACACCCTAAAAACGAAGACCCACTATAAAAGTGGGTCTGCAGTCGACGCGGTCGTAAATATCGTGTCGTAGATATATCCCTGATGGGCTCTAATTTGCCGCTCTTTCCCGGCCATGTGCCTCATCCGAGATTTTTCTTAACTCGGAAAGAAGCGGCTGGCTCGCCGGTGGCGGAGGGACTTTGCCGGTCAAGATAGCGTCCGCCGGCTCCATTTTACCGAACAAGAGGCTGGTTTCATCTTTGTCCTGCTTAACGACGGTTCCCGAAAGATCCACGCCTGCGAAAATACCGCGCGAGCGAGAGTAAGTTAGAATCTTATCTTTCATCTCGACGTCAGTGTCAGCAGCCGTGTTCCGTCCAACGGGACCCGCAGCGGCAGAAGCGTCACCCCCGATTTTGAAATGGTCGGAGATCAAATGCTCCATTCCCCGATCGCCTAGGAACACCATTACCAAATCCGTAGCTTCGCCGCCGAGTTGAAGTCCCCAGCTTCCGCCAGTGATATCGATTGGAAGGGGAGCGCTCCATCCATGCTCAGTGCGGCAAACCGCCACACCGTGCCCATGTTGACCACCGAACCCAATCGCGACCTTAACCAATGAAGGCACCACCCCGATGCACTTCGCGTGGTCCAAAATCTTGTCGGGAATCGCGTGATCCGGAGTGGCCATGACTGCGGAAAGGACGTCAGCAGCTTTTTCAATGCGCTTGTCAATGCTGGACTCATTATTGTTGTCGGCGGCCCAGCTCAGGCTGGCGAGAGTCAGAACTGCGGCGGTCAGAATCAGCAGATGTTTCGATGTTTTCATATCAACCCTCTTATGTGCCCATTCTGAGCACAACGTTTTTTTTGGACTTTCATGACACTTTAACTTGCGACCTCATCACAAACCATCCCGTCGAAACCTCAAATCAATCCGGTCTTTCCTGTAGCGAGATGACGTAAGCTCGACCGACAGCAGATTCTGGTACTGGCATGCTCTATTGCTATAGTGGTTGAAAACTGAACACATGACCAAGCCGCAAAACTTAATCTACGCGACGCTCGGCGAAGGCGCGCTGATCCTGGTTGTCGGCGCCGTTGCGTGGGCAACCCACCTTCCGCTGCTGATTGCGAGCCTTGGTCCTACGGCGTATGAATTGGTTGAGAAACCGCTGGCACCGAGCGCCAGGACTTATAACATTATTGCGGGGCACATGTTGGGACTAGGTGCCGGGTTTTTTTCTCTGTGGGCATTTGCAGCCTGGAATTCGCCAAAAGTTTCATCAGCCGATTTCCTGACTTCCACTCGTCTTTGGGCCGCGGTGTTGTCGGTGGTGATCACAACAGCCACCACGCTCGCCCTCAAGGCAGGCCAACCAGCCTCGCTTTCTACGACCCCCTCCTGGTTTCTTTCGGATCGATGCAGACAAAGAGTGATGCCGTGGCCATTGTGTTTGCGATCCTAATCATCGCCGCGATAGGTGAACCGCTCCGCCGGCAATTTGCGAAGGCTCGCGTCCCTGAGCCTGACAACGCCCATAAACTAAAATCCGCATAGGTTTACAAATACCTAATCCAGACCATCCACACCTTTCATTGCCTCGAGCACATTCAACTGCGCTATCACCTGCTGTCCCGGAGGGCGTGCAGTTTTTGATCCTGCGTAGTATTCGATGATGTTTCGTTTCAGATCCACCGGAACCGTGCGCTCGGGTTTGGATGTTATGCGTGCGAGCAGTTGCTCGTACGTCCGGTCTGCCAGAGGATAATCCCCTCGCTTGACGCGATCTCCGGTATCAAGGTCGACATTTCTGAGCGCAATATGAGCATTGGCCTCTGAGCCCAATTTTTTCAGAAGCGCGCCAAACTCGTCCACCGTGTGGTTGACACTGCGCAGATACCATTCCTCGGTGTTGGAATCAGGAATCTTGATTGCCAGATCGGAGGCAGCGCCGATCTTTGGAGTAATGAAAACCAGAATCGCCAGCAGATGCGCTTTCCATCCAGTTCCGTTCGAGTGATTCCAATGTCGGTCATAGTTCGTACGCGCTACGCGCTCGGCGAAAACTCGATAGGCCTCATCGTTCGGATGAGGAGGAAATTGATGCCGATGGAGCACGACCTCGGCTTCCGCAAACACCGGGATAAAGCTGCGCACTGACGTGCGATAGCTGCGAAGCGCCGGGTGAGCCCGGCCTAGAACTTCGTGAATATCGAATCCGTAAGTATTAAGGAAAGCTCGTTCCAGAAACTTCCTCGGCACTTTCAATCCAATAAAGCGCATGTATGCTGGAGGCGCAAAGGCCGCATCTGTGAGTTCATCAATGTCGAATGCAAATTCGGTTCGAATATGACCATGAGGACTCTCATCATAGGTCACAACGCGTCCATACCTTCGTTCAAGTTTGGGAAATTCAATTGCCGTTGCTGGATTAATCGCCTGCGAATGACCGATTGAATCACCCAGATAATGTGACAGTGCCCCAATCGCAAACGCGTACTCATCCATCGTGTGAGCATTTCGAAAGAGCCACGCTATGAAGTCGCCACTGCGAACATAATGCGTCAAATTGCTGAAAAATTGTTTGCCGAATGGATAGTACCCCATATCCTGAATCGCCGATCCGCCGTAGGCATACGCATGCGCCTCGCGCAGCTGATCTTCCGTCGCGCCGGGGAATCGTGCAAGCAGCAAAGGTCGTATGGAATCGTTCCATGCCAGATCAATCAGTTCTTCATGAGTGAGAACGGAATATGCGAGAGAGTTGGTTGCACCCTGCGTCATCACTAACAACAGCGTCACTTTGAAGGCGCACGAGCGCAGCCGTTTGGTCATCACTGCCCTCTGAACACACCTTGGGTAACAGGTCGCAGGATTCGCATGCTGCGCCCTCAATAGATGCCGCAGGGCGAGCAGCAAGTTGCTCGCAAACCGACAAATCAAGATGCGTCGTCCGTTTATCGGCGGACAACGATCTTACCGGTAACGATCGCTATAAACCCGGCCCCTCTGGATACGGCGGCAGATCAGGCGGGCGAGCAGGCAATCTCATCGGGTGCTCCTGGATTTCCTTCATTACCAATTCGATCGCCTTTTCGAGTTGAGGATCATGACCCTCTCTCACCAGGTCAGGACGGTTGTCGATCTCTTTGTCGGGTGCAACGCCGCGATTCTCGATGAGCCACTTGCTATCCAAACCGTAGAGAGAAAATTCGGGACGCGTAATATAGCCTCCATCGATTAGAGGAATTTCACCACGGATGCCGCGTACGCCGCCCCAGGTGCGCTCTCCAATTAGCGGGCCGAGTTTGTAAACCTTGAAGAAGTAGCTGAAGAAGTCTCCGTCGGAGGCAGCATAGTGATTGGTCACGCAAGCCATCGGCCCATGGAAGACATTGTCCGGCACGGTGTTCGATGTCCAGTTGCGGGCCGACTCCATGCCGGAAAGGACGCGCCGCAAACGCTCAAAGATAATCTGATCGACGAAGCCGCCGCCGTTGTAGCGGACATCGAAGATCATTCCTTCTTTGCGAATCTGCGGGAAATATTGCTTTACGAACTGGTTAAGGCCGCTCGCATCCATATCGGGCAGGTAAACATACCCAATGCGGCCGCCACTGGCCTTCTCCACTTTGCGCCGATTCGTCTCGATCCAGTTCAACTCATGCAGAGTGAACTCACTGGGGATTGGCCGCACCACGACATTGCGCGCACCCTGTTCGGTGGGCTTGCTGTTAATCGAAAGGGTGGTGGCCTGGTTCACAGTGTTGATAAATAGTTCGTCAGGGTTCTGTGGAACCCGAAGTGGGCGGCCATTTACGGCAAGCAGGTATTCGCCCTCCTTCACCATAACGCCTGGTTCCGTCAAGGGAGAGCGCAGATTATGATTCCAGTTTTCTCCAGGATAGATCTTGGCCAACCGATACATTCCGCTCTTTGCATCCGGTTCAAGATCGGCGCCGAGAAGTCCCACGTTGACCGTATCCAATTCGGGGTAGTCGCCTCCGCCTACATACGCATGCGAATTGGAAAGCTCGCCAATCAGTTCCCCCAAAACATAGGTCAAACTCAATCGGTCGGCTACATAAGGCAGCAGTTGCGAATATTTGTCGTGCTGCTGTTGCCAATTCACTCCATTCATTGCGGGCGCATAGAAATAATCCCGCTCCTGGCGCCAGACCTCATTGAAGATCTGTTTCCATTCCGCTGGAGTATCGACTTCCATTCGCATAGCATCGAGCTTTAAAGCACCTTCTCCTGGATGAGCCAGAGGTTTAGACTCAGTTTCTTTCGAGGCCTCTTGTCCTTCCTCCGGCACTTTCGCATCGACGATTCCATAATTGTGCTCGGCTGGGCCGCCAACTTGCTCTTCCGGTTCACCATCTTCGGGTTTCTTGGGCGTGCCGTACAAAAGCTTCTTGCCGTCGAATGAGAGTGCGTACTGGTCTGCGCCTTCCAGAAAGATATGATCCTTTCGATCCTTCAAGTCATAGCCGTGAATGGCGGGAGGCGCGCCCGGCAACGGTCCGGAGAGCCCTTGCACGGGAGCAGAAATATAAAAAATGACGCCCTTCGCGGCGGTCAAGGTTTGCAGGTTACCAGGTGGAATCGGCAGCGCCACAATGCGATTCTGGATTCCCTCGAGATCGATATGGAAATTCTTTAAGGCTGGTCGGGTTCCGGCTTTCTGCTCTTTTTCAGCTTCCGTAGCAGATTTTTGCTCCGTTCCTGCTGGTTCCGGTTTGGACTCGGCTGGAGGCTTGGTTTTTTTGGTGGGGGTCTCTGGGGGTCTTTGGCCAGAAGTTTGCCCTCCCGGCGTGGGGGCTAACAGCACGTCGGGCGCTTGCGTAACTGTCACTTCATCGCTCAGCACCGGGAAAGGTGAAGGCTCGTCTGCGCGCAATGTCGCGATATAGACGCGGCCCGCCTTGGGATTTGCGAACTCCGTGTCGTATACCCCCAGCACTTCGTTGAAGTCGCGATTGGATAGAAAGTAAAGATATTTGCCCTCGGGATCAAAATACGGCGCCGAGCTATCGCTGGCGCTGGTCGTGACTGCAGTCATTTTTCGATCAGCGAGGCTGTAAAGATAAATCACGCCGTTGTGGTTCTCCGCGGCCTTGGAATAAGCCACCCAATTGCTGTCAGGTGACCAGTTGTAATCGGTCAGATCCGCGTATTTACCTTGATCGATCTGCACTGGCTTCTTGTCGTTGATGTCAACGTAAAAAAGGCGTACTTCTTTGTCGGCAAACAACAACTTCTTGCTATCGGGAGCCCACACTGGGGGTAGGCGAAACATCTTTCCGTCGAACGTAATCCTCTGCTCCTGTCCCAATCCATCTTGCGGAGTGATGTAAAGTTCGTCTTCACCGGTACGGTCTGACATGTAAGCAACCCAGCGGCCGTCGGGTGACCAGGCAGCGTATTTCTCGCGAATTCCGGGCGTTCGCGTAAGGTTGCGGACACTGCCCTCCTTGGCGGGTACGGTGAAAACATCGCCTCGAGCTGAGAAGACTGCGCGCTTTCCGTCCGGCGAAATATCGAAATCCGTGATCAACTTGCTGACATTAGCCCAGTGCTTGCGTGCCAGGTCGCGGTCTCCCGGAAGGTAAATCGTGAGCTTGTGTTCCTTCTGAGTGCTCAGATCGAAGAGATAAAAATAGCCGCCGTTTTCGAAAACGATCGCATCCGGGCCGAGGCTAGGCCAATTCACATCGAAGTCGGTGAAATGGGTGAGCTGTTTGATGTCATGCGAGGTCAAACTATAGCTGTAAAGATTCAGGCGATGTTCTGGACCACGATCGGAATCGAAATAGATCGTGTCGCCGTGCCACATGGGAAATGTATCGGTCCATTCGGTGTGAGGCATCTGCTCAATGTGGTTGGCCTTGAGATCGTAAATCCAAATATCCTGCGCCATGCCTCCCGTATAGCGCTTCCATGTGCGAAAGTTTCTGAAGATGCGATTGTAGGCAATGCTGTTTCCATCTGGAGAGAACGATGTCAGACCGCCCTTATCCAAAGGAAGAGCTTCCGCTAGTCCGCCGTCGATTCCCACACTATAGAGCCGGCCGAACCAAGTGTTGAACGTGTCCCGGCGGGTCAGGAAAACAATCCGCTTGCTGTCTGGCGTCCAGGTGATGACTTCGTTGTGGATACCCATGCGCTCGTTCAGATGGTCGCCGCCGGGATTGAAAGTCAGCTGTTTTGGGTCGCCGCCTTCGGAAGACATGACGTATACGTTGTAGTTGCCGTCATACTGACCGGTGAAGGCGATCCACTTCCCGTCGGGAGAGAATTTTGCGAACAGTTCCTGGCCGGGATGGCTGGTGACTCGCTGCGCAGTACCCCCTTCTCTCGAAACCAGCCACAAATCTCCACCGTAACTGAAAGCGATTTTGTCTTTCGAAACATCTGGGAACCTGAGCAAACGGCCTTCGGGTAAATTCTGGGCAAATGCCGACGTGGAAATACCAAACAGGAGAATGGCGAGAATCCAACGGAATGGCATTGAGCTTCCTCTGAAACGAGAATGGTCGCGGCGTTCATCCGTCATGCTTGAGCGCCGCACATCTTCAAGGCCCGCGTATCAACTCATCTCAGATTTATACTACTCCGGCTGTACCACTAGGAATGTCGTGTTGCCTCCCCGGTTGACTAACAGAATTACTGGTTTCTTGCCGGCTTCTCCGACCAAACGCTGGTAGTCAGCTACGGAGTTCACCGGCTGACGGTTGACTTGTTCGATTACATCTCCACGCTGCAGCCCCGAGTCTGCGGCTGGTGAGCCTTGGGAAACGTCGGTGATGACAACGCCTTGGGCGTCGGATTTCAATCCAAGCTGCTGGCGCACGGCATCCGTAAGCTCGTCCACCTGCACGCCTCGCATCGTGCTGTTTTCAACCTCTCCGCCAGCGGTATTGCCAACGCCCTTGCCCGCGGGAGCTTCTCCAAGTGTAAGGCTGACGTCGCGATACTGGCCGCCGCGGTTTACTTTAAGATGAACCGTGGTTCCGGGCGTCATGGTTCCGATCTTGAGGCGCAAGTCGTTCGGCCCGTCGATGGGCTGGCCGTTCAATTCCGTAATCACGTCGCCGCGTTGCAGCCCGGCCTTCGCGCCGGCGCCCGCGGGGTCGACATTTCCGACCAACGCGCCTTTTTCGGGGGGAACATTGAAAGCCTTCGCCAGTTCTGGCGTGACTTCCTGAAGTCCGACGCCGATATATCCGCGCACCACCTTGCCATGTTTCAGAATCTGGTCCATGACGTACTTCGCCATGTTGATGGGAATCGCAAAGCCAATCCCCTGATTTCCACCTCCGCCCGAAAGAATTGCTGTATTGACGCCTATCAATTCACCACGTGCGTTCAGTAGCGCTCCACCGGAATTACCGGGATTGATCGCTGCATCGGTCTGGATGAAATCTTCATAATCCTCGATGGAAAGACCATTACGGCCGGTGGCGCTAATGATGCCCATGGTCGCCGTCTCGCCGACACCGAAAGGATTCCCGATAGCGAAGGCATAATCGCCAACCTGAAGCTTCGAGGAGTCCCCGAGTGGGATCGTAGGCAGGCCCGTTGCATCGATTTTTACAACCGCAACATCGGTTTTGGGGTCGGTGCCAATCACCTTGCCCGGAAACTGCCGTTTGTCCGCCAGCATGAGCTTGATGTCTGTCCCTTTATCGACGACATGATTGTTGGTCAGAATGTAGCCATCCGGGCTGATGATTACGCCAGATCCCAGTCCTTTTTCCCTCTGCTCTTGCGGTTGGCGCGGCATTTGTCCGCCGAAAAACTGTTGAAAAAAAGGATCGTTGAAGAACTGGTTCTGCGGAGTCTTCACGACCCGAGTAGAGGTGATGCTCACAACGGCGGGAAGCACAGGTTTCAATACAGAAGCGAAACCCATGGAGTCCGCTTGGGCGCTATCAACTACACGGCCCGCCTGGCTGATATAGACAGGAACTGCGTTCGATGCTCGGAAAACGGGATGCCCTGTCAAGGAGGTGACTGCCGTACCCAGAGCAGCTCCGACGACCAGAATAGCGATTACAAAAATGACCGCGGCGGCTGGCCTTACCTGAAGAAATCTTGCCACGATGGTTCCTCCTTACACATCGAACGAGAACCCTCAATCGTTAGAGATTGATTTTGTCCGTCGCGGGTTGCTAGAAAATCCGTCAACAGATCGCCTCGCACTACCAAAAAATACTCGAATCAGCATTCGAGCTCAAGCCGCACGGGACCGCTTCGAAACAGTGGAAAGCTCTGACCTCGGAATCGACTCCCCGAATCTCACTCGCTCTGTCATTCCTAGCAACTGACCATTTTCCACCACCAGAAAAGAAAGTGTTCCAGTTCACTCGCGTAAACTTGTTACCCGGCCCTTGCAATAACGATGTGGAGATAAAACATGCGACTCGCGTTCGCCCTCTTTGTTGCCGTCTGGCTCGCCTTCCCTCAATCCACCATGACGGAGAACTTACCACTGCTGCTCACGGACGTTTCCTCAGCTTATGCGAAGCTCGAACCTCAGACCATCCACCCCGCTGAAGGCTACCTCAAGTATGACTATTTGATCCCCGCCGGCTATTACAAACAGATGTGGGACTGGGACGGATTCTTTATCGGCTTGCACCTGGCGCATCGCAGTCCCGAACAGGCGAAGTATCTGAAATGGTGGGTGTTGAATTTCTCGAATGCAGTCACCGCAATCAACAAAGATGGCTGGGTGCCGGGGGTTCTGCTCCCTGACAGACTGCCGGAACCAAGCCCCAGTCCAATACTCGGCATGTTTACTGTTAAGCCATTTTTAGCACAGGGCGCGCTCCTCGCCTCAGAAAGACTGGGAGACTACCAGTGGGTGGAGCAGGCCTGGGAAAATCTGCGCCGCATCACCGCCTATCGCGAGAAAACACAATACGACCCCAAGTGGCAATTGTTCTTCTGGGAGACTGCAATGCAGTCAGGCGAAGACAACAATGTCGCCCTCACCAATGACCCGAAGGATCGCGACGCCATCCTCGCCGTCGATCTCTGTACCTTCCAACTTCGCGAGTACGGCGCGATGGCGCGGTTGGCGGAAAAGCTCGGCAAGAACACCGAGGCCGGAGAATACCAGCAAAAAGCCGATAGGCTTCGCACAGCCATGCTGCAGCATCTGTGGTTCGCTAAGGATGAGATGTTCTTTAATGTGCGCCGCGATACCGGCAAACCCATTCAGCACATCAGCGGATCAAATTTCATTCCGCTTATTGAAAATGTCCTGCAGCCCGCCGATGCGCGCATCATGATCCGCCGCTACTTGTGGAACCCCGAGCATATGCTTGCGACTTATGGAATCCGGAGTCTCTCGAAACATGATCCCAGCTACAACAACGTGAGCATGATTAACCCTTACTCCAACTGGCAGGGGCCGGTATGGATCAATACCAACTACCTATACTTCCTTGCCCTCAAGCGTTACGGCTTCGACGACGAAGCGGCACAACTGGCTGGCATTCTGGGACGTCTGGTGCTGGCCGATATTCATAAGTGGGGATCCATGCATGAGTGCTACCACGCCGAAACTGGCGAGGGCCTGGCTCCTACTGCGGAGCAGTCGAAAGATCACATTTTTCCAGGCTTCGTCGGATGGAATCTTCTGGTTCAGGATATCTTAGAGTGTGAGACCAAGAAGGATTGTCTTCAGCTTGATTGGCCCGGAAAAAACTGATATCACTGCTTCGAACTAAGCCGTGAGTTACAGTTTCATTCCTGTTACCGAATCTCCTTCGCCGATTGCACAAAGGCAGACCAACGGGAGAAGTCATCCGGCGAACTGGATGCTTCATTTTTCCTTACGAGCACACCATTGCGGTTGACGACGATCGTTTCTATTTCCGGGCAACTTCCGTTCGGGTTCACCGCGATGTATTCAATACGGGAACGTCCTCGCCGTCCCGTAGCGGTTATCCAGCACTCTTGTGGGTCATCCTGCAGGTTGTGGTCAGCGATGAGTTCTGTTTTCGTGACCCGTATTTCACTGTCTGGTATATAACTTCCACGATTGCAGGCCATCAGAGAAGCAAGTAAAGCGAAGACTAGACTCGGAACGCGTCTCATCGTACATCCTTAATTCATTAATTCGCTTTCGAAGAGGACTATCCATTCCCGTTCGCAGCAGCTCGATTCCCCTCCAGAGAACTTTCTACAGTATTTTGGTCGCAAAAGCAGCTGTGCCGCTAGCGTGGAGCGTTACTTAGGTTTTCCGAATATTAATCGCAGATGAACTAACTATTTTGCGCTAGAGAAGCCTGTGTGGCCTGGGTTTCAACGCAACCGTGTTCTGGTTAAAACACAGGCCATTCGCAGTGGTTGCGGCAACAGATTTCTTAGCGAGCAGGCGGGACTTAGAGCTTATTTCAACGAAGGGGTAAAAGAACCGAAGCAAGTCGCAGACATACCTACATCAGATATCTATTCAGCATCTACCATGCAACTGCGGCCCTGCCATCCGATTTGCAAAACCTTGCCGTTTGCGACCAGAACCGGCACGTTGCGTTGTCCTGCGGCTAGAGCGCGCATCCGCTGGAGGGCTGCGGGGTCGGCTTCAACGTCGTACTCCACGAAATCGCTGCGCTTCCACTCCAGCCACTCGCGCATTTCCTGGGTGTGCGGGCATCTTGAGGCGCCGAAAAGTTCAAGCTTGGCCATGGTTCAGCCCCTCTAACAGTTCGCGGATAATGTGATAAATCGAAGCTTGCACTTCCTGAATGCGCGGAATGTAATCGCATTGAACGACGATAGACAAATCAGCCAACTGTTGGCGCTTGATCTCGCCACCGTCATAGCCCAGAAGTGCTACGGTGAGCATCTTTCGATTGCGCGCCTCTTTCAGAGCTGCAATTATGTTTCGCGATCCGCCGCTGGTGGAAATCCCAATCGCAACGTCTTCGGGGCGACCCTGCGCGATTAATTGGCGCAGAAAAATTACCTCTGTGCCAACATCATTGGCGATCGCGCTGATGTTCGCCGGTTCCAGGGAAAGCGAAACGGCGGGAATGGAACCGTAACCGGCCGGAGGACAAACGCAGTCGATGACCCAATCATTCGCGTCCGTCGCCGATCCTCCATTGCCGAAGATGATAAGCTTTCCACCGCGCAATACTCTTTCATGAATTGCCACGGCCGCATTGCCGATGGTTTCTGCTTCTTCAGCCGCCACCTGCGCCCGCAGCCTGGAGTCATCCTGAACCTTCATTGCGATCGATCCCGCGACTTGCGAGAGAAGCTCCTGAGTGTTCTGTTTCTCCTGGCCTAGAAATGGATACAGAAACGAAGATTCACCCACATCATGACCGAGTTCCTTGTGCTCGAGAAAAACATGAACACTTTCCCACAGCGTGTGGTAAAGAATTTCGATCATCTCCTGGTGGATGAACGCGTCCTGAGTGAACGCCTCCACTGCATAAGAACCTTGAGTTCCGGGAAGAGCGAAGGTCAGCGCATTTCGCGATTGGGCAAACTTCAACGCTGAATAAACTTCATCGTCTCCCTCTGGTGGGCCGAATCCCATTACGATATCTTGCGGGTGAAGAATTGTTTCCAGCCAAGGCCGGAAGAGCATGGAGATATCCAACGCCGGAAGCGCCCGCTTGCCCACGATCACGGGATGAACGAATTCAACAGAAACGTGCTGAGCATCCGTGGCATAAGAGCCGCGCCCAAACGCTAGAAGTCGACCGCCATCGAGAAAACGCTCAGACATAGAACGGCAAGCTTCCGCGAGGCGAAATGCTTCGCGCGAAAAAAATTGCTCAACCAGCTGGTTGCGCTTGAGCAGGCGCTCTTCCACCTGAGAGATCAATTGTGCCGATCGTTCACAAATCAGTGCCATCGCTGTTCTTGAAGTTCTTCTAACAGATACGCGGTAGCGGGTCGCCGACCAGCATATCAACAATCCTGCTACCACCATACGCTGTCGTGACGAGAACCGCGCCGGCGGGCTGTTCCCGCACTTCGCCGATAATCTGAGCGTCTTCGCCTCCCGGCGAAAGGTTTAAGGCATTCACCGCCGCATCCGCATACTCAGGGGCGACCACCGCCAGGAATTGTCCTTCGTTGGCGATGTGCAACGGATCCAGTCCGAGCAATTCGCAAGCGCCGCGAACGGCATCATGCGTTGGGATCGCTTCTTCAGTCAACACCACCGCAAGACTGCAGTCGCGAGCCAGTTC
>JBAVZU010000398.1:0-12431 GCA_049588915.1 Candidatus Sulfotelmatobacter sp.
GCGTGCAGAAAAGGTTGGTGTGGTATGAAACGGAACTATCTCCTTGGAACAATAGCTTTGGCCGTAGCAGTAGCAACGCTGGGCGCGGGTTCCCCCACGCCGGCGACAAGCGGAAGCGGCGTGGCAACTGTGAAGGGCGGGGTGAGAGTCGAGGGTGCAATACCCGCCGCCACGCGCATCAACATGTCGTCCGACGTGGCCTGCGCCCGAGAGCATAAGACCGCCGCAGTGAGCGAAGAGATCGTAGCCGATAAGAGCGGCGATTTGCAGAACGTGGTGGTGTACGTGGCCGATGGTTTGGGCGACCGCACCTTCGACGTGCCCGCCGAACCGGTGGTGCTGCAACAGAAAGGTTGCGTGTATGAGCCGCATGTGCTGGCCTTGCGCGCCAATCAAAAGCTGCAGGTGATCAACGGCGATACCTGCATGCACAACATTCATCCCTCGCCAGCCAACAATCGGGAGTGGAACAAAGCGCAGACCCCGGGTTCAACACTGGAAGCGACTTTTGCCCGTGAAGAGGTGGGGATTCCGCTGAAGTGCAACGTGCATCCCTGGATGCACAGCTACCTGGCGGTGTTCAAACATCCTTATTTTGCGGTGACGGGCAAGGACGGCAGTTTCGATTTGAGCAATCTGCCGGCGGGAACCTACACGATCTCGGCATGGCAAGAAAAGCTAGGCACCGTAAGCCAGAAAGTCACGGTGGGGAGCAACGAAACTAAGACGCTGCAATTTGTATTCAAGTCAAAGGCTGGCTCGTAATGGGCGCGCGCGGGGCTGGCTTTGTCGACAGCGATCTGTCAATTCTTCACAGCGAAGAGCCTGAGCGATCCTGGCAGATCCTGACTCGGAATGTAATCGAGGAGAAGCGGGAAATGAAGGCAAACTTCAGTATGGTGCTTTGTGGAGCTCTGATAGGAACACCAGCAATGTCAGTAGCGATGTATATGGCTGCGCCATTAGTGGGCGTAAAAGTGGACATCGTGACCATGCTCGGAGAAATGCTGGGCTGGAGGATGGGCATGTTAGTCCACATTCTGAATGGCGTCATCATCTTTCCCGCGATTTTCGCTTTCTTGTTGTACCGTTTTCTCCCGGGCTCGCCCCTTGCGAAAGGAATGGCTTTCGGACTTGCGCTGTGGTTGACCTCGCAATTGGTCGTGATGCCGATTATGGGCGCAGGTTTCCTTAGCTCGCACGCCGGTGGGATGAGAGCGGTTGCGGCCTCACTGGTCGGTCATGTGGTGTATGGCGGTTTCCTTGGGTTATTCCCAATGCTGGCACACGAAGAGCCGTTCGTCGGCAAACCGAAATCGGTCAGCCCCTAAGTGCGGAGACCGATTTGCGGCGACCCTATCGCGAACCAGGATCGCCGCGGCAATTCTACCTCATCGGCACCCTAAGCCCACAACGCGACTGAAATCCGCATCAGCACTACCTCAACGGCGACCTTCGACCGGTCACTTGGTTTGTGATGTTGGTCACGTCGATGCGTAATCTGCGTCACTGACTCGCTAATACATATGAGTTAGCATGTTGGCCTCCCATTGCTTCGGATTCTCAAGAGGGGGGTGGGCGCAGATAAATTGCTTCCTTCGAGGTTAGTGATTCCTTTCGAAAGGAGTGTGTAGTTGTTTCCCGCGGCCATTCTTTTTCAGTGGATTCGTCAACGCCCATGTTTTACGAGGGTTTGGACAGACCAGGATCTGGCGAACACATTCATAACTAGCTGCGATGTTGCTACTCGCGTCGTGACGGGCTCCCGGGTAACAAGTTAATTTGCCGCACTCGGAAACAACAGGAATAACAAGGAGAAAATTCTATGAAAGCTGGATACAGATTGCTAGTACCGGTCTCCGTCTTACTAGTTTGCGGATTCGCATTGTTTCATTCCGCAAATACTGTGAATGGCGCTTCCGCCGGCCAAGTCACAGGTACCGTTAAGCTTGACGGCACAGCTCCACATCAGCGTGGGATTGATATGTCGAAAGATCCAAGCTGCTCCGCAGCTCACAAAGATAAGCCTGTTACCACAGAAAATGTGGTGGTAGGCGCGAACGGAGAGCTGGCTAACGTGGTCGTCTACGTAAGCCAGGGCCTGGCGGGTAACGAAGTTGTCTCGTCGCAGCCCGTCCAGCTGGAACAAAAAGGTTGTCAATATTTTCCTCACGTGGTGGCGGTGGACGCAGGTCAGCACATGAAGATCGTGAATGACGACCAGGCTTTACACAACATTCACCCCCAATCGACCAAGAATCCCGCGTGGAACAAGTCACAGATGCCGGGAGGCCCAGCTCTGGATATCGCTTGGACCAACGAAGAGATCCCCATTCCAGTCAAGTGCAATGTCCATCCCTGGATGCAGGCCTACATCGTGGTTGTGAAGGGGCCGTATAGCGTTAGTGACAACAGCGGTTCTTTCAAGCTCGAGAACCTGCCGCCGGGCAATTACACACTGACCGCGTGGCAGGAAACGTACGGAACTCAGACGCAGAATGTGACGGTTGCTTCTGGTAAGCCGACTGTCGTCAGTTTCACGTTCAAGGCAAAGTAAGGACTCAGAATTGCGGTCGGGGCGGCCTCACTGTGGGGCTGCCCCGTTCGCCGGTGCGGCTTTTGCCGAGGCCAACTCAAACTGGGGGGACTCATGCCGGGAAAAGTATTTGCCGTTGTAGTGGCGATCATCACGCTGGCGATCGCCTATTGCGTGATCGCGCACGTGTGGTGGATGCCGGTCGATATTTCTGCCCATGGACCCAATATCGATCACCAGATCGAAGAGACCGTATTCGGCGCGGGCATCTTATTTATTGCCGGACAGCTGGTGCTGGCGGCATTTTCTTTTCTGTACGGCGACAGCAAAGGTACGCGCAAGATGAAATCGTTTCCCGGTGGCGCGAAACCTCTCATCATCTTCGCGTTTGTCGTGGTTGGCATCGAGATTCTGGTGCTCTCATTCGTCGGTTCGAAGGCATGGGGATCGGTCTACTTCACGCCGCCGGACCCGAACTCGGTACGCATCGATGTGCAGGCCGGGCAGTTTGCGTTTTACTTCCGTTATCCCGGGCCGGATGGCAAGTTCGGGCCTCTTCACCCCGAGCTCATTAGTGAGGGGACCCAGAATTTCTTTGGTCTCGATACGGACCACGATCCCGATTCGAAGGACGACATCGTCACCGCGCAGCTGGCGATTCCGGTGAACAAGCCGGTGTTGCTCACCCTTCACTCTAAGGACATGGGGCACTCCTTCGATGTGCGGGAGCTCCGTATCCAGCAAGACTTTGTGCCCGGGATCGTGATCCCGATCCACTTCACAGCGACCCAAACGGGAAGGTTCGAAATTGTGTGCACCCAACTCTGCGGTCTGGGGCATTACAACATGAAGGCGTATCTCCAGGTCCTGTCCCAGCCAGACTACGATAATTGGCTGAAGCAGCAAGCGGCAGCGCAGTAACCGAAGTGCGTCTGTTCCTAAACGGTGCGGACGAAGCATCTTTCATGGGGTGAGATCACATGCATGACATGTCAGCGCACGCGGCAGCACACCATGCCCCGCCGCAAGGTTTCATTCGCAAGTACGTCTTCAGCGTGGATCACAAAATAATCGGGATCCAGTACACCACCTTGAGCCTGGTAGCGGCGTTCATTGGGATGGCGCTTTCCTGGGCCATGCGCATCCACTTGGGCTGGCCGAATGCGTCCATTCCTTTTCTGGGTACGCTCTCTCCCAATGGCGCTCCTGGGGGCGTTCCCACGCCGGAGTACTACCTGTCGTTGATGACCATGCACGGCACGATTATGGCGTTCTTCGTGCTGACCGCGGCGCCGATGGCCGGGTACGGCAACTTTATGCTGCCCATCCAGGTGGGTGCGGCGGATATGGCGTTTCCCCGGTTGAACATGGCGTCTTTCTGGGTCACGTTCGTCGGCTTCGCTCTCGCCATCGCCACGTTTTTCATCCCCGACGGCCCGCCACTCTCCGGTTGGACCGCGTACGCCCCGTTGAGTGCCGTGGGCCCGGTAGCGGGTCCGGGGCAGGGCTGGGGCCAAAACCTCTGGGGCCTTTCGATTGTGTTCTTCTGCGTAGCGTCGCTGCTCGGGGCGCTAAACTTCATCGTGACCACGATTGATCTGCGCACCAAGGGTATGACGATGTCGCGGCTGCCGTTGTCGACTTGGGCGTGGTTTATTAACGCCTGGGTGAGCTTGCTGGCTTTTGCCGTCTTGTTGCCGACTTGTCTTCTTCTAGTGCTCGACCGCCTCGGCGGAACCAGCTTCTTTATTCCTGGCGGACTAGTGGTCAATGACAAGGTGCTGCCGCACTCCGGTGGTTCGCCGCTCTTGTTCCAACACCTGTTCTGGTTCTTCGGACATCCCGAGGTTTACATCATTATTTTGCCGGCGTTTGGTATCGTCGCGCACGTGATGCCAACGTTCACTAGGAAGCCGCTGGTGGGGGGCTGGAAGGTGATCACCTATGCCATGGCCGCCATCGGTGGCCTTAGCTTCGTCGTTTGGGGACATCACATGTTCGTGAGCGGGATGAGCCCGTATATGGGGATGGTGTTTTCGGTGCCAACGCTCATCATCACAATCCCATCTGTGATTGCGGTGTTGGTGTTCGCGATCTCCCTTTACGGCGCCAACATGCGCTTTAACACTCCCATGCTGTTCTGCCTCGGTTTCATCTCGCTGTTCATCAGCGGTGGAATCGGTGGATTCTTCCTGGCGCAGCCGGCGGTCGATTCCTACCTGCACGCGACCAGCTTCGTGGTGGGCCATTTCCACTTCACCATGGGCCTGTCTGCCATATTTGCGACGTTTGCCGGCTTCTATTACTGGTTCCCGAAAATGTGGGGCCGCATGATGAACGAGACGCTCGGCAAAGTGCACTTCTGGCTGAGTTTCGTCTGCGTGTACCTGGTTTTCATGACCATGCATTTGATGGGTTTCACCGGGGCAGTTCGCCGCTATTCGCAGTATGTGGACGACTTCATGATCCCGCAGATTCCCACCAACCGGTTCATTACCGTCTTCGCTTTGCTGCTGGGCGCGGCGCAGTTCATCTTCTTGTACAACGCGATTTGGAGCCGCTTCAAAGGACCGAAGGCTCCGGACAATCCATGGGAGGCCACGACGCTGGAATGGGACACGACATCTCCGCCGCCGTTCGACAACTTTGGTGGTCGGCAAATGACGATCTATCACGGCCCGATGGAATACGACGGCGATGCTTCCGTGATGCAAACTTCAACCGAAGCATCTGTAGCGGGCACCTAGCGTGCTTCTGGGAGTTTGCCTTTTATTAGTGCAACTGAGTTGTGACTGGGATATGAACCACTCGGAGGAATCGGTATGAGCCAATCCGTACTGCGCATCGAAAGCGGAGCGCAAATAGCCGGGCACGAAGTGCAGATGGAGGCGTCTCCATACGGGATCGACAAAAAGAAATTGGGGATGTGGATTTTTATCATCTCCGACGCATGCACATTCGCCACGTTTCTATTTGGCTACGGTTATATGCGCATTGGCAGCCACAATTGGGGAACGCCGTTCGAATTTTCCTCGATCTTGAACGGGATCATCATGACCTTCATCCTGCTTTCCAGCAGCCTTAGCATGCTGGCGGCGGTTCGGGCCACGCAGGCCGGACAGAAGGCCTCAGCCAACAAATGGCTGGGCGTTACCATGCTTCTGGGTACGGTGTTCGCGATCCTCCACCTGCGCGAATGGGTAAAGATGATCGGCGAAGGCTGGCGTCTGTTCTATAACCCGACCGGCGGCGCGGCTCAATTCGGCGCGTGCTTCTTCAGCGTCACCGGACTTCATTTAACTCACGTCATCAGCGGCGTAATCGCCTTGGCGTTTATCATGCGGGGCTATAACCAGGGTCGCTACGATGAGAGCCATGTCGAAACGGCCGGTCTGTACTGGCACTTTGTCGACCTGGTCTGGATGTTTGTTTTTCCATTGATGTATTTGATGAACGCTGCACGCTGAGAACATTGAGCAGGAGGAGTTGCCATGTCATCGAATCAAGAGCTGAATCAAGATCTAAGCATGGGTTCCTACGCAGGAATCGTGATCGGGCTGATGATCATCGTGGGAATTGAAGTAGTTCTGACCTATCAGCACTTGCCGGTGCGAACCTTGCTCTTCTCCCTGCTCTGCCTGGCGTGTTTGGAGGCGTTCGTCGGCATCATGTATCTGATGCACGTAAAGTACGAAAACCGGCTTTTGTTCTGGACCATATTTCCCGCTACGCTTTTCGTGTTGGTGATGCTGAACTACCTCTGGCCGGACGCGTTCCGCATGGCGAGAATGAGTCTGCTGAAATGACGCGACCGAGGTTGAAGCGCTCCGGTGCTGGCTTCTGGGGTGAGTAGATAAAGAGGAAATCGGGTGAACTCTAAAAGAAAGACGAGTGCGTATCTCAAGCTGGGGCTCGCCGGACTGGCGTTTCTATTATTGATCAGTCCCACCTACATGCATGCCCAAGGCTGCGCCATGTGCTACCAGAGCGCTGCCGCTTCCGGCGCTCGGCTGATACGCGCTTTGAAGAGCGGCATTGTGATTATGATGATTCCACCTCTGCTGATGACCGGCGCTTTCGCGCGCCTCGTGTACCGCCGCCGCAACGTGTGTAATGAGGAGTGGGTGGATCATCACGATGTTTAGTAATTACGGCGCGATTGCGCCTGTCAATATCCGGCGAGAAAACGAGCGTTAGCAGTCAAGGCGAATATCAAGGAGTCTGGAGTAATGGCAACCACAATTCACGAACCGCCAAAAATCGCTGGCCGAATGCCGGCTCAAGGCAACAATGGGAACGGGGGTGGCCGAATTCTTGCTCCGGCTAACGGAAATTTGTCTGCGCTAGACGACCGCGCTCCAGAAACGGCCAAAACCGGCATATGGGTCGCGCTGGCGGCGATCACCATGTCATTCGCCGCGCTCACTAGTGCTTTGGTGGTTCGTCAAGGTGCGGCAATAAACTGGCAGCCCATTACTCTGCCGCCTCTTCTTTACGCGAACACCATTGTTCTACTCGCAAGTAGCCTGACGATCGAGATCGCTCGCCGTCGCATCTTGGCACAAGCTCGCGGAATCGAAAACCAGAATGCAGCGCCCATGCGCTGGCTGCTGATCACGTTGGCGCTCGGACTGCTTTTCTTAGGCGGCCAATACGTGGCCTGGCTGCGATTGAGAGCGGACGGACTATACCTCGCCACCAATGCCAATAGTTCATTCTTCTATCTCTTCACCGGGGTACACGCCTTCCACGTGCTGGGCGGTCTGGCTGGATTGATTTACGTGATGAACAAACTCAACCGCTCCGTGCTACGGCGAAGTACATTCGGTGCGGCCGCGCAATACTGGCACTTCATGGGCATTCTCTGGCTGTATCTGCTTTTTGTACTTTTGACGAAGCTCTAATTGCGCGCAACGAGCATGGTGAGGAAATTGATTTGGCAAACAAACAGAGCTCGTGGAATCGCTTCCCCTCCAAACTCAGGGACTATTACACCCTAACCAAGCCGGAAGTGAACCTGCTGATTCTTATGACCACCTCGGCGGGTTATTATCTTGCCTCGCGCGGCCCTTTCAGGATCGCCGGCCTAATCAACACACTCGTAGGTACGCTCCTGGTCGCCAGCGGTACTGCAACCCTGAATCAGTGGATGGAACGAGTCTGGGACGGTCAAATGCGTCGCACCGCAAATCGGCCGCTGCCTTCCGGCAGAGTCAGTGCTCGCGAGGGATTTTGGTTTGGAATGCTGTTGAGCGTCGCCGGCGGACTCTATCTTGCAATTGCGGTGAATGCATTAGCGGCGTTACTTGCAATCTCCACGCTGCTCTCGTATCTGCTTATCTATACTCCGTTGAAGCGAAAAACTCCGCTATGCACGATTCTTGGCGCTTTTCCAGGCGCTGCGCCCGTTCTGATCGGGTGGGCGGGCGCCTCTGCAAGTATCAGCCGGCACGCATGGTTTCTCTTCGCCATACTCTTTCTGTGGCAGTTCCCGCATTTCCTGGCGATTGCTTTGATGTACCGTGAGGACTACTCCCGGGCCGGCTACAAAATGCTGCCGGGGTTTGATCTCGATTCCCGCTTCACGCGTGCAGAGATTGTTGCCTTCACGGCGATTCTGGTCGTCACTTCGATGCTGCCGCTTGTGGATCACGGAGGTCCGATTTATCTGGGTAGCATGTTCTTGGCGGGCCTCTTCTTGCTCTATCACGCAACAAAACTGGCGCGATCAACTTCCAATGTAGTGGCCAGCGGCGTCCTGCATGCCTCAGTGATCTATCTGCCGATAGTCCTTGGGATAATCGTCGCCCGCAAGGCGTGAAGCTCTCCTGCTCAAAGGAATCTCGTACCAGCACCGCTGGAATTCCGCTTGATGCTCTACTACCACCCCTCTGCCAAGCAGGCATTCGCCTGCGTGTGGCGCAATATGGACAGCGAACAACATGAACGCTTTTGGTGCAGTGCCATCTAAGCGATTCCCGAGTCTTCGAGGCAAGGAATGCGAGCAAGTCACGGACGCTGATTCCGGAGTCCATCAACTGGATCATGTCTTCGCGGGTCACACCGACCTGTTGACCGAAACGCACAACCTTTTCGGCGGCTCGTTCCAAAAGGACTCTTTCCCCTTCGGCCAAAGCGTCAGAATTTTGTGTGGGCGATTCTGGTAGTTGCAATTGTTTCATGGAAGCCATCCTTGGGTTCGCTGATTAGCAGCACTATTGCCGGAAGGGAGCACATCGCGCAGTGGCGGGCGTCACAGATCAGTAGCAGAGCGGGTTGACCCGCGTGCCAAGGGATAGCGCCGCATCAGTCCGACATCGCAGCGCTTCAGCAGTAGATTACGCCTTTATGGGCGTGTATACCAATGAATTACGCTCCCTAGCAGAGGGTGCGATCCTCCACAAATAAGACGCCGCTAAGAACTTATGGCTATCACTTTTGCCTCGGCCCAGAGTCGGAGTTTGGGCTCGGGGAGCTGGACTGCAAATCTGGAAACATTGTTTTAGGCGTATTTAGTCCCGTCCTGGCCAGATATTCGAAGTCATTCTTTGCTGATCGATTGCATTTCGATCGGCGTTGATCGCGTGCGGCGCAACTTTGAATCGATTCGGAAGCAAAGGACGGCGTTGCAACCGCTGGAGCATACGGTTCCGTCGTTCCCAGACAAGTGAAGCCCGGCGGCCCGCTTGCGCTCAAAGGCTTTTCCCGACGATACTGGACTGTCCTGAGACAACTTTATAACCGCTTTTTTAAAAACTATGAAAACGACACTCTCATTTACTACGCCTGCTGAACTCGAAACCGAATCGCTGGTTGCCGTTGTGCTGGATCAGTCCGAAAAGGACGCCTCAACCAAAAATCAGTCCGCGTCAGAAAAAAAAGAAAAACCGCAACTCAAGCTTGCTACTAACGACGGAGCGGTGCAATCCGTCGCCACTGACTTGCTCGGGAGCGGCGAACTGACCGGCAAAGCGTTTGAAACAAATTTATTGCATAAGCCCGCCGGATTGAAAGCCAAGCGCCTTCTCCTGATTGGCGGTGGCGCGGCAAAAAAGCTCACCAGTTACGATCTGCGCCGTATAGCGGGTGCGGCCGTACGCACGCTGAAGTCGCGCGGAATTCGCAGCTTCGCTTTTATTGCCCCGCCGAGCATTCCGGCCGAAGAAGCGGTGCGAGCCATCGTCGAAGGCGCGCTGGTCGGAAATTTCGATCCCGATTATTACCGCAGCGACCGCAAAGATCAGAAGATTGACGCCCTCACTATCGTTGCCGGTGGAAATGCCGATCACGGGGCGTTGGAAAAGGCTGCGCAGGAAGCCCAGATTGTTGGCGAATCGCAAAATTTCACGCGCGATTTGGTGAATGAGCCTTCCAATCGCATGACGCCAACGATTCTTGCGGATCGTGCGAAGAAGATGTGTGAAGAAGTTGGTTTGAAGTGTGAAGTGTATGGCGCCGACAAAATTAAAGAATTAAAAATGGGTGCGTTCTGGAGTGTGGCCCAGGGCTCGGACGAGCCGCCTGCGCTCATCGTGATGACCTATGAGCCCGCCGGCGTTCCCGCAAAACCGGTCGTCGGTCTGGTAGGCAAGGGCATTACCTTCGATAGCGGCGGCATTTCCATCAAACCCGCCGATGGCATGGAGAAGATGAAATACGACATGGCGGGTGGCGCGACCATGATCGGAGCGATGCGCGCGATCGCGTTGCTCAAGCCGAAGGTGAAAGTGATCAGTATCGTCTGCGCCACGGAAAATATGCCATCTGGCAAAGCGCAAAAACCCGGTGATGTTCAAATCGCCATGTCCGGCAAATCGATTGAGATTATCAATACCGATGCCGAAGGCCGGCTGGTTCTAGCCGACGGTCTCTACTACGCTCGCCAGCTCGGCTGTACACATCTGCTCGATGCGGCAACGCTCACGGGTGCGGTCGTGGTCGCCCTCGGGTATGCTAACGTCGGCGCTTTCGCCAATGACGATGCCATCTACGAGCGTCTGCAAAAAGCGAACGCCGAAGCCGGAGAGAAGATGTGGCGGCTACCCCTCGACGATGAATACAAAGAGCAGATTCGTTCTACCATCGCCGACATCATGAACACCGGCGGACGCTGGGGCGGCGCCATCAACGCGGCGATGTTCCTGAAGGAATTCGCAGAAGATACACCATGGATTCATCTCGACATCGCCGGCACCGCTTGGATGGAAGATCAGAAACCCTGGATCGCTAAAGGTCCGTCAGGCATCGCCTTGCGCAGCGTGGTGGAGTTTGTTAAGGGATTCGCAAATTAATAACTATTGGGCCAATCGGATTTCACTGATTCCCGCTGATTAGCGTTTGAGAAAAATCCGTGGTAATCGGTGCGAATTCCGTGAGAGCCCAATCTTTCCCTTCCTGCCAGCCTTTTCGCTATAAACAGCATCTCATTCGGGCTGAAACGGCCCGCTTCTCTATCACTGGCCGAACTCTGATCGTTGGGAGCGTTTATGCGAGTTTTGGCTTTGGCGGGAATAGTCGTGCTAATCCTCGGGATTGTTTCTTTCTTCATCCCGATGCCGCATACGGAGCATCACGGGGTTAGCGTGGGCGATGCCCATATCGGTGTCACGACCCAACACGATGAAAAGGTTCCACCAGCTCTGAGCGTAGTGTTGGTGGTCGCGGGTGCTGGACTTGTTCTGGCCGGACGAAAAGCCTAAGTACTTACTTCGTAGTCGCCACAGCGAAAGCTTTTTCCAGGTTCGTGACTAGCGGAGACTCGCCCTTTTGCAAGCCACCGCGACCCATCATGCGCCACAGATACTGATTCGCGGGCCAACCATGCGCGTCATAGACGGAGAGCACATCTTCCGACGGACGACTCATCACCATCAGCACGATATCGGCTTTCTGTGGCTCGTAGACCAAGGTGAATTTTCCCCACTTCTGCATGGCGTCTTGCACTGTGGCAATCGCTTGCCGATCCTCGGGAAGCAAGTTGACGTTGAACTGATCGCCATCGTAGCTGGTGATATAAACGAAGCGCGCATTCACCAGTATTCCCGGAAATGCTGGCACACCTTGGGGCGCGGTCTTCGACGGTTTCGGGGAAGCCCAAGTCAGACTAGCGACCAACAGGAAAGCAGCAAGCAAGGCGAGCGCGGACTTCATTGAGCTCTTCATAAAGGACATACTTCCAGGCTTTCCATCTAGTTAGATGGTCGCTTCCGGTCGCAAGATGCCCGTCTCCGATGTGTCCGACCTAAGTTGCTGAACCTAGTTTGCTGAATCTAGGTTACTGAGCCTGGGTTACCGAGCCTAGTTACTTAAACTAGGCTAGCTTTGACGGATTGCGAAAGAAGAGCACGAAAGTGTCAGTCGCCGAATCGAATAGCGGCGCGTGCCTTTGCCTTGGCAGCCTCTTCCTCTCGATTCTTCTTCGGCGCGGTGGTTTCAAGCGATTGCAGAAGCCGCGCGGAGACGGCCGCTATTTCCTCGATCGCAGTCAGAAAGGGCGCTTCATTGGCCTTCGAAGGATTGTTGAATCCCGTAATCTTTCTCACAAACTGGAGGGAAGCAGCCCGGATTTCTCCTTCATTTACGGGTGGATCGAAGTTAAAGAGAGTTTTGATATTTCTGCACATTCCGCATAGCCTCCCGCGGGTATAACTCCTGTTTACGATTATTTTGCCATAGCAGCACGCGCCACGGCCGAGATCGGCTGCTTATGCGTAATTTCCGTTTGCCGTTTATGGTTTGGCGGTCTGCGAGGCCTGAGGCTGGCGGACCTGACCCACAGCTTTGCGGGCGATGATGCGCAGCCAGCGGCTTGGTTCGCTGGCAGGAACAGCAGCCGGAAGACTGGTTTGTGACATTTCCTCTTGGTGCCAGACACGGGCGAGGGCGCCGGTACCAC
>JBAVZU010000399.1:0-3097 GCA_049588915.1 Candidatus Sulfotelmatobacter sp.
ACCGGCCCGAGCGTGCGAAGGCACGCTCGAAACTGCCGCGTCCACGGTTGGAGAAGTAACTGATGTATCCGGCGACCTGATCCGTCATCATGAGCGGAAGATCGGAGTGGGTTGACTTAATGTCGGCTTGGGCCTTCGCTTTGACGTTCGGATCCGCGGACGGCGTAATGCCGTTAGTTTCATCGATCGGCGCGGGCTCAGACTTCTGCGCTTCGGAATCTGAGAAGGAGTCACCTAGATCAAGATGGTTAACTCCATCCACGATGTGGTCGAATTCTTTTTCGAGCCGATCGTCCGACCGAATATCCAGCTTGCTTTCGAGCAGAAAGTTAAAGGCGTTATCGAAATTCATTTTGGCCACATCTCTGCGACCTGCCTGATAGTTTGCCAATCCTGCCTGATATTCGTTTTCGACACGAGCAAGAAGGTCGCCGATCTCATCGGCGGAGGGAGGCAGGGCCGCAGGTTCGAGCTTGCTCTGAGCCGTCTGAACGGTCTGCTGGATATCCGTGGGCGGCGCAGGCCGGGCTTCTGGCGGCGTTGGGATGGGCTCTGTCGCGCTAAGCGAGGGCGGGTTTCCGGGCGGCACTGCTGCCACCGGTTTCTGGGCAGTGTGGCACGACGCGGTTCCCAGGGCCAAGGCGGCGAGAACTGCAATCCGCATTTGGAGTTTTGCAACCCGCATAATTTTCTACGAGATACGGATTCTTCTCTGACGCAAATTTCCGCCGAATTCTAGCAAAATCGTACCCTTCAGTCACTCGCGGGTCAACTTCGAAAAGGAACCACATCCGTTACTTACGGTACTGGGCAAATGGTCACTGACCCCCTAGTCTGACGACGGAGGTTATACCAAAGGTTTGACGCCTTGTCCTGATCGCCATAGCTCCCAACCTTGCAGGCGTTCGAGTCCGGCCTCATACACGCCAGTAATCTGGCCGCCAGGTCTGAATCGCCTTCTTTATGTCTTTGCGGGAAAGGTTTTCGTTCAAGGCGCGCTCGGTTAGAGATGGAAGCTCGGCATCGGATGCGAAACGAAGAGCGATGAGCTGACCTTCGTTCAATTCGATAATGCGAGAACGCAATGGCTCCGCGCACAGCGACGCGAGTCGCAGCCGCTCTTCCAGTCGAATGACTCGGTCTTGTACCTTGAGCGCATAAAGGCGAATCTTAAAGGCCGCGATTAGGGCGGCTACCGAGATTATGAAGAATGATGCGGAGTGAAAGCCTGGGTGCCGAATGAAATGTATGGTTCCGCCGATGGCGGTAAAGAAGAAGACAGGTAATACAACGAAGTGAAACAGCGGGTCAAGTTTGGCATGGTTTGCCAGGGTTTGCGGTTTTTTTTCGGCCATGACGAAGGGCTCCCTTCGGACGTGCCAGTGTAGCAGAGGGCCGGTCAATGGACACAGGTTGTCCGTGGGGTATATGTTCTCGTCTCAAGGTTTTGCGAGGAAGACGTTTTTTAAGGAACTGAAAAGGTTTGAAACCGAATCTTTGTATTCCGTGGACGAATCCAAGGCAAGCATGAAAGCCATTCAAGTGAAGAGAGTGGGCGGACCGGAGGTTCTGGAACTGGTGGAACTGCCGGTCCCACAGCCGAAGGCTAACGAAGCGGTAGTGAGGTTGGCCGCTTCGGGTGTGAACTTTATCGATGTGTATTTCCGCGAGGGACGTTACAAAGGGCCTGTGCCTTTCACTCCAGGCCAGGAAGGCGCCGGCGTGGTGACTGCGCTCGGCTCGGAAGTGAGTTCGGTGAAGGTGGGAGACCGCGTCGCCTGGACCGCAGTTCAGGGTGCCTACGCGGAATATGCGGCCGTGCCGGCAGACAGACTGGTACCCATCCCGCAGGGCGTGAGTGAGCGCGAGGCGGCCGCCGCCATGTTGCAAGGCATGACGGCGCATTATTTGTCGCACGATACGTATCCCTTGAAGCAGGGCGAGACGGCGCTGATTCACGCGGCGGCCGGCGGCGTGGGATTGCTCCTGGTGCAGATGGCGCACAACATTGGGGCGCGTGTGATCGCGACCGTCTCCACCGACGAGAAAGCAAAGCTGGCGCGCGGCGCCGGCGCGCACGAAGTGATCCTATATACGCAGGCGGATTTCGAGGCCGAGACTAAACGCATCACCAGCGGTAAAGGTGTGGATGTGGTCTACGATTCAGTCGGCAAAACTACGTTCGAGAAGGGGCTCAACATCTTGCGACCCCGAGGAATGATGGTACTCTTCGGCGGATCTAGCGGGGCCGTGCCACCCGTCGATCTGATCGTACTCTCGCAAAAGGGATCACTTTACGTCACTCGTCCTTCGCTCGCAAATTACATCGCTACCCGGGATGAGTTGCTGGCCCGGTCGAGCGCCGTGTTCGGCATGATCGCTTCGGGAAAGCTCAAGTTGCGCATTGAGCATACGTATTCGCTTGGCGAAGCTCAACGTGCGCATCGGGATTTGGAAGGGCGAAAGACGACAGGGAAGCTGCTGCTCATTCCATAAGAAATATCACAAGAGACGCAGAGTGGGAAAATCTTGACCGTAGCGACTGGCGTCGCGGGTCATAAGCCTGTCCGCCTTCAGCAGTGCATGCGACGCGATTATGAAGTCTGGCAGCAAACGTTTTGGCGAACCTCCGCCGGAGCGGCGCCGACGACTGGCATACGCGGCAAACCTCGCAGCCGCTAGCAGCCATACATCCTCCTCAAGGTCGAAATCAATGGCGATTGAAGTTTCTCCGAGAGCCTTGCGAACCGTCTGTACATTCAAGCCAGGGATTGCTGATAGTTCGGCGAAGACAGGCGCGCTTATCACCAGCGCTCCATCTGCGCGGGCTTTCGACAACTGATCGGCAATCGCCGGCGCCGTGGGGGCTGCCGACCAAATTGGCGACAGGATGTTCGTGTCAAGAGCCGTCCTCATTCGTAGTCTTTATCGCTTCGCATGTCGTCGATCCAGGCCTTTATCCCCTCTTCTCCGCCGGGAAACGGGTCTGCAATTCCGATGTACTTTACGAAGGGATTGGCTTCCGAACGAACCGGACGGATCACGGTGCGACCCTCGTCCACCACAAACTCAACACGGTCGCCGGGCTCCAATCCGA
>JBAVZU010000400.1:0-22533 GCA_049588915.1 Candidatus Sulfotelmatobacter sp.
GCCCAGACCCGTTTCACTTGCCGATAACTCAACTCCAACAACTCGGCCGCTTCGCGCAACCGCAAGCTGCGCGCCTTCACCCGACCCATCACCTCCACTCGACTCAGCTCTTTTCTGCTCAATACCGTTCTCCCCAATCTCCGTTCCTCCTCGCCGAAGGAACTCTAAAAGGGGACACTTCTACTGTGGTTTCAAGGGGACATTTTTAATGTGGTTCAACAGACGAAAGGTTTTGCACTTGTTTAACAGAGAAGAGCCGAGTGTAGCTTACTTTGAGCGTACCGTCGGCTGCGAGTAAGTCTTGGAGGCTTATTTCGGCTTGTGATAGGTTGCGTTGATTCCCGAGCCAGCCGACCTTACGGGAGGCTGCTTTGCGGGCACGCTTTTCAGAGCTCCACTACCGCCGCTATTGGAGGCGACGGGCTTGATGCTAGTCCGCTCGAGGCGACTGAGTTCCGCGTTCGTGCTAGAACCACTTTTCGATGCGTTCGGCACTCCTATCGACGACTTGCGGTGAGCCGGCATCGCGGATTTCGGAGTTAGCGGCTTGATTGCAGGGTTCATCGCATCGGGGCCCGACTTGGCTGGAAATGAGGGCACTTGAGAGTTCTGCGCTGCCGCCACAGAGATCAAGGCTGATGCAACTACGACCCAAGGAAGTATCTTGTGATTTATCATAATAAATGTCCGCGCGCGTAAACCCTGCATGTACAGCCCACTTGCTTTATTAGAGCACGTTCGAGGCTAAATATCCGTGCGAAAATCGTAGAAAGGCCGGACACCGGAAGCTCTCGGCTGGACGGCTCATGACGCAACTGGCTTCAGAGCGGTGGAATTGGACTGCCTATTGTTGCAATTCTCTTCACATTCAACTGAGGCAAGCCAACTAAGGGCGCCGAGAACTATAAAAACACGTGTTTTTTATCTCGTTTTAGCGAAAGTCACTGACGGTCGAAGGCCTCCCAATTGCTTGCACTTCAGTTGCCCAGAGGCAAGACGGCCAGCTTCTGCCGGCGTTACGCCGAGGTGTTAGTCTGAAAGATGAGGCTTGAGGTTCCTTTCTAAAGAGAATCTGCAGTGCGCTCAACTGGCCGGAGACCGCCGAACAGCATCTAGGTAAATAAGATAAGATTAGTAGACAATCAAATTGGAGGCTTGGCACTTGACCGCTTCGATCAGCCATTTGGTTCCGCCGCACGGCGGCGAACTCATTCAACTCCTCGCACAACCTGACAAAGTCACCGAACTGAAGGCGCATTCCAAAGAATGGCCCTCGTGGGACCTGACGGCTCGCCAGTTGTGCGATCTCGAGTTGTTGCTCACTGGGGGCTTTTCGCCGTTGCGGGGCTTCATGACGCGTTCCGATTATGAAGGCGTCTGTCATAACATGCGGCTGGCTAGTGAAATACTCTGGCCCGTACCCGTCACTCTGGATGTGACCGAGGAATTTGCCAAAAAACTAACCGCCGGCACCAGTCGAATTGCGTTGCGCGATCCAGAAGGCGTCATGCTCGCAGTTCTGCATGTCGAGGATATTTGGCAACCAGATCGTAAAGCGGAAGCGCAGGCCGTTTTTGCCAGCACCAGTTCGGCGCATCCCGGGGCCGATTACGCAATCAATAAGGCGAATCCCTGGTACGTGGGTGGAAAAATCGAAGGAATGCAAATTCCCGCCCATTATGATTTTCGCAATCTGCGCCTGACGCCTGCCGAGGTTCGCGCTGAGTTTGCCCGGGAAGGTTGGCGGCGCGTAGTGGCTTTCCAGACTCGCAATCCCATGCACCGCGCTCATGTGGAACTCGCCTTCCGGGCGGCCAAGCAAGTGGAGGCCAATCTGCTGATTCATCCTGTAGTGGGGATGACGAAACCCGGCGATGTCGACTACTTCACGCGGGTGCGCTGCTATCAGTTACTACTTTCAAAATTCCCCCAGTCGACAGCAAAACTTTCTTTGCTGCCGCTGGCCATGCGCATGGGCGGCCCGCGCGAGGCCATCTGGCACGCCCTGATCCGAAAGAATCACGGCTGTTCCCATTTCATCGTGGGCCGCGACCACGCCGGTCCGGGCAAAGACACCGACGGCAAACCCTTCTACGGTCCGTATGAGGCGCAGGAAGTTTTTAAGAAGCACGAAGCCGACATCGGCGTCACCATGGTTCCTTTCAACATGATGGTCTACCTAGAGGACCAGGACAAATATGTACCGGACGACGAAGTGAAGAACGGCGATCGGGTGCTGAACATCTCCGGCACGGAGCTTCGCCAGCGTCTGAACGAAGGTCGCGAGATACCCGCGTGGTTCACTTATCCCGAAGTGGTGTCCGAACTGCGCCGGAGTTTCCCGCCCCGCCACAAGCAAGGCGTCACCATATTTTTCACCGGCCTTTCCGGTTCCGGTAAATCGACGATCGCGAATGTATTGCTGACGAAATTTTTGGAGATGGGAGGCCGTCCGGTCACGCTGCTCGATGGCGATCTGGTGCGCAAGCACTTGTCGTCCGAGTTGGGTTTCTCGAAGGAACACCGCGACATTAATATCCGCCGCATCGGATACGTGGCATCGGAGATTACCAAGAATGGTGGGATCGCGATTTGCGCGCCCATCGCTCCCTATGACGCCACCCGCAAGCATGTTCGACAAATGATTGAGCCCTACGGAGGCTTCATCCTGGTTCACATTGCCACATCCGTGGAGGTGTGCGAACAACGCGATCGCAAGGGGCTGTACGCCAAGGCGCGAGCGGGAATTCTCAAGGAGTTCACCGGTATTTCGGATCCTTATGAAGCTCCGGCTGACGCCGAAGTCACCATCAACACCGGCGAGTTGTCTCCCGAAGAGGCGGCGCAGGAAATCATTTTGCACCTCGAACGGGAAGGTTTTATCGGTACAACGGCGGAGTTGGTCTAACGCTATGCGGTCGACGCCGGCATGCGACTGAAAGGCTGAAGCCGGGTACTGTCATGGATTTGCTGATCAAGAGTTTGATCGGTTTCGGAGTAGGAACACTCATCGGAATGACGGGTGTCGGGGGCGGCGTTTTGTTGCTTCCGATCCTGATTTTCGGTTTGGGTGTACCGCCTCTTCGAGCCGTGGGCTCGGACGCGCTCTTCAATTTCCTCACCAAGATCGGCGCCAGCCTCGTTCATCTGCGCAAGGGCACGGTTCGCAGAAAAGTGGTCCTCGCCCTGATCGTCGGTAGCGCCCCAGGATCCTATCTGGGCGTTAGTTTTTTGATTCACTTGCGAAACGTTTATGGAAATGGCGTCAATCGGTTCATCACTTTTGCAGTCGGAGTTTTGCTGATTTGCATTCCTACTTTCCTGTTCTTCCAGAAAAAAATCGAAGACCGCGTGGCAGTGCGGCCACCAACCATGAAGTCGTTCGTCTGGATATCCGTGATCGGCTTAGTGGCTGGATTTTTGGTGGGCATTACTTCCGTCGGCTCGGGAAGCATCGTCATGATGATGCTGCTCTTGTTTTACAGCTTTCAACCGAAGGTAATGGTGGGCACCGACATCGTCCATGCGTTGCTCTTAACGGGTGTCACCAGTTTCCTCCATTTTCGTATGAACAATGTTGATGTTCATCTGGTGGGAGCACTCTTGGTGGGATCGGTGCCTGGGGGAGTGCTCGGTTCTTATTTAAGCACGCGGGTCCCGGTCCCGTGGCTCCGGCGCATTCTGTGTGCCGTTTTGCTGGCCACGGGCGCGCGCATGCTGATGGCTTGAAAGCAGTTGTCAGTTTCCCGTGAAGGCCATGACAGTAAACTGAGAACCTCGAACTAAGTTAAAAGAAACTATGCACTCAAATTCTTACGCGCCCATACTGGAACGGATTCACTCGGCGCTGGAAGCTTCTCGCGCGGTTTTTGCCCGCTTCACTCCAGGAGACATTGAGACCGAATACAAAATCGGGCATGACCCGGTAACGGAAGCAGACCGAGCACTCGACGCCGTTCTGCGCCAGGAGCTTCTTCGCGACGGGGAAGGCTGGCTTTCCGAGGAGAGTGTGGACGATCCCATCCGGTTGCAGCGCTCGCGAGTCTGGGTGGTCGACCCGCTGGACGGGACTCGAGAGTTCGTAACGGGAATTCCGGAGTTCTGCGTTTCTATCAGCTTCGTCGAGGACGGCCGTCCCGTGGCCGGGGGAATCTACAATCCAGCCACTGACGAGACTTTCCTGGGATCGATTGAATCGGGCGTTACTTATAATGGCAAGCCATCGCAACCGAGCCAACGTAAAAGTTTGCATGGAGCTCTAGTCCTGGCCAGCCGCAGTGAAGTCAAGCGCGGCGAGTGGAAACCCTTTGAGGGCGCAGCTTTCACCGTCCGCCCCATGGGTTCCGTAGCCTACAAGCTGGCCTTGGTCTCGGCTGGACTGGCAGATTTGACGTTTACTTTGACACCCAAAAATGAGTGGGATGTCACCGCGGGAGCGGCGTTAGTGTTGAGCGCGGGAGGGTTTGTCAGCACCTTGGAAGGAAACAGTCTATGCGCCAATCGCCGCGATCCTCTGCTGTCGGGTCTGCTGGCGAGTGGACCTTTCCTCAAAGACGAACTACTCGCTCTGGTGAAACCGCACGTCCGGGTCGCCGAGAAGGCATAGTTGGGTGCTTCCAAATTTTAACGGGAGGAGATGTTGAGCGTGGAGGATATTAGCGTAATTTTGTGTACCTACAATCGCGCCGCATCTCTGAAATCTACTCTCGAAAGCTTCCTGGCCCTTACCCTTCCTTCTGATTTCAATTGGGAACTCGTACTCGTCGATAACAACTCCAAGGACAACACCGCAGAAGTAATACGGGACTTCGCAAAGTCTGCAAGCTTCTCCGTGCGGCACATTTTTGAGCGCCGGCAAGGCAGATCCCCGGCTCTGAACGCCGGAATTGCCGCGGCAAAGGGCGAGATCATCGCCTTTACGGATGACGATGTCACTCTGCATCCTGAGTGGTTGCTGAACCTGAAACTCGCTTTTGATGAATTTGATTGTGCCGGTGTCGCGGGACGGGTTGTTCCTGTGTGGCATCACCCGAAGCCTGACTGGCTCGAAATGGAGGAGCAACAGGCCATTGTAAATTTCGAGCTCGGTGAAACAGCGAGAGAGATCAAAGATAGGACTCCATTGGGAGCAAATTCAGCGTATCGAAAGGATAAGTTTGAAAAATACGGCTTGTTCCGCCTTGATCTGGGCGTGAGCGGGGAAAACCGCGGCATTACCTGCGAAGACTCTGAATTCGCATCGCGGCTTTTACGCGCTGGTGAAAAGATCAGGTATGTTCCAAACGCAATCATCTATCATCCAGTCGATCCCGTTCGGTCCAGCAAGGCTTATTTCTGCAAATGGTATTACAACGATGGCAGATCGATGATCCGGGCATGGCCTCCACCCAAGAACATCGTTCGTTACTTCGGGGTGCCTCGCTGGATCTTTCGAAGCGTGGTTGAGAATTTCTTGAAATGGACTTTCAACTTTGATGCAAAGCGACGCTTTCACTACAAGCTCCGAATGTACAGAGATGTCGGCAGGCTCGTAGAATCGTATCGCAATCGCGGCGTTGCTTAAGACCGAAGCTCTTGGAGTCGGGAATCACCAGTCCATTTAAGGCGAAATCATGAGTTATCCCTACGCGGTGCGGCTGATTTTGGACCGCTATGACTATTTAAGGCCTGAAGAGGTAACGCAGCGGCTTCGCTATTCCACATTCGTCAGCATTCCCAAGCGATACATGTATTTTGAAGTTCCAAAAGCTGCTTGCACCAAGATGAAGGAACTATTGTGGAGGTTGGAAAACGGGCCGCCCATCCAATTACTGGCCGGAAACCTCTATGAGACTCGTCGAGAAATGTTCATCCATGACCGCAAGAACGTGCCACTGCCGTCGCTGGTGGACCTCGACGAGAAGACGCAAAGAGAAGTCTTAGAATCCCCCGAGTTCCTGCGCATGACCTTCGTCCGGAACCCCTATACACGCCTTATTTCGGCCTGGAAAAATAAGGTGATGCTGTGCGAGCCGGGATACGAGAAGGTCTACGCTGAAATTAAGGGCGAACTGCCGCCATTCCACAAAAAGTCTTTGATCACCTTCGATGAATTCGTTGAGTACATCGCGACCCGGTGTGATTTGCGGACCGGTAACCTGCATTGGCGGCGTCAATCTGACCATATTTTTTTTTCAGTATTGAATTTTTCCTTGGTAGGAAAGATCGAGCGCATGGCCGAAGGTTTGCAGAAATTCGAGCAGCATCTAGGCCTTCCCCGCGCTCTTGTGGCGGATGCAAGGAACGTCTCGCGCGGCTCTGAAGGCGAGGGCTATACCGCAAGCCTGGCTGACAAGGTTTACTCGCTTTACCGGGAGGACTTTGAGAAGTTCGACTACGCCCGAGACACGTGGTCCGCAAGGCAATCCGATTTTACCGAGGCAGCAAAAAAATGTACGGTTCCCGAGGAAGTATTCAATGATGAAATCATTGAGAGGAACCTAATTCTATCGCTTCTTTATCGGGAACGGGATCAACTGCGCGCGGATATGCGCAAGGTGTCCCGATTTCGGTTATTAGCATTCGTCGACGCTTTGCTGGCGGTCCGTAAGTTGGGATCCAGATCTGCATCGAGAATCAAGGCGTGGTTCCAAGGAAAGCAATGGCGTTGAAGCAAAGTAACCTGGGCAATATTCCCGATCAGCCAGCGAAAAATACGAGCGACGCAGCCTCAACCGGAGCGCCTGCATGAATAGCTTCTACGTGTCCGGAGGCCGGCTGCGAAGCACAATTTTCCGTAAGCTGGAAGAATGGCAGTCGTGCGAACAAGCCCTCCTGATTGAACTCGACCCGGAAAAAAAACGATCGCGCGTGCTCGTTGAATACTCCTCGCCACCTGAGGCCTGTCCGGAAGAGATGCCGGCCATTCTGTTCAAGTCAACCTCATTGCAGGGAAAAAAACTTTATACGTGCACCTCGACGGAGGTGCTGGTCTACGAGGTGCCCACTTTCAAACTGCTGAACTACATTTCCCTGCCTTGTTTCAACGACCTCCATCATGTTTACCCCACGCAGCACGGGACGATTCTGGTCGTCGTGACTGGACTGGATATGGTGGTGGAGATCACGGAGTCAGGAAGCATTGTCCGGGAATGGAGCGTGATCGGCGAAGACCCGTGGGCAAGATTCTCGCGCGAGACGGATTATCGCAAAGTCCCCACGACCAAACCTCACCAGTCTCACCCGAATCACGTGTTTGTGCTCGGCAAGGAAGTATGGGTTACGCGCTTGCAACAGCGCGATGCAATCTGCCTGACCACTCCAGGTCCACGGATCGATATCGCGGTGGAGAAGCCGCATGATGGCTATATTTTCGGAGACAGAATCTATTTCACAACCGTCGATGGTCGTATCGTCATTGCCAACCGCAACACTTTGAAGGTTGAAGAAACGATTGACTTGAATCAGATGAGTGGACAGTCGGGACAGGTTCTGGGCTGGTGCCGCGGGGTGCTTCCGCTGGATGAACGCCGCTTGTGGGTGGGCTTCACGCGAGTCCGTCCCACCAAGTTCATCGAGAACGTAGCCTGGATCAGAAATGGCTACACGCATCGGCACCGACCTTCTCACATCGCGCTTTACGATCTTGAGCGCAAGGCATGCGAACAGGAAATTGAATTGGAACCGCACGGAATCGGGGTGGTGTTCAGCCTGTTACCTGTTCCAGGCTAAACCGCTGTACTTGGGTCCGGAAAATATTTGAATCGGCATCGCCACTACGCCGGTTTCTTCGCTGGAGGTGCGGGATTCAACGCTCGCAGGATTGCTCTAGCGTCGGACACGGCCAAATTTTTCACGGTTCGCAGCAGCTCAAAGATCGCAGGCATCGGGTCGGTGGGATCCCATATTGCATCGCGACTGCTTAGATCCGTGCGGGAGGGCACCAGCTCTTTCAGCAAAGCTCCATTTCTTAGTGCATTTCTGATCGAGGTTTTGGCCAACCCATACCAACGGTCGACGTAACCTGCGGTCCAGCGCCAGCGTGCCCCGATTGCATAACTCGTCGGCACCGAAGGCTTTTCACCATGCGCGATCTGCCATTCGTACCAGGGAAAATCCATTCCGGCTTGAATGGGAAGCGCCGATGTGCCCCAGTAGCGGCCATTCACTTCCAATAAGGCACTTCGACGCTGCGTTCGCTCATAACGAAACTCGACCATGGCAACTCCCTCCCATTCTAAAGCGCGCAACAATTTAAGGGCTTGGTCGATGAGCATCGGTTCAGGCGATTCGGCAATCGCAATCGCCGCGACCCCTCCACTCGCGGGCACCTCTTTCACTCGACGATGCTGGAAGATCGCCAACGCTTCGCCACGGTGCATCAGCACCTCGATCCCAACGCCATCTCCTACAACAAATTCCTGCAGCAGGAGGCTGCTTCCCAGGCGCTCATCATCCGCGAGCGCCTGGTGCAGCGATTGATAGGTCTGAAAATAACGAACCTTAAACTGCATTTCGCCGCTCTTGTCGTGAGGTTTAGCAACCAACGGGAAGTGAAGCTGATCGGCGAGTCCCTGTAAGTCAGAAACATTAGAGATGCGAAAGGTTGATGGCGTGTGGATTCCTGCCAAGCGGGCAAACTCCACGGTTAATGATTTATTGAGAACCCTTTTAACCACTTCAGGTGGCGGGCAGGCAACGTAGAGCAGCTCCCGCAGAGGCGCATCGTGTTCTGAGATAAAAGCGAGCGCCGGGTCGTTCACTGGGACCAGCATGTCATAATGGCGCTCCGAAATCAGTCGAGTTAATTGTGTCAGGGTGGAGGGCTGGCCATCGGTTTGATCGCCCGGACTGGCTAGAGGGTGGAATGCGGAAATGGCGGTGGAACGCGGAGGAGATTCTATGTTTGAAAAAGAAGCAACCTCAACCTCCACACCGTGCCGGTGTAGCGACCGCGCGATTGGAATCGTAATTCGCGGCACCGAGCCTAACAACAGAACCGGCCGCGTCACCGTGCTCGGCTCGACGTGGCAGTGCTGCTCTCTGTCCTGCTTCCCTCCAGGCTGGCGGCAAGATTTCGTACGCACGTCTGCAAGCGCTGGTAACAGCGGCGCGTTTCCTCCAGATCCCCATAAAAAGGGTCCCGAATTTCGATGGAACCTGCTGTTCCCGAATACGCTCCGAGCAGATAAAAACGATCGGCAGCATCGGGAAAGCGCGACAAGAGCTCAACTTGATTCTGAAAGTCCATGGCTACAATCGCGTCAGCCTCATCGACCATCGCACGGGTCAACAAGGTGGCTTGGTGGAGATCCAGAGAAATTCCGAACTCCCGCGCCGCTGCTATGGCCCAGGGATGAGCCGGCGTACCCGGAGTCGCGTTGAGCCCGGCTGAAGAGACTTTTACGCTAGCGTTGCCATGTAGGGCGATCGCCTCCTTGAAAAAAGCCTCACCGATGGGACTGCGCATGATGTTGCCAAAACATACAAAGACGAGAGAGCGCGCCGACGGCGGAACCTTGCGTGACTGCATGCCAAGCTTATCTGCGATTCTAAGCCGCAGATAAATCGGCCGCTCCGTTTTCTTGAACTGGCGGTACCGCCGTAGCTCCTCTATGAAATGTTCAGGCAGAATCTTCCGCGCCAAGGCTTTCATAACTTGCTTTCCAGCGCGGATGCGGTTGCGCATAGGTTCACCGCCGCACCAACTTCTTAACTGCCGGTCGTATGCGGAAGCGGATCGCGTGTGCCAGCCTGCCCCAGGGTCTGCTGTGGAAAATAAAGTGAATGGACTTAGCCCGCGTCTCGGAAGTCCATTTCATCTTCCACTCATCGTTGACTCCCGTAATGTCGTATTCAGAAATGCCTCTGGCCGCGCAGTCCTGCAGGATTTCGCTCACGATGAGGTGCCCCGGAGCGTACTGCGGAAATTTCTCGTTGTAAGCAACCTTGGGCGAGAAGTAACGCCCCGCGTGTGATAGACCGAGATGCGATGCCAACAATTCTCCGTTGCATTCCAGAGAGTACATGCATAAATATCCAAATCGCTCGGCAGCTTTTGAAATTTCGTCATAGAACTGTCGAGTCTCTGGATTGCACGCGATGGCACTGCCCTCCGTTCCCTTCCAGCCAGCGGATTCAAGTTCATAAAATCGGTCAAGAATGGCCCGGTCTGCCTTTTCCACCCGGGAGAACTTAAAGCCACCTTGACCGTCAAGTTCGCGGCGAATCTGCCGCAATTTTCCTCTCAATCGCGCATTGACCGGAAGCTTCTTCAGGTCTGCGGAATCCGCAGAAATCGGAACATAAGGATTGCTGAGGTTCGGCACCTGAACAGCTTGAAAGCCTTGCCTACTGGCCGCAAGCGCCAGGGCGGAAATTGTACCGCCCTCGAGTACGTCTTGGAACTCCAGCAGGTCCCAGTCACCAAGGTTCTGTAGATAGTTCCAAGCTGCAACCACGGCAGCATCTCCCCGTGAACCCGACTGCCGCACCGCATCAAAGCGGCACGAGTGGCTGTTTACTGGGCCTCGGAGCTTGCGCAATGGAACTCCGCTAAATACCGACCATTCCTCCAACAGGGGAAGCACAAGAAGCAGCTTTCCTTCAGAACTGACGGTTAGCAGAACAACCTTGGCGTTTGGAGTAAATGCCCTGATGTGAGCGCCGATCCATTCCGGCCGATAAAAGGGTTGATCGTCAACAGCTCGATTGCACAAAGCACGCCATTCATCCGCCCAACGGTCCACCAGTTCGACGCCACCACGATGAGCGGCCACGACCATCGACGTCAGGTCCAATTGCGCATCCGCCTGGCTTTCAACGGTGGTCATCCGAGGCGGACCTCAGCGCAGATTGGCGCGAACTTGGGCACACAGTGAGAATCCTGGCGGACTGAACCAGAGGCCTTGCCGAGTTCGACTTCTGGAAAGAACTTCATCGGTATGCCACTGCGTTGCCCCGCTGAATCAATTCCGTCACTGGCTCGCCCTCAAGGCAGACTCTGAACCACAGTTCCAGATTCAGCAATCGCCATATGCGATTGCCGTGATCACGACGGCCTGCAGAGTGTTCTTCAAATAACCGCCTAACGACTTCCCTTCGGAACAATCCGCGTTCCACCGTTCGCGCTTCCATCAGCAGGTTCCGCAAGTTATCCAAGGACGAGCCTCCCAGCCAGTATGCCCAAGGCGTGGGAAATCCCATCTTCTGCCGATGCACGACGGAGTACGGCAACAAATCTTCAACCGCCGACTTCAAAATGCACTTTCCCGCCATTCCGCGTGTCGCATATTTCGCGGGTATGGTCGCGATAAACTCCACCAGCAAATGGTCGAGAAAGGGCACTCGACTCTCGACGGAAGCGGCCATGCTCATCTGGTCCTGCTTCATGAGCAGTTCCACCAGATAGGTATTGATGTCGGTATAGAGCAGGCGGTGAAGCAGGTCCCCCGAAGAATGATTCCAATATTTCATCGAACCTGCATAGGCGTCGCCCGCCATTCGCTTCGCTCCGGGGGTCAGCAGATCGTCTTGCTCGGCCGCGGAAAATGCCGAATAGAAATTGTCAAAATAGAAAGAAGGCCAGGATGCGCCATCTCGCATCAGAAACGTGTGTTCGAGTTTTCTCTTGGAAGCCGCCGACAGGGGTAAGTTGCCGATTCCGTCCCGTAGCATTTGACGGAGAGCGGCTGGCGTCAGGGAGCGGAAGACGCGATCCATGCGCGCATTGATCAGAGTCCAGGGATAACGTGTGTATCCGCCCAGAGTCTCATCGCTGCCCTCGCCCGTCAGGACAACGGTTACGCGTTCCCGGGCAAGCCGCGCGACAAAGTACAGCGAGACACTGGATGGCCAAACGATCGGCTCATCCTCGTGCCAGATCAATCGAGGCAAGACCTGAAAGAATTCATCGCGGCTAAGGGTGACTTCGTGATGCCTCGAGTTCAAGTGCTCGGCAACCGCCCGGGCATAGGGGAGTTCACTGAACTCCTCCTCGCCATACCCCACAGAAAAAGTCTCGATCGGTTCATTGCGAACTTTTGTAGTGAGCGCCGCTACGGCACTCGAATCCAGGCCGCCACTCAGAAAGACACCCAGCGGAACATCGCTCATCAGGTGGCTGGAAACGCATGCTTCTAATTGCTCGCGGTAGCGGCGGACATAGTATTCATAAGGTAGTCTTCCGTCATCGACCGTGATGTTCAGATCCCAGTAAGAGGTGGTTTCCAACTGCCCTTGCTCGTCAATAGTCAGAATATGGCCGGGCAGCAATTTGCGAATGCCGGCATACATGCTCTCCGCGCCGGCTAGATAACCAAACGCGAGATATTCGGCCAGGCTGCCCGGATTAAACTCAGGCTTCACTCCCGGATAGGCGAGAATGGTTTTTATTTCCGAGCCGAAAAGCAACGTTTTGCCGTCGTAGTGGTAGTAGAGAGGTTTGATTCCCAGCCGATCACGCGCAATAAATAAACTTCTTTTGGATCGATCCCAGATGGCGAACGCAAACATTCCTCGCAGGTGCTCGACGCATTGCTTTCCATATTCCTCGTACGAATGAACGATGGTTTCTGTATCACTCTTTGTACGATAGCGGTGACCGCGGGCCTCGAGTTCCTTGCGCAAATCCTGGTGATTATAGATTTCACCGTTGAAGACGATCCAAACGCTTCCGTCTTCATTGCTCAACGGCTGATGGCCGGTTTGGATGTCGATGATGCTGAGGCGTCGCATCGCCAGTCCAACGTTATCCTCGACAAAGAAGCCGTCATCGTCCGGACCACGGTGGACGATTTGCCGGTTCATTGCCTTCAGCAGATCGCGATTTACTCGCTGAGCTGGATCGCAATGAAAGATCCCACAGATTCCGCACATAGTTACTCACCCACCCCTTTAGGATCTCTCTCTGGCACCACCAAGTTAGCCTCCGCCCACACTCGATTCAGCGGCTCCTGTAGGGTCACGTGTTCAGGCTCTGACGAGAAGAGATCGACTTTCGCGGCAGAACTTAATACTTCAGCATAGCCTACTCGTTTCTGACAGCTTAGTACGCGATAGCCTCCGGCCTCCGCGTAGGAGCCATTGCACAAAACCAGCGAGTACAATTCCTGCTCGCGATCGAAGGACCACCAGAGAAAACTGGCATCGCTGGCCCAGTCAGCTAGAGTCCACGGCCCGGCTTCGCGGGCAAAGAAGAACATATGCTCCTGCCGAGGGCTGGAATAGCAATAGCTGCAAACGGGAGTCGATTCTCCCTTGCGTACCAGCCTTCCATAATCTGCTTGTGGCTTTTCATCAACGATCAGCAACGTGGCAAACTCGGCCGGAAGCTCCGCCTTAGCGCTAAAGTGCACCACGTTTAGCTGCTGCTTGCATCCGTAAGCCGGCGAATAGTGATCACGACGCACACCCTGCGACCACCCATGGTCTTCGGCAGCTAACAGTGCCAGACTTGCCCGGTCATCGCTGAATAAATATTCCTTAGGAGGGACCGGCGAGAGTGTGGGACCAATGTGCCAAGCGATGTCGAGTTGATGCGGCCCGCTGCCCTCGGCGAGATCGCGGACCAGGCAAAATTGGCCCTTTCTATGAACAACCCACCTCCGGTGAATTACTGGAGACGGCAGCCGGCAATATCCATCGTGGCTTCCTTGAAACAGATCAAATTGCTGGCCCGTGATCCATCGGTCGACTCTTGTATTGGGACTATTCTCCCAAGAGAAAGGACCGGCACTTTCTGACTGGTCTCTTCCATCGACCTGCATGGTGTTATGAGCATATGTTCCGCGCAAGCGAGAGCGCTCGCCGCTGATGCCCACATACTCGAATGTTCCCGGGTCAATCAAAAGGCTTCGTCCGTGGCGAACCAGGGAAACGCTTAAAGCGTCCGCATGGCCATGTCCTCCATGTCCCGCTCCCAACGGACCGGCATCGATCAGCCACTGCTGTTGACACAGCGGGTCAGTCATCAGATAAAAGCCGCTCTCCACTAGCGCGGTGGAAGTGGCCCACGGATCTTTGCGCGGCAGACAATCAAACTCAGCCAAGCCCTTCGCACCCAGAAGCCACAGGGTCTCTTCCCGAGGCGTGCCGGCAAGAAACTTGAAATCGCCTCGCTGGTAGAGAACGGCACCGGTTGCCAGCGGATCGAGCATATGCTCGGCTCGATTACGCGCAGGATCAAAGAGCCTGCCGCCGTCGTCATCGCCCAGGCAGGGAGGAACTCCGGCTCGACCCAATAACAACAGAGCGTTCAGCATGCGTTGCAGAATTTCTTCAAACTCGGGCGTAATCGGAATTCCATTGAGCGCGGCGAGAATTCGAGCATGCAAGAAAATATCCACTGCATAGACATGGTAATAAGTGGATTGCTCAAAGTAGAATCCATCCGGCCTGACTTGCTTGGCAGCCTCGCGTTGCAGAATTTCCCAGCCTTTTCCCCGCCACCGCGCAGCTTTAGCAAGGCCGGAGAACAGGGTTCCCAGAAAAAAGAGTGCCAGAGCTTCGCCCAAAAGGTGGGTATTCGGAGAAAAATATGTGGAAAGATAAGTCTCGATGTGCCGCCCGTTCAGGCGAAGGGCAGCCTGCCATCGCCTCCGCAGTTCAGGCGTGAAAAGCGGACACTCCTGCAACAGAAAAAAGGTCCAGATCCATGACAAACTGCGGTAGGCTACCTCCAGGCTGCTCGCCCAATTGATTCCTGTGGAATAGGGATTTTCTTGGTGCCAGTGCGTCCACTGCGTGAAGATTTCTGCCGCGAACTTGTCGTTACCGGTAACCCAGTAGGCCTTGGCTAGAGTTACAAAATGCTGATGACGGTTCAATTCCCAAGTAATCTTCGAATCTCCAACTTCGTCAAAGTCGAGATACTTTACTTTGAACCAGGGTTTGCGTGGTGCCCGCTTGCTGTGAATCACATCAAGGTGCCAGTCAATTTCCTCACCGTAATCGAGATTCTCATAGCCGAGGAGGTCGAACCGATGGCGGCAGATTTTTTCAGCTCGCGAGACAATATCACGAGCTTGCTCGGGAAAAACCTTTTTCAGCTCAGCACATACCGCGGGAACCTCTGCAGATGTAAAGAAAAAGTTGCCGATAGTTCCGAAACCTGCGACGTGCGATTCGGTCGGAAAACCCGGACCGTTCCTGTAGCGCAGCACATCTGCGCGGGCACTCAACTGCTGCCTCAAGCGGTCGAAGAGCTCACGGCGATTCATGGCCGCGAGGCGAGCGAGCCGAGCTTTCCGTTTGGAAACATTTGACACCTTACTGACGTCCTCCGCTTGCTCGCAACAGTTCGCTATAAAGCTCGTCCACCTCGCGCACCAGCCTCGGGAAACCGAAATATCGGATAATGAATTCGCGCCCGCTCTGCCCAAGCTGCGCGGACCAACCTGGGTCACGCAAGAGCTTCAGCAATGCGGCCGAGAGATGCTGCGAATCCTCGGGCGGCACAAGCAAGCCTGTAACCTGATCCTCGATGAGTTCGGTGTTTCCACCCACCTTGGTCGCGATGGTCGGCAATCCCGCAGCCATATATTCCAACACGGCATTCGGTAGGCCTTCAACCCTGGATGGCAGCACGGCGATATCACAGCATGCCAGAATCTCCGCAATATCTTCGCGACGGCCGAGAAACAAAAAGGAATTCTCCAGACCCAACCGTGCCACTTGCTCCTCGAAGGTTGAGCGCTGTTTTCCGTCTCCAACCAACACGAAGAGGGTTGATGGGAATTCGCTAACAACCGCGGGCGCGGACGCAATGAGCCACGGATGCCCCTTCACATCCGTGTGCATGTTTCCGACCACCACGATCAGCTTGCCTTGGCCCGCGCCAGGGAAAAGACGACTGCGTCCATCCCGGCCCAAGTGGAACTTCTCGGTGTCAACTCCATTATGAATCACGCGCAACTTCTCCGGCGCAAATCCGTCTTCTGCTATCAGCGCATCGCGTATCGGCGCGGCGTTGGTTAGAATCGCGCCTCCGAGATTCTGAATCCGCCGCAGCCAGACTCGGCGCTTCCCCTTGTACCAATCGAAGTGGGAGAGGTCCCGCCGGCTGGAGACAATCGCGCGTACTCCCGCCAACCGTGCCGCAGGAACGCCCAGCAGGTTCGACCACAAATCGTGAGTGTGCACAATGTCGATCTTTTCTCTCTTGAGGAACCAGCTCAGCCGCAGTAACTGGTAAAGACCTGCCGCGCTGTCGAGGCCCCCGACAGGATGAAATTCCCGTACGACAACCGGCGAGTCTTGCAGACGCTCCAATAACGGTCCCTGAGCGCGCAGGCAACCGAGTGTTACGTCGTATCCGGCTATCGGAATTCGCAGCGCCAATTCCACTGCCTGGCTTTCGGTTCCTCCAACGTTGAGCGAATCCACCAGATAAAAGACCTTGCGCCGTGGACGTGGCGAATGGCGCCCTTCCGGCGTACCCGGCTCTGGCAGCACATCGGCCGAAGTCCTATTATTTGCGGTCACGCCCATCTCAGCCTTATCCTAGTCGAAACGAAGAGTGCGGCCTCAGTTACCTCCGTGTTGCTTCCGGCCTCTGCAAGTCTCATTGACGTGCTTAAATACTATCTGTGGTTCGCGCTGCCAGGTACGAAAATGCGTCTGCAGGCGCTCAACTCGCAACAGAAGCGAGGACTTCCGCTCCGCATGTTTCCAGTTTGAGGAAAAATGAGATCGAGCCTGATTTTGATGATGGCAGAAAAACGAAATAGCGTGTCCGCATGAGTTCATCCGTCAGCGTATTCGGCCTTGGGTATGTGGGCACCGTTACGGCGGCGTGCCTCGCGCACAAGGGACATAATGTTATCGGCGTCGATTTGAGTTCAGCCAAAGTCGACGCCATGCAAGCGGGCCGAAGTCCAATCGTCGAACCGAAAGTGAGCGATCTTATTTCAGAAAGCCATGCTGCGGGACACCTGCATGCCACTTTGGATTCCGCTCATGCCGTCCTGAACAGCGAGATTTCCTTTCTCTGCGTGGGAACCCCGAGTCTGCGAAATGGAAAACTCGATCTTGGCCACATCGAACCCGCCTGCCGGGATATCGGTCAGGTTCTGAAGAAGAAAGATAAGTTTCATCTGGTGGTGCTGCGCAGCACTGTTTTACCCGGAACGGCTGAGACCATCGTTGTCCCCGCCTTGGAGAAGTCCAGTGGAAAAAAGCTCGGCCAGGATTTTGGGGTCTGTGTCAATCCTGAGTTTATGCGGGAAGGCACGGCCGTAGCCGATTTCCTGGAACCTTCCGTGACTGTGATCGGCGCCGCTGACATGAAACACAGCTGCATTTTACGCGAGGTCTACAAGTGGGTACCCGGACGCATTTTCGAGACCTCCTTCCGCTCCGCCGAGATGGTGAAGTACGTTTGTAACGCGTGGCATGCCGTTAAAGTTTCGTTCGCAAATGAAATCGGCACGTTGGCGAAGGAGTTGGGCGTCGATGCCGAAGCCGTAGTCGACATGTTCACGGCCGACACCAAGCTCAATATATCTACGACATATCTGAAGCCTGGTTTCGCTTTCGGAGGTTCGTGCCTGCCGAAGGACGTGCGCGCATTGAGCTACCGGGCTAAAGAACTGGACCTGAATCTTCCTTTGTTTCATTCCATTCTGGCGAGCAATGACGAACACCTCAATCGTGCGGTTGAGATGGTGTTGGAAACCGGCAAAAAGAAAATAGCCATGCTCGGATTAAGTTTTAAGGCGGCCACCGACGATCTGCGCGAGAGTCCCCAGGTGCAACTTGTTAAACGTCTTCTCGGCGAGGGCCGTCAGGTACGCGTCTGGGATGATAACGTTTCGCTGGGACACTTAATCGGATCAAACCGCCAGTACATTGAAGAAGTGATTCCCCACATTGGCTCTTTGCTTTCGGCTAGCCTTTCCTCGGTGGTTGAGGATGCCGAGGTCGTCGTCATCGCAACCCGTGGATTAGATAAGGATGAACTTCGCCAGTCCCTTCGGCCCAACCATTTCGTCATCGACCTGGTGAACCTGGAACGCAAGTCGCGACCCGCAATCGCAGGCAACTACGAAGGGATTTGCTGGTAACGCACTCCTGCCATGAAGATCCTGTGGGTAAAAGCTGGTGGCCTGGTTCCTCCTGATACCGGCGGAAAAATTCGCAGCTACAACATTCTGCGGCAGCTCGCGCGTCGGAATTCAGTCACTTTTTTTTCCTTCTACGCGGCCCATGATCCCGACCTGCATGCAGAGTTGAAGAACGTGTTTGACCGGGTGGTCACGATACCCCTGCAAATCTCAGCGCCCAAAAGTATCGCGGAGATGCGCGACTATGGAATTCGTCTTTTTTTTTCGGAGCCCTACGGCATTACAAAATTTTGCCGAGCCGAAGTGCGCCGCGGATTGCGAGCGTTGCTTTACCGGGAAAGTTATGACGTGATTCTCTGCGATTTCATCGCAGCAGCAGGAGTCATTCCCTGGAATTGCGCTACTCCCAAGGTGCTCTTCACTCACAATGTGGAGGCCACCATTTGGCAGCGTCACTATGAGGTTGCTAGCAATGCCATCTGGAAGGCGATATCGTGGCTGGAATGGCGAAAGATGAAAGCTGCTGAGGGACGATACTTGCGTCTTGCCGACCTCGTTCTTACAGTATCCGAGACTGATCGCGATGCGTTCTCGTCTATTCTTGACCCTGAAAAAATAGCTGTGATTCCCACCGGCGTTGACGTGGATTATTTTCAGCCTTCGCCTGAGAAAGAAGCTGCGAATTCGCTGGTGTTCACAGGCTCGATGGATTGGCTGCCGAACGAAGATGCGATTTTCTATTTTGCAGATGCCATTCTCCCGTTAATCAAGCAGCGCTTTCCCGACATATCCCTAAAGGTGGTCGGCCGTAATCCATCTCGCAATCTGCAAGCGCTGGCAGCATCGGAGAAGTGTATCGAACTCACCGGATGGGTCAATGACATTCGACCATTCTTGGCACGAGGCGCGGTGTGTGTGGTTCCACTGCGCATTGGCGGAGGCACTCGCCTCAAGATTTTCGAAGCCATGGCAATGGGCAAGGCGGTGGTTTCAACATCGGTGGGAGCCGAAGGCTTGGCCGTGCAGTCTGGCGAGAATATCCTTCTGGCGGACACGCCAAACGATTTTGCCGAATCGGTGATTTCGCTGCTTACGCATCAAGGACGGCGGCAGCAATTGGGGACCGCCGCAAGAACACTCGTTCAGGAAGACTACAGTTGGACGAAGGTGGCTCAGGACTTTAGCTCGGCTCTGCAAGGCGTTATATCACGAACACGCACGGCTCCGGTCGGCTAGCGATTTTTTCTGGAGACTTCTGTCGTTTTCCTTCACACATTAGCGCCAGATTAAAATTCCCTTGCCGGCTCTTACTAATCTGTGACAGCGATACATCCTCGAGGAAGACAAAACTTCGGTCACTTGGTATCACTTCGGCATAAACTCCGCCCCTTCAACACAAATCGCGCGTTCTTCCGGATTACTGAAAGGGCACGGTCTTCGGGTATCTTTTGAGACCCTCCTCTTCTCTTTAAAGTCCCACCAAGGACTGGCCCCTTGGCCCCCCAACAATTTGTCCCGAGGGAAAATGAATGTCGTCAATGAAGTTGTTTTATCTTCCTAAGGACGTAGCTCCGAAGCGAAATCGCAAGCTACTCTTTTGTCTGTCACTTAGTGCGTCCACCCTTTTGTGGGCGGGATGCGGCACGGTTGGGCAAGCTGCCGCGCCTTCCTCGCCGCAATCGTCGACGCCATCAGCGCCGTCTATTTCTCTTTCCGGCAGTTTAAGGAAAGGAAGTGTTGGCAGTAATTATGAGGAAGTCCTGTCGGTCAACGGGGGACACGAGCCATATCATTTTGCGGTCGGCCAAGGCGAACTGCCTCCGGGCCTGAATCTGAACGCTCAGACAGGAAGTATTTCGGGAGTTCCGACGCAGCCAGGAACTTTTTCGTTCACGATCTCTGTAAAGGCGGACTTTGTTCACGCTACCGCCTCACGTGCCTTCATACTCCCGGTGGATCCTTGCCCCAGGTGTGACGCCGTGCAGATTGTTCCGTCGGACCCGTCAGTAGCGCCGGGCGGAAGAGTACAGTTCACGGCAACGCTAAGCGACAGCATCGGTACAGCGGTTAGGTGGTCAGCCAGCGCCGGAACGATCACTCAAGCAGGTTTGTTTACGGCCCCTGCCAGCCGGAGCGCCCAGAAGATTAGCGTCACCGCCAGCAGCGTAGCCCTGAGCAACGTTCAAGCCACCACTTCCGTGACGATTACCGGCGGCGTCGGCCCGCTCACCATCACGACTGCGAGTGTGCCTTCGGCTGAGAAGTCGGTTCCCTATTCAGCGCCCCTCAGCGCGAGTGGCGGAGTGCCACCTTACGCGTGGAGCATTGTGTGGGGATCGTTGCCCTCTGGCCTCCAGCTTGGTGCAAGCACGGGAATGCTATCGGGATCACCAACCCAAACCGGAACCTTCGCTTTCCGCGTCGAAGCAATCGACGCAGCATCGCACACCGCCCAACAGAGTTTCTCGCTGACATCAACATCATCATCGTCGGCTTGCGGGCCGCCAGCATACTGCTCGCGCACCGATCGGGTGATCTCTCAGTTGCCCTCAACTCCGCCCAACGTGGGCAATTTGTCCGGTGCCAACACGATTGTCTCCGACCCACAGTTCGGCAACCAGATCGTGCGAATCACCGATGCGAATTCGAATCCCGAAAAGATATTTAAGAATCGCACCTACGTTACAGCCGACAGTGGAAGTGCGGACGACAATCTCTGGAACATCGACTCCACTCTATTGATTGTTCAGGATACTGATGGAAATACTCTTCCTTACACCTTCGATCCCAGCACATTGCAATCGGCCCGAATGTACCTTTCGAATTTTCCCGCGACGAACGGGATCGTGTTGACGGAGGGCGGAACCTGGAGCCGGGTCAATCCGAACCTTCTTTACACCAACTCCGGCACCAAGATTAACGCATACGACTTCACCGACCGTACGAATCCCCCATCGCCCCAACCCGTTTATGACTTTAACGGCAGTGCCAATTGTCTTCCGGCGGGGTTTAAGGCGACATGGAGCACCAAGGGTGGCGTAAGCGGCGATGATACCGTCTTCGCCATGGCCTATTCCAATACCGGCGACCAGGGATCTGGCATCTATGCCGTCGTATACAAAGTTGGCAGTGGATGCAGCGTCCTTAACACACAGACGGGCCAGGTAAGTGGCGATTGGGGAAGCAGCTCGAAAATCAGCCTCCCTGACCGATGGACGATCCACAACGTGAAGTTGTCAAAGGATGGGAATTGGCTGGTGATCGCACCCACAAAATGCCTCTCCGATAATTGCTCTACCGGCCCATACTTCTGGCAGATCGGAACCCCATACGTGAACTCCTGCGGGGACGGCGGATCCTGTAGCGGTCACTGGACCGAAGGTTACAGCCATTGGGTGAACAACGACAACTCGCCGATGTCCAACCAGGTGATCAGACCGTTCTTGCTGTCCGGTCCGGTCAAGAACCTTACCGACAGCTTTCCTCCGCACATCACTGTTCCCTTCGACCAGCATCAGTCATGGAATAATGCTGACCCTGCAGACTCGGTGCCATTTCTTTCTTCCACCTGGAGCTCCCTGAGTCCCTTTCCCGCCCCGTGGTACAACGAAATCATTGCAGTGGCGGCGGATGGCAGTAGCGGGACCTGGCGCTTCGCGCACACTTTTATTACGGCGCGCTCGCAGCGGTTTTGCACGAAGTACGCAATCGGCAGCGTTTCCCAAGACGGAAGGTTCTTCATCTTCTCGTCTGACTGGATGGGTACGCTGGGTTCTGAATCGGGAGCCTCGACGTGCACGGTGGGTAAAAACTGTCGCGGAGACGTCTTCGTCGTCGAACTTAACTAATTGCGATCGTCGAAAGCGATCAACGCTGCCGCCCTGCAGCAAGGCGGAGCTTTAAGCACGCTTCAAGGGATCAGGCTGCTCGTGCCAGAGCCAATGGCTTCCTCAGCTGGCAGCGAACAATTGCTGTCAAGAACTCGCGGGTAACCCGGTTATGCAGCGGTTTCAGCCTGCGGATCGGGACGAGTTCCAAGCGCTCGACCGAGAACTGACCCTTCTTAAGGATGGACTCGAACCGGCGAATCGTCATCTGGTTCAGGCCTCCCTCGACCTCGCCAAACTTTCTGGCTCCATCGCTCTTGAATTGAGACCGCCAACGAATAAGCGCCTCCTCTTTCAGCAGAACATGGGCCCAGGGGAAAACAGAGAATAAATGCCCCCCGAGCGGGTGAAACCACGTGGGGCCAAAACTGATAAACGCGCAGCCGCCGGGTTCGAGCATCGAGTACATTGTGCGCAATATCTCGTCCGGGTCCACAAAATGCTCGAAAGAATCGAGAGAAATGATGACGTCTACCGGATTCGCCACCGAACTAACGAACTCACATTTGGCGCCGACTCCAGCCTGTTCTGCCTTGTTCTGTGCAAGCTGCAGCCACTTCTCAGAGATGTCGAGGCCGATCACGCGTTTGGCCCCAAGCAATGCC
>JBAVZU010000401.1:0-10992 GCA_049588915.1 Candidatus Sulfotelmatobacter sp.
AGCACCAACTGCCGGTAAACTGCCGGTAATATGAAGAATGGAAAGTGATGTTAACTGCTTTGAAATGTGGTGGCCAGGGACGGAGTTGAACCGCCGACGCCAGCCTTTTCAGGTCTGAACGAAAACGTATTTACAATGACTTGGAACGCACGGACGACACTGTAAGTCATTGAAGAGCACCCACGGGAATGAGTTTTGTGGGCTTTTTTGTGGGCTGCACCTGCGCCGGAAGTCTTTTTCAAACACGCGCCCGATCCTCCGTCATCACCGGTCCTCCCGAGGGCGTTCGTTACCGTTTGAATTGTCCGAATGACGGCCGATCAGTCGTCCTCTTGGCTATCAGCGGAGTCTTCACGCCGGGAACAATATTTCCAAAACCGCAGCCCGTGAATGTTAGATTTCCCAGAGCTACTTATGGCGCTTCCTAATCATCGGAGAAAAACGGTGCCCCACTATCGGACAGGATTCCTGCCAAAGCGGTAAGTGATATTCAGGCTGGCGTAGGAAGGAATTCTCACGCCCACTACTTCGCTGATGGGATTTGCGGGAACAAGTCCGTTGCTCCCTAGGCCGACACGTCCCGGCCCATAGACCCCGGCAATGGCAAAGTTCTCGGTGGTCTGCCCGGTCCAGCCGCTGGGCAATCATCACATTTACGCCAACGTTCAACCTCCCTTCGAGCAACGGCCGCGCCACCGCGAGGCGGAACTCCTTGTTCGCGACGCCGAGGCAATAGTAGTTGAACGCATTCGGCTCCCCGCCCAAGTAGGCGGCTTCGTTGCAGCCGTTGCCGACAACCTTCCGACCCACGTATTCGAATTCCCCTTTTGTCTGCAGATGAAAAGGCAATTTCTGATAGGTTCCGACAAGATCGCCAATGAGGCGCAGTGCCCCGGGAATGATGGAGAACGATGTATGGACGAGACGAGCATCGGCCTGCTCGAACGTCGCCTCTAGCGATCCGTTGGGGATCCTTTGCCTTAGCGTGAACGCCAAATATCGGATGCGGCCGGGCCCCAGATCGAACTGCAAGCTCTGATCGGGATCGATCTTGCCGTACTCGGCGGTTTGCGTTTCATGGCCTAACGTCAGCTTGAGGTCCGTGCTGCGAAACGTCTTGCTGGCGACCAACTGATACGAGCGTGCCGTCTCCACCGGATCGGGCTTGATGGGATTGTTCAAGTTCGTTCCCACGCGCGGGTCTTCCGTGAAGAATGACTTGCCGAAACTCACTGAGACCAGCGGCGTCAGCCGCGACGAATCGGGAACAAAGGAGAGCGTGGCCTTCGGCGGATTCAACCCGACCCATCGATTCCACGAATTCGCCAGGAGTCTTGATTATTGATGCTTACTTCGTCGCGCCGCCAGCCGAGGTAGTAGCGGAAATGGCTGCCCAGGTCAAGCTGCCCGGCAATGAAAGGGGTAACGGGTGTGATGGTTACATTGTTGCTATCAATCTTCACGAACGGCCCGCAATAGCTTGGCGCGGCGGGATTGTAGAAATTGTAGTGATCAAGATTGTCGCGCCGTGGGCCTCGCACTCGTAATCCAATCCGGCCAGCAAAGACAGGCTGCGCGAGATTTTGTGGACGTAGGTGATGTTGGCGCCGCCGACGGTTGCCGCCATCAGGGTAGTAGGTTGGAGATACCTCTTTATGCTCCCTATCGTTTTCTCAATGGTCATAAGTCGGTCGTCGTGGCTTAGGGTGCGAGCAATTTGTCCCAGAGTGCGCGTATGGTCCGACGCTAATATGGTCATGACGCAAAAGTCTACTCAGTTCGAGGGAGCCGACACCTTCATGAAATCGATTTAGTTTTCCACAGGGGACCCAAATCGACGAGATCCCCTAGGGAAGCCGCAGAAAGAAGGGTGAGCTTCCAGGCTCGCAAAGCGTTGCCATAAACATATTGTTTTCAGTTATTTAAGTCATCTAGGAGTCTTTCCTGTGGATGGGCAAGCCAATCTCGCTTACTAATTTCCCTATGCAGCGATACACAAATCACCCTATGGGCAGGCCGAACGAGTTGATGGAGTATGCATTCGCTAGTCGCACTACTTCCCAAAGAAGTATCACTGCTAGCAGCCACTTTGTACTTCGTTGCAAGGAGACTTCCATGCAGATTTCAGGTTCTCAAGCCCAAGAAGTGCGCCCCCTCGTGCGTCTCGGGACACTTGTTGGATGGGCGCTTCTCGCAGTATTCACATCTCTCAATGCCCTTGCCCAGAGCTGGGGTTCCACTGCCACCAAAGCGTATCCGGTTCAATATCTGCAGAACGCGACGCAAATCGGTTCTTTGCCAGCTTCTACTCCAATGCATATTGTTGTCGGCCTGCAGGAGCAGAATGCCGATCAGGTCCAACCAACCCTGAAGCGAATGCTCACGCCGGGCGATCCACTCTACGGAACCTCACTCACAGTGCAGCAATTCGTTGCACAATTCGGCCCGACCACCGCCCAAGTACAGGCAGTCGAGAATTACTTATCAAGCGCAGGATTTACGAGCGTCACAGTCGCCGACAATCAGCTTCTGGTCGAGGCAGACGGAACGGCCGGCGGAGTGGAAGCGGCCTTCAACACCGCGCTGGCACAGTATTCAGTAAATGGAGCCACCGTATACCTGAACTCCGCGCCTGCTCAGGTTCCCGCGTCTCTCTCGGGTGTCATTGTTGCCGTGCTCGGACTGAACAACATTGTAGCGCTGCGTCCGGACCTGGGCACTGTGAAGACGGGCCCGCAAACCGATCCGTGCACTCCCCCCTCTTGTGCAACGCCTGATCTCAGTAATGAGACCTTTACCCCCCAGCAATACCAGATCGCCTATGATGCGGCGTCCCCTGATCCGGCGCCGACGGCTAAACCCGCTTGGGCCTCAAACTCCTGCACGAGTTTCGCGGCCCCGCAGTTGTTACCGACCGGCAAATGCACTGCCATCGGTATCATTTCGGAAGGCGATCTGACGCAAGTGGTAAAAGATTTGCGGACGTACGAGACGACTTACAAACTGCCGGAGGTGCCCGTTACCGTTGTGAACGCCGGCATCGCTAGCCCGGACACGAGCGGCGCCGACGAATGGGATCTCGATTCCCAGACCTCAACGGGAATCGCGCAACAGGTGTCACATCTCTATTTCTATGTAGCTACATCCCTCACAGATTCCGATATTGGGCTTGCCATTAACAAAGCTGTTTCGAGTAACCAAGTGAAAGCATTTAACATGTCATTCGGCGAGTGTGAATTCTCCCCCTATCTCGACGGCGCGATGCTTCTAGATGATGAAATGTTTGGCGAAGCAGCGTTGCAGGGCATAACTCCTTTTGCCTCGTCCGACGACCAAGGCTCAGCTTGCCCGGTGGAGGGAACTAACGGCGTGCCTCTTTCTGGACCACCGGACACGTCCTATCCGGCCTCATCGCCCTACGTGATCGCGGTTGGCGGAACGAACCTCTTTACCAATGCCAACTACACGTACGACTTCGAGACAGCCGCTGATTTCAGTGGCGGCGGACCCAGCTATTTCGAAACCTCTCCATTCTGGCAGGCGTACACGGGATCGGGTACGCTGCCGATCGTCCCGAGCAGTGAGGTTGGCGACCGGGGTGTGCCCGATGTCTCGATGTGCGCCGGCGGTTTCGAAGTGGCGATTTGCGCAGCGAACATCTTCGTCGATGGCACTGCCACACTCGTTGGCGGAACGAGCCTTTCTTCGCCGCTGGCCATGGGATCCTGGGCGCGAATTGAAACCTCCCATAATAACAAAGTCGGCTTCGCCGGCCCCCTGATCTATCAACTGGCAAACGGTGGCCCGACTCCGAGCAGTCCCTACTTCAACGACGTGATCCTCGGCGGGAACGGACTATATACCGCGCTTCCGGGATACGATTACGTCACCGGCCTCGGCTCCTGGGATATCTATGAAATCAACAAAGTACTTCCGTCAACCTACCCGCAGTAGATTGCCTTCGGCAATTTCTGCAAGGGCATAACCCGGGGTGGCACCGGAGACGAGTACGGCTGCGGTACTCGTCTCCCTCTCCCCGTCGGATAATTTCAGCAGTAGCAAAACGACAGGAAACAGCAGTAGGATTACCAGTAGCGGTCGCGAAGCTGCCACGGGAGTGAGCGGTGCGAATTCAAAGAACAGGCCTGCTACTGCCAAGCCGGGACCGGATTCGGGAAGCGGCCAAACGATTGTTTGCCGAACGCGGCTACGAGGCTACTTCTACCGCCGCGATTGCCCGCCTTGCGGGGACCAGCGAATCACAGATCGTCAAGCATTTCGAGGGCAAACAAGGACTGCTCGAGGCAATCTTTCAATACGCCTGGGAGCAAATCAATCCGGCTCTCAGCCTAGCTCTTGGGAGCGTTTCCTCGCCGCGGGATCAATTCAAGCTGCTGGTGGAGATGATGCTTAATTTCCTCGACCGGGACGAAGATCTTCGAAAGCTCTTCCTTCTGGAAGGACGCCGGGTTCGTGACGATGGTAAACAGGTTGTTCTAGTACCCGGTTTTTTGGAATTCGTTCAGCGCATTGATGGAGTTCTGCGGCAACTGGCGGAGCAGGGAGAGCTAACGATGGACCCGCAAGTCGTGCGCTCCGCCTTGATGGGGGCTATAGAAGGCATGCTGCGAGACAGGATTCTGGCCCGCTCCATGGCTTATCCAGCGGATTTTTCCGCCGCCGATGTCCGCTCCGTCTGTTTCACATTTTTCGCTGCCATCCTGCGAAAGTAAAGCGCTTCACAAGTCCCTTCGGCGAGCGAGCAGTAGCCAAACCCACCTCAGTTGCTTCGCTTTACTCTCGTCAGCGGGCGGGTCGTGATCGCAATGCTGAGCACCAGATTTTCGTGGTCGCCGATACACCCCTCTGATAGCATTCCAACGATCTTCCAGTCTTCCAGTCATAGGAGCCATCATGGCCAAGATGACCCAGCTGACGGTTTCCTGCCAGAACCGTCCCGGAACTCTCGCCGAGATCGCGGGGATTCTGGGCAAAGCGAACGTGAACATTCTGGCCTTTAATGTGGGCAGTGCGGGCACCATGGGCTATGTGCAATTCGTCGTCGATCACCCCACCCGGGCCAAGAGAAAGCTGGAGGGGGAAGGATTTTCCTGCTACGAGGAGCACGTCGTCTACCTCACCGTCCCCAACGTTCCGGGCGCCCTTTTTCGCCTTGCCTCAAAGCTCGCTGCCAAGGACGTCAACATCGGCGCCGGTTATCAGACCACCGTGAAAGGTTCCGGGAAGGCAAGCGTAGTGTTGGCTGTTTCCAATCTAGCCGTCGCCGATCGCGTCCGTTAAACCATCAGCGCCGATGCTGATTTCATCGCCTTTGTTTGACCTTTCAGTTTCACCTGGAGGCGCCGCCGGGCAGCCAGTTGCCATCCGGTGAGCGGTGCGAGTAGATAACCCCTGCCGGATCGCGAATCAGTTCGCGGGTCGCGCCTTTCACAACGAGTGTAGTCCCGAGCACGTTTCAGACCGATGGTAGCCCATTTAGACGGAAGATACATTTGTGCCAAGTGTGATGACAACCCCAGCTAATTGCCATCAACGCTGAAGTCCGCGTGTGCTGAGTACGCAATCACGCTGGCCGTGATTCTAGTATTAGTGGTCGGCACGATTCGCCGCGGCGGAAGCGATGCAAACAAAGCATTTCGGCTGCAGCCAGCTCAATTCAGTGGTCGTTAGCGATTCAGGCGGCTAGTGCGTTTCGGCCATTGTCGGCGAGAGCGAGCAGAGCCATCATTTCGTCGCGAGTAATAATGTCGAACTGTCGCATCGAGCTGACTTGCTCCAACCTATAGCGAACCGACTGGGTCGGATTGAACAGCTTCAGGCGAATGCCGTGATCCAGAGTCCAGCGCTGCAAAAACACGAGCATGCCTAGGCCACCAGCTTCGAGGGCGGGCACCTCCGAGAGATCCAGCACGATGATCCGTACATCGCTTTGCGAGTTGATGGCTTCGCGTAACTTGAGAGCGGCCTCGCTCCGCACAATTCTGCCTTCGCATTCAATGATCGCCATGTCGCCAACGTTATCAATGTGTATGCTCAACATACTTTTTCTCCAAACCTTGTTTGCGGCCGGAGAGCGAGTCCGAATTGTCGGCGCTCATAACGGCGAAACGATCACCGTCGCATCCGTCGCCACAGGAATACAACTCCAGGAAATTTCAGTAAGCCCCCCGACCAACCTTCGTGGGAAAGTTTCTTTCCTGGTGAAATGACGTTTACGCCCGGTTAAGCAGCCTCAAGTTCACGTTCTACCCGTGCCCTTTTGACCCGGCGAAGTTTAGCCCCGCTACTGACGCTGTGTTTTTCCTCGCCTTCATTCACCACGTTGTACAGCTCCTTGAGGAGGTAGACAAACTTCTTCGGGTTGCGCTCTTTGCGGGCCGCTTTCGACAGTTTTCTCCAGTTATTTGTAACCAGCGCACGAGGCATCAGCGCTGCTCCTTTCGGCTTCGTGACCTTTGAAGCCCTGCAGTTGGCTTGCCAAAGAGATAATGACTGGATTTTCAGAAGGATATGAGAACTAGCGAACAAGTATGTCCCTGAGGATTTTGCCAAACGGTGAGTAGTTTTGTTCAGGTCTGCTGGATGACTGTTAATAACAGGCCTGTTATCGTTAACTAGGACAGGATCTCGACCTTAGGAAGCATAATGGATGACAATGCGTCCATCCGTCAGGGCTCCGCGAACTGTTCGAACGCGAAGCGGACTTTGAAGTAAGCGGAGAAGCAGAGAACGGAAAACTGGCAATCGAGAAGGCTCAGCAGTTGCGCCCCGACCTGATCGTAGTAGCCGTTGCGATAGATGCGCCGCCGCCCGCGCCGCCGTGCGTAGCAATGGCACCCGTGGGGGAAGCGAAGCCGTTCTCTGTTCCGACTATTGAAAACACTTCAACTGATCCACTGTAGTTTGAATCTTCTTCTGCAGCGGGGCGGCCCCTCGATAGAACAGCTCAGAGTTGCGGTCGGCTTGCTGGATCTGCTGGAAAGCTAGGTACTCGACAGTCAAGTCGTATCCAGCGTCGATCAGCCCGCCACCGATGGTCACGGTTCTGTCAACAAACGGGACGGTTTCCCCGGCCTTCACGCCGTATTGCGCCCAGCGCTCAAGTGTATTTCTCACGTCTTCTCGGGAAAGAAGGGTCTTTACCGTCAGCTTGGCAGCATCCAGCGCAGGGACGATATCTCCAGGAAGCTTTTTGGGGTCGTTATAGTCGCGGTAGACCTGGTCGGTGTCGCGGAGGGTAGCGATCTTGTCCGCCGCTTCGGCCGCCGACTTGAAGCGCTCTTCTGCATCCTTTGCCCTCTCGTATGTCTCCTTGTTGGAGTAGAGGAAGGCCCAATCGGATTCCAGTTTGGCATCGGCCGCATAGTGCCCGAGCACGGCTTTAACCGTCAGGTCGAAGGCCTGATGGCCCAGGCTGACACCGCTCTTCCTCATCTCTTTGGCCCAATCTTCCCGCTCCTCGTTCTCCCGCATATGGGTTTCCAGCAGGCGGGCCAGGGATTCCTTGGCGATGCCTAGTTGCTCGCGGAGTTGTTCGATGCTGGGTCGGTTTGCGGGCGGTGTCGCGGAGTGTGTCGCCGCCGCGAGGCAGGCGTCAATCCCTAGGGGCTTTGTCATCGAGACGGGCTTTGGCGTTGGTGGAGTCTCAATGGGTCCGCCTTTCTCGACTGCCGGACGCAGTAACTGTGCGGTGACGGGCTGCGAGGCCTGCGTGAGCTGAACCGCATTCGATGAGGCGGAGGGCGACGCAGTTGTCGGGCTAGAGTTGTTCGCCGGGGCAGAGATCTTCGCCGTCGACGGAGCAGTCTGTGACAATACTGATACCGCTCGGTCACGACTAGCCGAAAGTGTGACCTGCGTCGAGTCGAAGTTCTGCCGCGCGAGCATGGATGCCTCTTCGTCGGTTTTTGCGGCCGAAAGCATCTGATCAAAATTCTGCTGCTGCTCCACGGAGGGTGTGATAGACGCCAGTTGGGCGCGTGCCACCTCGACCGCACTCTTATCGGACTCAACATGACGCTGGGTCTCTTCTAGTTGCTGCGCGGCAGCGGCGTCTGCCTCCAGCGCTTTGTTGTAGTCCTGGTCTGCTTGCTGGAAACTCTGCACCTTCGGATCCGGCGACGAACCTGTAAGCTCAGAATTCTTCTCGGCGGCATGGATTGCTGTGTCCTCGGCCACAGTACGCTCCGGTCCGGTCATGGTCTGTGCCGCCTGCGCTAATTGGGGTGCCTGTGCAGGCTGCGCGGTATCAAGATAGATGCCAGGTAATCCGGGGATGCCTGGGCCGGTAGTGCCGGTCCCGGGACCGTTTACAAGGTTGGGATTGTTGCCATTCGAATTCTGGCTGGCGGAAGCAACGGCACCGGACGACGTGGGATCGCCGCCCCCGGGCCCGCCGACATAGATGCCGGGCAATCCCTTGAGTCCGTAGGCCGTGGGGCTGGCCTCGTTCATTTTTAGTTTAAGACCGTCGGGACCAACGGAATTCATGCTTTTAAGCTGGAGACTGTCTGGGCTGGAGGAGTCCATAGTCTTTAGCGACAAAGTCAGCGGAACGCCTTCCAGCTTCAAGGCAGCTGACAAGCGGGCAAACATGGCGTCGAGGCGCTGCTGCTCGGCGATACGACGTTGCCTTTCGGCCTCCTGCTGACGCTCGAGAATTTGCTGCGCCATGATCGCTCTTTGTTGGTCGGCTTCGGCGTTGTTCTGAAACATTGAACTGATGAAGCTGGAGGCGGCGCCCTGCATGAAGCTGCTGACAAATGGGTTCTTCGTGTTGCTGACGATCAGGAGATTCACGCTGTTGGTCAACATGTCCTGCTGAAAATTGAAGGTGTTGGAAATGACTGCGCCGCCGGTCGAAGCCGTGCCGCTCGACGATTGGATTCCACATAATTGTTCGGGAGTGACGTCCGGGCCGGAGATGGCGGTGTTTGCCGGAATCGTCCTGCCGTCGGGACAGTGCACAGAGACGCCCGTTCTCCAGGGGCCTACAGCCGTCGCTGTCGGTGTCGGGATGTATTGGGCACGAACTAGCCCGGTAGCGAGCAGGACTGCCGCCGCGATCGTCAATGCGCTCTTCTGCATGTTGCTCCCCTACGCCTTGCCGTCATAGTCTGGGCTAACTCAGAATCGAGCGTGGTCAAGAGAGCGTCAAGGTTACTGGAGTGACCGCAAGTAAACCCATGGGAGGTGGGAATGCTCGGCAAAACCAGCAACCGCGAAACGCTTGAAGGATCACGGGCGTGTTTCAGCGGTGTAGCACTATTCTCTGGCCCGATTCCGCGGGCGAAAGCCCTTGGAGGTTACCAAAGATGGCAAATGCCGCGATTTCTGATTGAGGCTCACAGTCTAACTTCTTTAAGCTTCTATCTATCTGTCTATCTGTCCGAAACCACGGGAGAGTACATGGGCATGCGTTCGGCGAATTTCTTAAAGGTCACCTGGTTCCTCGCTTTCGGCTTTCTGGCGCTGGCAGGGCCTCAGGCCTCGGCTCGAGAAAAAGCCCCGCGCGATGAAGCGGAGGCCATTCAGTGGGCGCAGGAAGCCCTCACCAAAAACGGCTACCGCAATATCGAGGTGAACTCGCAATATATCTTGTTTGGGGACGCCAAAGGCAACTACGGAATCGCACTGGCGCGGATCAACAATATCTCGCAAGAGTACAGCGGCGGCTACGTCTCCAGGGTGTTCTGGCAGGATTATGCCCGCGATCAGCGTGATGCCCTTGCGCTCTTTTCGCGTCACGTCCTCAAGTTCGAAGCAGCGCTGGAATACATGGCCGAAAACGCCCGCACCGAGGCGAAAGACAATCTCGCCCGCGAATACGCAAGTTTCGAAGCGCAGTTGAAGACTTGGCGTGAGGCGGCGGTGAAGCCGACGATGCCGGAGGCGGCGCGCGAGCACCAGGTGCTGGCGGAGTTTGCGTTCAAGGAAAAGAATGTGGACAAGGCAATAGCCGAATACCTGGCGGCTCTCTCCATTTTCCCGACTTGGCCTGAAGGACAGTACAACCTGGCTACCCTCGCGGGCGAAAAGAAAATGTATGAGTTGGCCATCCAGCATATGAAAGAGTACCTGGAACTCGCGCCCGATTCTTCCGACGCCCAGGCCGCCAAGGACAGCGTCATTATCTGGAAAGACAAGCTGCAGGGCGTGAATGCCGCGCTCCAAGCGGACGCCACTGAACTGCAGGGGAAAACCAGGAAGAAGTAGCTTGCTTCGAGGAACCGGAGTTTCGTAACTTTTTGCCCTGGAAATATGAGGACTCGCCGCTTGCGACAATCATCATCTGCTCTGTTCGATCTTGCTTCTGGCTGCTTTCGTCTTTTGCTTGTTCCCCGGAACCGCCTTGGCGCATGACCACAAGGACTCCGAGCCCGACGACGTGGGCCAAGCACGGCAATGGATCGAGCAAGGCCTAGACCATTTCAAGGACGTGAAGATCACCGATCAATACATATCCTTCTCTGATGGGAAGAAGACAAACGTGATTGTTTTGCCCAGGATCTACTGGACCAATTACACGCGAACTATGATCGGGGCAGACTCTGTAACCTCGTACAGTGGAAGGACTACTCTACGGAACCACTGATCGGGTTTTGTGCAGGAGCACTACTCCCATGGCAACGAAAAACACCTGGAACGCTTCAAAGCCGCACTGGACTATCTTGCGGCAGCGGCGCATGAAAGCGTGATGACGCAACAGGAAGCTCAGTTTGAGCGGTTCAAAGAGCAAGGAAAAGCCTGGCGTGAAGGAGCCGCGAAGCCGGTGATGCAGGAAGTAGCGCGCGAGCACCAGGTTCTCGCGGAATACGCTTTCAAGCAGAAGGACACAGACAAGGCCATCGCTGAGTAGAACGCAGCCCTTGAGATTTTCCCGACGTGGCCAGAGGGCCAGTTCAACTTCGCGACGCTGGCGGGCGACAAGAAACTCTACGGGTCCGCCATCCTGCACCTGAAAGAGTACCT
>JBAVZU010000402.1:0-1892 GCA_049588915.1 Candidatus Sulfotelmatobacter sp.
GGCTTGCTCCACTGCCTCCTCATCAAATTTCCCGCGGCTCGCCACGACCACATACCGGGCGGAGGCTGGCGGCAAATGCGAAAAGTCCAGCGAATTTAGCAATTGGTCCGCCTCCGGCACATCGGAGATTTTCAGCAAGGGATCCACAACCGTTACCGTGAATCCCAACAACTTTCCGAACTTTGCCAGCGCGATTGCGACCGGCTCCTTGCCGACGATGATGAGTTCCCGACCGCGAAGCAGATCTCCCGTGCCTGAAATCTCTCTTCCTTGCAGATCGGCTGCCTCGAGCAGCATCCTCTCATCACCTGGCCCCTGGCCGAAGTGCTGCAATCTTTCAAAGTCTTCTTTGCTGTCCACGTCAAGAAGAATTCCAACATCCTCCACCGGCACCTTGACGATTCCCTCCAAGTGGTTTCCGAAGATGGCGCGGCAGCCAATGTCGCCGCTAAGAGCCATAACCTCAGGAAAGACAGAGCGGTCCAATAGAACTGGATTGCCGCGAAAACCCCTGTACAGTGGGATCAAAATTTGGGCATTGGACTGCCGGTACTGATCGATGAGCAGATCGAGGGTGGCCGGGCGAACGAATGGCTGGTCCGCCAAAACCACGAGTGCGGCGTCTACTCCCGCAGGCAAAGCCGCGAGTCCCGTCCGCAGTGAGGTCCCCATTCCTTGCTGATAGGCTTCGTTGATCACAAACTTTAGACCCTGGATCGAGACTCCCGCCTTGATCGTTTCCGCCGCATGACCGAGGACGACAATGATTTCGTCCACCCTCGAGCCGCGAACGTTTTCCACCACCTGCTCCAGCAAAGTGTGTTCGCCCAGGCGGAGCAGTTGCTTCGCTTTTCCCATCCGCGAGGACATCCCCGCTGCCAAAATTACAGCGCCAATTCGCGAATTGTTCCTTGTTTGCATTACCGCCTCCAACCACAGCCATACCGAGTCTACACAGCGGCCAGAGTTTTCTCTTAGAGAAGGGCCTGCGCTTACGAGATTCGTCATAACGATTCCACAGTCATCCATTAGTACTTCTGACAGCGGTTCTTATGCTCTTGGTGTGTTTCGCCAGGACAGGCGTAAACACACCACTGATAGCCATGAGGACGACTGTTCGGCAATTATTCGGGCAAATCCAAATTATGAAATCTGCGGAAGAACCGCGGTAATGGCGAAGTCGATACGCACGCATTGAGAGTCGAGTTTGTGGCGAAGCCCACAAAAAAGCCCACAAAGCTCTTGACCTCGGGTGATCTTCAATGACTTACGGTGTCGTCCGTGCGTTCCAAGTCATTGTAAATACGTTTTAGTGGACGTACGCCCCTTTTTGAGAAACCACGACGCAGAAGGAAGTCGGGTCATCCAGAACGTACTCCAGAAGCACTTCGTCGGGCTTCAGGACTTCTTGGACCTTCGACAGTGACGCAGGTTGAACCGGCAAGCCATGGCCGGGAGCATCCTCCTTTGTCCAGGCCAGCCCGAGCCGCCGCTCATATTCGACCAACTTATCCATCAGTTGTTCGCGTTTCTCTGCGCTGTTGGTTTGCATCAGCTGCACTTGGAGCCCCGCCCCATTCGCCCGCTCGTTCTTCCTAGGACTTTTATTGGTGCTGCATGAGGAAAGTGGTTACGTTGCCGCTTTGTATAATACGGGAGACATGGCGGTCATGATCGAGATGCAGAATAAGGGCGATCCACGAGTTCGCGGGGAGATTGTAGCTATCCTTGAACACGTGCTGAGTGACAGGGCGGGAGAGTGGCGAGTGTCAATCGTCGGTCTCACGCAAATGACAACTGGGAAACGAAAGTGGAGGGGCCAGCGGGCTTCGAGCGCTCGCTGCCAAATCCCGATCATCGGGTCGAATGAGTTCGGGTTCCTGCACTTTGAT
>JBAVZU010000403.1:0-11744 GCA_049588915.1 Candidatus Sulfotelmatobacter sp.
ACACTACGTCGATGCTCAAATGGCACCCGCAGATCTGGTGTCGATTGTTTCGCTAGGAAGTTCGCTGGTGGTGAACCAGGACTTTACTTCGGATCGCACCTTGCTGAGAAAACAGCTGGACGAATTCAGTACCGGCGGCGGCCAGGGTTTCGAAGAAGGCACCACTGGCACCACCGAGGGAACGCCTGACACCGGTCAGCCCTTTACCGCCGATGACACGGAATACAACATCTTCAATACCGACCGGCGGCTGGAGGCTTTGCGCTCGGTGGCGGAAAAACTGGCCCACCTGGAGCAGAAAAAGTCGCTGATTTATTTTTCCAGCGGCATGGACCGCACCGGCATTGAGAATCAATCGGAACTGCGCGCTGCCGTGAATGCGGCAGTGCGTTCCAACATGGCGATCTACACGATGGACATGCGCGGCTTGCAGGCCCTGGTGGCGGGCGGAGAAGCGCAGAACGCCAGCCTGCGCGGTGTTTCCGCCTACTCGGGACAGTCGACACTCAATGCCCTGGCTTCCAATTTCACAACGCAGGAGACGCTGGTGACGCTGGCGAGCGATACCGGCGGGCGTGCTTTTCTCGACTCCAATGACTTCAGCAAGATTTTCACGGGAGTACAGCAAGACACGGCGAACTACTACGTGCTCGGCTATCACAGCACGAACCCCGCGCGCGACGGGCGTTATCGCCGCATCATCGTGAAAAGCAGTGTCCCCGGAGTGAAGATCGATTACCGCCGCGGCTACTACGCGCCCGCCGATTATCAGCATGCTACGAAGGACGATAAGGAGCGGCAATTGGAAGAGGAACTTGCGTCGGAGTTGCCAGCTACAGACTTGCCACTGTACTTGGGCATCGCCTACTTCCGGCTGGAAGGCAACAAATTTTTCGTTCCCATTTCTCTGGTGGTGCCGGGCTCTCAGATTCCATTCGTCCGCAGCAGCGACCGCGACAAAGCGACGCTCGATGTAATCGGCATGGTGCTCGATAACGCTCGCCACCCTTTGAACCACATCCGCGACACCATGAAACTTGCCGTCAGTACATCGGTCGACGTGCAGAAAAAGAACGTACAGTATGACACCGGCATGAGCTTGCTCAGCGGCAGGTATCATTTGAAGTTTGTTGTGCGCGAGAACCAGACCGGTCGGATGGGATCGTTTGAAACCGACATCGAAGTGCCCGAGTTAAAAACGCAGCCACTGAAAATGAGTTCCGTAGTGCTGGCAAACCAGATTCAAACGGCAAAGGTAAAAAATAAGGATCTAAACCCGCTTGTCCATGATCGTACTGAGATTATTCCGAACATTACCCACGTTTTTTCAGCCACGCAGCACCTGCTTCTTTACTACGAAGTGTACGATCCGGCGCGGCCGGCAATCGCGGATGCGACAAGAGACCAGCAGCCTGCGAGAGATAAAGCTGACAAGAACGGTATCCGCCTCTTGACCAACGTTGCCTTCTTCCAGGGTAAAACCAAGGCCTACGAGAGCTCACTGCTGGAACTGACACAGCTGAACGCGAGAGAGCGAAAGGCTGCCGTCTTCCAACTCGATGTGCCGCTGAATTCGCTTAAACCCGGTTTTTATACTTGCCAGGTAAATGTAATCGATGACGCCGGCGGTCACTTCCTGTTTCCGCGGCTTCCCCTGTTGATCCGGCGACAGAGTCCCCCGTAATCCGATAAGCTAAGGGTTGCCGACAAATCCATCCAGAACCGGCCCTAGCTGGTAGTAGTTGAGTCACAGCCTGTTCTTTCCGGCCAACCGCCCGCTTCGAAATCATAGGAACGATTTCGGTTGAAACCACAGTCTATCGTTTATAATTATTCTCATCCGATAATCATGCGCCTCTCCCATGGACAGTTTCGTGAACTGGCCGCGAAGCACGGTTTGGCGGTCACACACCAGCGACAGGTGGTGTATGAAGCCGTCATCGCTTCGCACGGACACTATTCTCCAGAGGACATTTACGCCGCGGTACGACGCCGCATTCCATCAATCTCTCTTGCCACCGTCTACAACAACCTGCGACTTTTCATCGAGTGCGGGTTGCTCCGAGAGGTGTCGCCCCATGCTTCCACCCTGCGGGTGGACGGCAATCTCGAACCGCATCATCACCTGGTGTGCTCGCGCTGCAAAATGGTGCGGGACATCAAAGGTGAGTTCGTCGATTTTAAACGGCTGTCTCGGCAACTGCCGGACGGCTTTGATCTGACGCAGCCGTTGGTCGAGGTCTTTGGCCTCTGTCGGCGGTGCAGTGCCAAAAAATAGTTTTTTAACGCAATTCCATTCGATATAAGTAAGGAAGAAAATATATGGAAAATACAATCGCGATTTCGTCGGGGAGCGTTTCCCCGGAAGCTAAAGACAAAAGCACTAAGCCCGAAGGGATGTGTCCGGTAGCCCATGGCGCCGGGAGAGCCCGCACGAATGTTGATTGGTGGCCGAATCAGGTGGACCTGAAGGTCCTGCATCAGCATTCTTCACTGTCCGATCCGATGGGTAAGGAGTTCAATTACGCGCAAGAGTTCAAAACGCTCGACCTGAATGCCGTAGTCAAGGATCTGCATGCCTTGATGACAGATTCGCAGGAGTGGTGGCCGGCGGACTTCGGCCACTATGGGCCGCTGTTCATTCGTATGGCATGGCACAGCGCTGGCACCTACCGCATCGGCGACGGCCGCGGCGGTGCTGGAGCCGGGCAGCAGCGCTTCGCGCCGCTCAACAGCTGGCCGGACAATGTGAACCTGGACAAGGCACGCCGCCTCATCTGGCCGATCAAGCAGAAGTATGGCCGGAAAATCTCGTGGGCCGACCTCATGATTCTCGCCGGCAACGTCGCGTTGGAATCGATGGGCTTCAAGACCTTCGGTTTTGGCGGCGGTCGCGCCGACGTGTGGGAACCAGAAGATGAAATCTATTGGGGACCTGAGGGCACGTGGCTGGCGGACGAACGTTACTCCGGGGAGCGTGACCTCGAGAATCCTCTCGGCGCGGTGCAAATGGGCCTGATTTATGTGAATCCGGAAGGGCCCAATGGAAAGCCCGATCCTATCGCCGCGGCACGAGACATCCGCGAGACGTTCGCCCGCATGGCGATGAACGACGAGGAAACCGTCACGCTCATTGCCGGGGGACATACATTCGGCAAAACGCACGGAGCTGGCGTTCCCGCTCAATACGTGGGCAACGAACCGGAAGGCGCCAACATCGAGGATCAAGGCTTCGGGTGGAAGAATAAACTTGGCAAAGGTTTCGGTGCTGACACCATCGGCAGCGGCCTCGAAGTGATCTGGACCACCACGCCAACGAAGTGGAGCAACAACTTCTTCGAGAATCTTTTCAAATACGAATGGGAACTGACGAAGAGTCCGGCTGGGGCGCATCAATGGATGCCGAAAAATGGTACGGGTGCCGGCACAGTGCCGGATGCGCACGATTCTTCCAAGCGCCTCGCGCCAACAATGTTGACCACGGACCTGGCGTTGCGATTCGATCCTGCATACGAAAAGATCTCGCGGCGTTTCTTTGAGCATCCGGATCAGTTTGCGGATGCGTTTGCCCGGGCGTGGTACAAGCTGACGCACCGCGATATGGGTCCGATCCAGCGTTATCTCGGCCCGCTCGTTCCGAAGGAGATTCTACCGTGGCAAGATCCGATTCCCGCTGTTGATCATCCGCTGATCGGGGAGCAGGACATTGCCGCTTTGAAGGCGAAGATCCTGGCGTCGGGTCTGTCGGTTTCGCAGTTGGTCTCGACGGCGTGGGCGTCGGCGTCAACCTTCCGCGGCTCGGACAAGCGCGGGGGAGCAAACGGCGCGCGCATTCGACTCGCGCCGCAAAAGGACTGGGAAGTCAACCAGCCGGCTGAACTGGCAAACGTGCTCCAGAAGCTCGAAGCGATTCAAAAAGAGTTCAACAGCGCCCAGACGAACGGCAGCAAGGGAAAGAAGGTCTCGATTGCCGACTTGATCGTTCTCGGCGGCGATGCGGCGATCGAAATAGCCGCGAAGGCAGCCGGGTACGATGTGAAAATTCCTTTCACGCCGGGGCGCATGGACGCGTCGCAAGAGCAAACGGACGTCGAGTCCTTCGTTCCGCTCGAACCGAAAGCCGATGGCTTCCGCAACTATCGCCGCGGCAAGCAGCGCCTCTCGGCTGAGGAGATGCTGATCGATCGGGCGCAGTTGTTGAAGCTGACTGCTCCTGAGATGACGGTTCTCGTTGGTGGACTGCGTGTGTTGGGCGCAAATGCCGCGAACTCGCCGCACGGCGTATTCACCGACCATCCGCAGACGCTGACGAACGATTTCTTCGTCAACCTGCTCGACATGCGTACGCAATGGCAGCCCTCCAATAGCGTCGAGGGCGTTCCCGAAGGCCTGTACGAAGGACGCGACCGGAAGACGAACGAGGTCAAGTGGACCGCTACGCGCGCAGACCTGATCTTCGGCTCGCACTCGCAGTTGCGTGCGCTTGCGGAAGTCTATGCATGCGCGGACTCGAAGGAGAAATTTGTGAGAGACTTCGCGGCGGCGTGGACCAAGGTCATGAACCTCGATCGCTACGACGTTGCCTGAGCTCGTCGAAAGAGAAAGCGGTCAATTTCCAGACTCTGTCTGTCGTTTGGATCGGCTAAACCGAAGTCGTTGCTTTCGTGGCTTGCAGGGGCGCAGCTTGCGCGCCTGCCGCTCCGATCAGTGGGTGAACAGTTTTCTACGGGCCGAGCTTTGGCTGAGACAGGCGTCATCTGGGTTTCAAAGCTTAGTTTAGCTTCGCGTACTCCGTTTTAGCTTCCTTCAGGATGGGGATGTCGGGGTCGGCCTCGTTCCAGAGAGCGAAGAAATCCTGGTACGCGGTCCGGCTCTTCGCACTCTCCCCCGACAGGGCGAAGGCCCGGGCCAGGCCAAGGTGCGACAGCGCGCCGATCGGCCCGTTCCCGACGACGCTAGGGCGGTCGAGAATCTTCTGGAACTCGGTTGCAGCTGCGCCGCTTTGGCGTGCTGCTAAATAAGCTTCGCCCCGCAGGTAAATAGGCAAGAGAGCGATGCCAACAATACCAGGAGATCCGAATTCGTAAGGGGCAGCCGGCGCGAGCGCTTCAACTGCCTTGGTGGCGCTGCCGCCCAGAAGAGCGGCCGCGTGGATTACAGGCAGATATTCGAACTGCACAACGGTGTCCTCCGGGAAGCGTTTGGTCAGGTCGTCGGCAAGCCGTGCGGCTTGAGCAGCGTCTCCGCCAAGACTGAGCGCCATGGCCGACATAGCTTGAACGTCTCTGCCATTCGATAGAGCGAGCGCGGCCTGCGCTTGCTGCTTGGCCAGAGCCGTGTTGCCGACGAGCGCCTCGCGAACTGCTGCCTCCGCAACATAGCCAGCCGCCGTTTCTTTTTTATCGGCGCGTTGGGCCGAAACGGCCGCGACGGCGTGACAGCTCTCGCGCTTTGGAGTACTGCCCGCTACAGGCTGCAGTGTCGGATTCGGCTTCGGGCATCACGTCTTCCCAACCCGGCTTCCCCATCAGCCCCGCCGCCTCACGCTCCATTCCTGCCACGTCGTGCTGCAGGAAATCAATCAGATAAAGGTTTACGTGATTCAACGGACTGTCCAGATTGTGAGCTTGCGCCTCCTGTGCTGTTGCTCTGGCTTCATCGAGCCGGTTTGCGTTCAAGTAGGCGCCCAAGAGATTGGCGTAAGAGATCCCGCTTTCGGGGTCGAGCCTTAGTGCTTCCTGAGAGGCAGCGAGGTATTTGTTGTACTCGCCGAGAATGTTATAGATAGCGCCCAGATTACCAGGCGGCGTATCATCGTGCGGATAAGTCTGCGCCCACAATTCGTAGGCCTTGCGGGCTGCCTCCAGATTGCCCGTGACGTAGTCCTCGTAGTGCGAGACGATGTACAACTTCTCGCGCTCACTGGCCCGTTCCCGCAATTCGTAGGCCTTGCGAATACTCTCGGCTGCGCGGGCGTTTTGGCCGAGGTTGCCATAGCTTGTCCCCAGCCGCGCGTATGCCATGGCAAAGTTGGGATCCATGCTGATGGCTCTCTGGAATAGTGGAATGGCGGCGACGTATTCGCCTTTCACGATCATCGCCTGGTAGCCCAGGCTGTAGGCCTGCAGCGCCTCCAGCGATGGTGTAGTCACGCTCTCGGGTGGCGCGTCAAACTTCTGCAAGGAGATTAGTGATTCCCCCAGCTTCTCGCGTATTTTTGTGGACGCCTCACCCAGCGTTTTCAGCACCTGCTCCTTGCCGCCGGCCGTGGCTTGCTCGTTGGCTAATACATCGCCATTGCGGCAGTTCACTGCCTTCAGGCCGACGACATACTGGCTGCCCAGGCTGGAGATTGAACCTTCGATGGTGGCAGCGCTGGCGGTGCGCTGGCAGACCTCGCGGGCGAGTTCGCGGGTAAGGCGGGCATCTTTAGGCTGCGACATGAGCGCGAGCGTCTGGGTAATGCGCTCGTCAGAGAGCAAATTCAGGAAGGGTGATTGCTCGAGTTGTGCTGATAATCCCTGGCGGAGGGTTCCGTCGAAGACTGGGTCGCCGGTGGTGTTGGTGAATTCGGCGAGAACGATGTTGTCCTTCTCCGTTAGCCGCGAAGAAGATCGGGAGCGCCAGTAGACTCCACCGGCAATAAGGGCCACCAACAGCACAACAAGAAGGGGGAGAGCCACGGGCCACATCTTTCTTGCGGCAACCTCAGGAACTTTGATGACCTTCAGAGCAGCCGACGACGATGACGCACTGACTGCGGGTGCCGAGCCCGAAAGTGGTGGTGTGACGGCTTGCGCTGGAGGGCCGCCCTCTTGGGCTGCCATTACCGTGCCGGAACTCGCAGCGATTGCTCGTCCCGTTTCTGTATCCCGCTTCAGCCTTCGCAAATCGGCTCGCATCTCAGCCGCGCCCTGATAGTGAAGGTTGCGATCTTTCTCCAGAGCCTTGTTGATAATCCGTTCGAGTTCCGCCGGCACGTCGTGATTCAGCCGCGCCAGGGCCACCGGGGCACGGTTCACGATAGCTTCACAAATCATCGCCGAGCTTTCTCCGTGAAACGGCAAATGACCTGTAGCCATCTCGTAGAGTACGGCCCCAAATGAAAACAGATCGCTCCGTGCATCCAACTCTTTTGCTCGCACCTGCTCGGGTGACATATACGCCACCGTTCCCACCATGGTGCCCGGACTGGTCAGATGCTCCGCATCCACCGAGCCCGTCTGTGTGTTCAGGAAATCGATGTTGCTCGAAGAAGTGCCTGCAATATTGAGCTTCGCTAAGCCGAAATCCAGAATCTTCGCGTGTCCGCGCTTGGTCACGAATAGGTTGGCGGGCTTGATGTCGCGGTGAACGATGCCTTCGGAGTGTGCCGCATCCAGGGCGTCCGCGATCTCGATGCCCAATGACAGAATCAATTCGGTGTCCATTGGACGCCCAGCGATCCGATGCTTCAGCGTCATCCCATCCAAAAACTCCATGGCAATGAAGGCTTCGCCATGTTGATCGTCAATCTCGTAGATGGTGCAAATGTTCGGATGATTCAGTGCGGAGGCTGCTTTGGCTTCACGCTGGAAGCGGCTGAGCGCCTGCGAGTCCTCGGCGACCTGGTCGGGAAGGAACTTGAGGGCAACGAAGCGGCCGAGCTTCACATCCTCAGCCTTGTAGACAACGCCCATCCCGCCACCGCCGAGTTTCTCGACGATGCGATAGTGCGAAATGGTTTGCCCGATCACTGCAGCAGAATCCTAACTCGGAGCAAAATCCTACGTCTGCGGAACGGTCGAGTCAAGGAATACAGTACCGGTCGTCCGCACCCGAGAGGCAACGCTTCTCGAAGTAGCAACCGGCCGTGACTCCTCCCAGCGATCATCGCGGAGAGTTCAGCCAAGCTCCGGGTCGACTTCTCCTCATTCGCTGCTGAGCCAGGTTGCGGACGTTTTCTGGCGGCGTGAAGTTGGGAATCGCATTACTTTCCGCCAAACTAGCAGCTTCGCTACCACCATCGCCCGGAAGAACGAGGAAGCCGTGGGACACGCCGTTCACGTCACTGTAGGACCCCGTAATCTCTCCCGCCGAGTTGTTGCTGATGGGCAGGGTGCCAGAGTAGGCGCCTGTATTGACCGCGCCGGGAGCCTCGAACGAGGTGATGGCGCCGTCGCGAGCACGCACGAAACCGTAGTCGAAAAAGTTCGCGTTGTAATTTCCCGTGATCGTTCCCTCCACGTTGATGGCATAGGGCACGGTGCCTGTGTAGGGGCCTGGGTTGTTCGCGCCCGGAGCGTCGAATGTGGTGATGGCGCCGTCGCGAGCGCGCACGAAGCCGTGAGCGAAAAAGTTGGCGTCATTGTCCCAACCAATGACCGTTCCAGCCAGATTGATTCCCGAGACATAGGTGCCTTGACAGTTCCCTAAGAAGAAACCGCACAACGGTGCGCCGGCGGCTGTGCCCGCGCCGGGTGCGTCGAACGTAACGATGGCGCCGAAGGGACTGCGCACGAAGCCGTGCGTCACATTGCTGGCGTCAATATAGTTTCCGGCGATCATCCCCACCAGATTGATGTCGCTGCAAGCTGCGAACGCGGTGGTTGTCCCCTGGCCGGCCTCGCTGCCTGCGGTCCTGACATCGAAGGCGAGAATTTCGCCGTCGTGAGCGCGCAGGAAGCCGTGAGACACGTAGTTGGCGTCAACGTACTCCCCTGCGATCACTCCCAGCGCATTGATGCTGCCGGGGAAATTTCCCTCGTCGCCGACTGTACCTTGGCCCGTAACGTCGAACGTGGTAATGGCACCGTCCGGAAAGCGTATGAAACCGTGAGACGCCCCGTTGGCATCGAAATAAGCTCCCGCGACCGCTCCCTCCGCGTTGATGCTATATGGGGAGGGGCCTAGGCCGGGAGCCGTACCCTCGCCGGGAACGTCGAATATGGTGATCTTTCCGTTGGGAGCGCGCAAAAATCCGTGATACACGTAGTTTTGGTCATGGTAATACCCGGTGATCGCTCCACCCTCGTTGAGGCATTGCGGGAAGGTACCTTGGCTGCCAGGAGGGTCGAAGGTGATGATGATGGGTTCACGAGCCTCTGCTGAAAGGTTCATTACTAGCGCGCAGAGAGCCAGACTAACCGCGAGCCTTGCTTTCCGCCAAGCTAGCGCCGCAGCGGCGATAGTGAGTTTCAATGTCTTGCTTGCTTGTGTTTTCATGATCCCCTCCAGAAGTTCCCGCCTGCAAAGCTGCGGGAGCTTCGATAATGAATCGTGGGTTGTGCAATGACCCGGCGGTTTTGACAAACGTCCGAGGTCCTCCTTTTTTTTCACTGGCGCAAAAAACCGTGAAGAGTCCCACTCGAGTCAACGTAAAATCCCGCGATCGCTCCGAAATCGTTGATGCTTTGTGCATACGTGCCTTGGCCGTTAGCGGTGCCCGCATCTGGAGCGTCGAAGGGAACGATCGTTCCTTCGGCGGTGCGCAGAAAACCGTGGGCCACGCCGTTCGTGTCAATGTCGTATCCCGCGACCACCCCGAGATCGTTGATGTCGTTCGGGCAGGTGCATCCCACAACTGGGTTCGCGCCGGGAACGTCGAATTCAGTGAATTGACCATCACTGGCGCGCACGAAGCCGTGCGTCGCGTTACTGTTGTCCGTCACTTCTCCCGTGATTGCGCCCTGGAAATTAATACCCGTGGGATAAGTGCCCGCGTTCACGATCGTGCCCGAGTTCGGCGCGTCGATCGCTGTGATAGTTCCATTGGGAGCGCGCAGGTAGCCGTGATACGCTCCGGCTGAGTCAATGTAGTATCCGCTGATCGCCCGGAAGTCGTTGAGGCCGGAGAAAGTGTCGACCCAGGTGCCTTGGCCGTTGCCGGTGCCCGCGCCCGGAGCATCGAACGTGGTGATGGTTCCGTTGGGAGCGCGCAGGTAACCATGAAAGACCCCCCTCGAGTCTTGGTAAAATGAGGCAATAACCCCGAAATCGTTGATGCTTTGTGCGTAGGTGCCAAGTCCGTTGCCTATGCCCGCACCCGGAGCATCGAAAGTAGTGATAGTTCCGTTCGGAGTGCGCAAGTAGCCGTGAAGAGTCCCGTGCCGGTCGTAGTAGTCTCCCGCGATCGCCCCTTCCTGATTGATGCCCAAGGCGTAGCTGCTAGTTGACCCGCGAAGGTTGATCTTGGTGATAGTTCCGTTGGCAGCGCGCAGGATAGCGTGATATGCCCCCGTCGAGTCAATGTAGAAGCCCTCGATCTCCCCAAAAAGATTGATGCCGATAGGCCACGTGCCTTGGCCAGCACCTGTGCCCGCACCCGGAGCGTCGAACTCGGTGATTTGTGCAGAGGTTTGAACCGCAGTCGCCAGCGTGGCGGAAAGACAACATACGATCATTGAAATCCATCTTCGGAATCTCATGGTAGGTTCCTCCTTCAGACTGCCGGCGTTTTCATTTCGGCTTCCGCCTGAGAGATGCACAGCGTCCCGTAGGATTGACCATGGATTTTGCCCTTCGACCTGTTTTACGGGGAGTATTTTGAGGTAAAGTTGGGGTAAACTATGGCGGTTGAATAGCCGGACTGAAAGCTCTCACCTCAGAAAATCAACAACTTCTGGAGTGCCTGGATGGAACTGCCCTCCGCGAAGAATTCGCCAACAGTGTCACCCCCGCAGGCGATGGATCACGATGCGCATGGTGCAGTTGTGGATGGTGAACTCGAACGGTTATTGGGCAGCCCCTCCTTTTGCAACTCCGATCACCTAAAGCGTTTCTTGCGGTACATCGTCGAGCACACATTGGCGGGAGAGGCCGATCAGCTCAAGGAATACCGGCTGGGCGTGGAGGTATTTGGGCGAGGTACCTCGTTTGATCCGAAAGTTGACCCAGTCGTACGGATGACCGCTCGTCGGCTTCGCACCAAACTGAAGCAGTACTACGAAGATGGCGGTCTGAGCGCGAAGGTTCGAATCGAGGTCCCCAAAGGCGGCTACGCTGTGCGTTTTGTGCAAGCTTCCTCTCCGGAGCGCAGCCGGGGGCGGACCTCCGTATTTCCTCATGGTAGGATGCGGAAACTTGCCCCGGTGGCAGTCCTCGTGATTGCCGCGCTGATAACGGGCGGGCTTTACTATCGTTCGCACGAGCAATCGAAGCGCCTGACCAGCAAGGACACCATCGTTCTCGCCGATTTCGCCAACAGCACCGGCGATCCAGTGTTTGACGACACCCTGAAGACCGCGCTCGTGATTTCCCTGCAACAGTCCCCCTTCCTCAATGTGCTCTCCGACGGCGAAGTCTCAAAGACGTTGCAACAAATGACCCGTCCCGCCGGCACGAAACTCACCGCCGACGTAACCCGCGAGCTTTGCCAACGGGCGGGCAGCAAGGCCTATATAGCCGGAGCCATCGCCAGCCTGGGCAGTGACTACGTGCTGGGATTAAAAACGGTGCACTGCCAGAGTGGAGACACGCTGGCGCAGGAGCAGGTCACGACCCCCTCCAAGGAAAAAGTGCTGGATGCGCTCGGCAAAGCGGCCTCTAGGCTGCGCGGACAATTGGGCGAGTCGCTGGCTACGGTGCAGAAGTTTGACGTTCCTTTGGAAGACGCCACCACGCCTTCGCTCGAAGCGCTGAAAGCTTACAGCCTAGGCAGAAAGGCCGATAACGAAAAAGGTCACGCAGGCCTGCCTTACGATCAGCGCGCCATCGAGTTAGATCCGAGCTTTGCCGTTGGCTACGAGGCTGTGGGCACTGACTAC